>JALZHI010000044.1 GCA_030913985.1 Chloroflexota bacterium | reverse complement strand
AACGACCACTCATCAGGTATCATTAGCTTGTTCTCCGGGTTGTTTGGGGTTGGTGTTGCAACTGCTCCTTTACAACACCGGAGAACATCTTGTCAATCCATCCTATCTAGCATAACTCCCCCTTTGTCATCCTGAACGCAGTGAAGGATCAGTCGCCCCTGCTAGACTCTTACTATCAATGTCACAATGTTCCTATCACTACTTCCATCCTGAATGTTGAGGACTCTCGCCTACCCACCTGATCCTTCGCTACGCTCAGGATGACAAGGGGGAGTATGGTCGCTGCTGTCCTGCTTCGATACAGCCCTGCGACAACCTTAGATATACGCACGAACTTTTATTGAGGCAAAGGAGTTGCTACCATGTACAACCTGCAAAAGGACCTGCTGGACGCTTTCAAATCTACCTCCGATACGCTGCGCTTTCTGCTGAGGGAAGTCACCCAGGAGCAGGCTGCGGCGGCCAGGGGCGGTGATGAGAACTGGTCGGTGGTGGAGGTGATGTGCCACCTGCGCGATGCCGAGGAGCGCGCCCTGGAGCGGCTGCGTGCCATGCGCGACGAAACCAACCCCTTCCTGCCCGGCTACGATCAGGAGGCGTGGGCCAGGGAGCGCAACTACGCGGCCCAGGACCTGCAAGACGCACTCGCGGCCTTCCTGCGCCTGCGCGAGGAGCACATAAACGACCTCTCGGCGCTCTCCACAGAGGACTGGGAGCGGCCCGGCACCCACCAGGAGCAGGGCAATATCACCATCTTCGCCCACACGCTGCACATGGTCGCCCACGATTCGCAGCACGCGGCCCAACTCGCCCGGCAACTGGCATAGATATCTAAACGCCAAGACGCGGAGACGCCAAGGACGCGCCAAGAGTGTTAAGGTTTAGAGGTACAAAAAGGACCAGGGTACATGGTGTCGTACCCTGGTCCTTTCGCTTAGAACACTGCTTAACCTTGGCGCGTTCTCTGCGTCTTGGCGTCTTGGCGTTTAGATACTTCTATAGATTGTAGGTCGAGTCAGCGCGCTCCTTTCGCCAGACCAGCATCAGCCCTGCGAGCAACACCAGCAGTGCGGTTATGAGGGTGGCGGTCAGCGCCGTGTCGCCGTTGCCGCCTGTGACCGGCATGCCGGGCACCACTGCCGTAGGTGTTGCGACTGTCGGGGCGGATGTAGGGGCGGCACCTGCACCAGCCGTGGGTGATGCAGCGCCCGTGCCTGTGCTGGGCACGCTGGTACCGGCAGCTACAGCCGTTGGCAGGATGGAAGCGGGCGTTGGGAGGGCCGGGGTGGCCGCCGTGGGTGGCGTAGGTGCCGGTTGGCCCGCCTGCACCGCGATGATGCGGCCTTCCACCTGCGGGTTGACCGTGCCGAGGCTCTTGACGTAGGCGGCGGCCACTTCGTACAACTGCTCGCGGGACACCACGTTCGCCATCCGGGTCAATGAGGTGTAGTTGTCGCCGCCCACCTGCATGAAGTCGTTGGTGGCTACCCTGTAGGTGGCGTTGGCATCTAGGGGCCTGCCGTTGGAGAGCACCGCCCACAGCACCCGCTGACCCACCGGCTTGCTGGCATCGTAGGCGAAGCGCAAGCCCGAAAGCTGGATGAAGCGCCCGGCGCTGCCCGATACGTCGCTCACGCCGTTCTCCAGCGCCGCGAGCAGGTCGGAACCTTTCAGGTCGCCGGTGACTACCAGGTTGCCGAAGGGCAGCACCGCGAACACGTCGCCCTTGCTGATGGGGCCGGGCTGGAAGTCGGCACGCAAACCGCCTGAGTTCTGCAACGCCACGTCCACCTGGTAGGTGGCGCGTATGGCATCGCTAACCAGGTTGCCCATCTTGCTCTCGCCGCCGCGACTGCGGTCCACCAGGGCCGCGGCCACGCCAACCTGTTCGCCCAGTATCGGCTTCACCGCGTCATTGGCCTGTTGCACCAGGGCCGCTAGGTCCGAATCGGGGGTGATGGCACCTCCCAGCGGCCTGCGGAACGCGCCCCACGACCAGACCACGTTCTTCGTAGCGGGGTCCACCAGCAGGTGCATCTCGCTCGTTTCGAGGGCGTGGTTGGCCGCGCTGACCAGCTTTCCGTTCAGGCGGGTCATCGTCTTGACGCGGGTGTGGCCGCCCACCAGCAGGTCAACCTCCGGGTCAAGCTGCCGCGCCATGTCGCCAAAGAGGCCGTCCAGGCTGTCGAAGTCGCCCTTCGTGGAACCCTGGTGGTACACCACGATGATGGTGCGGATGCCCCTGGCCGTAAGCTCCTTCACGTACTGGTTGGTCGGCCCTATCGGGTCTACCCACCTGTAGCCCCTGATACCGGCGGGGCTGGTCACGAGAGGCGTCTCCGGGTTGGAGGCACCGATGATGCCCACCTCGATGCCGTTGGCCTGCACGGTGATGTACGGCCTGGCCCACGCCGCCAGCCTACCGGTCGACTCGTCTATGATGTTGTTGGCGAGGTAGGAGAACTTCGCAAGGCCGGTGAGACGCTGGAACCCGGCCACGCCCTTGTCGAACTCGTGGTTGCCGGCGGCCGAGGCGGTGAAGCCGAGCAGGTTCATCGCGTTGATGGTCGGGTCGTCGTTCAGGAAGGCCGAGTTGGGCGGGGTGGCTCCCACGTTGTCGCCGTCGCTGAGCACGATGGTGCCGTTGGGGTTCTTGGCCCGCGCCTCCTTCCAATAAGCCCCTATATTGGCTACCCCGCCGCTTGGGACGTTGACGCGGTCGATGCTGGCCTGCACCGGGTCTAGCTGGCCGTGATAGTCGCCCCAGGCGAGCACCTGGATGTCCACCAGGTTGGTTGGTGTCTGCGTAAAGGCCTCGGTGAGCACGCGGCCCTCTGCGTAGCGGGGGGCTGGGATGTCCATCGCGTAGGCCGCTGTAGGAGCGAGGTCAATGGAGCGCACGCCCGTGAGCTTCTTGCCCTGCGCCACGCCGGGGCCGATGATGCCGAACATAGCGCGCATGTTGACGTTACGCGGCAGGTCCACCAGGTCGGGCATCATGCCGTGCTGGCCGTAGAAGGGCGAGTCGGCTACCACCTGGCCCGGCCTGGGCGCGTCGAACTGGTAAGGCGGGTTGGTTATCACTACCACGTCGCCCGTGCGGGTTGGGTGCCAGGCGTTGACGGTCGCGCCGCCCGCCTGGATCGTGCGCGCCTGCTCCTTGGTGAGCACCGCCCCCGCTACCTTGTTGCCGTCGTCAGTCAGGTTGTTGAAAGCCGCCACTATCTGGCCGCGCACCGCCTCATAGTTGGCACGCTCTACCACGCCGCCCGCTTCGCGGTCCTTCAGGTTGATGTAGATATTCGCCGTGCCGCCCGCTATGTAGGCGATAGCCTGGCTGGCAGCCCGGTTGTTGGGGTCGTACAGCCCGGCGTTTTGCAGCACCAAGTTCGCGTTGACGCTCTTCCAGGTGGCCGCGAAGCCGTGGTCCGACCCTACGAAGGTGATAGTATTTGGGCCCAGCAACTCCCAGAAGCGGCCCAGGTAAGCGTCGGTGCGCTTGTAGGCCTCGCGAATGTACCGCTCCGCGTCGGCCCTCTCCACGCCGGGAGTGCGCGGTCCCTCGTAGTCGGCGTTCATGAGGGCCAGGAACTGGTGTGAGAACTCGTCCGTGACGGGAGCGCCCGCCAGGACTACATCCGGCTCGTAGGTCTGGATGACGTACTCCTGGATGCGGTGGTACGCATCGAAGAACTTGACGCCCTGCTCGAAGTAGGTCTCGGCGTCCACAAGCCCGGCCTGCAAAGGCGCGAAGTCGGCGGCGACCACGGTCGGCATATCGCGCGCGATCTTCTGCTCCAGGTCGACCATGTTGGAGCGCACGCGAGCCAGGGAGGTCCAGTAGAGGTGCAGCCGCGAGAGGTCGGGCGACAGGTCTATTAGCTTCAGGTAGAAGCCGACGAGCAGCCCGTTCTGCGGCAGGTTGAGCTTGATGTCCTTCCACTCGCCCACTTCCAGGTCAGCCTGCGCCGTGGTGATGCTCTTGCCGTCCCTGGTCACCAGCACCCGGTCGTAGTTCACCACCCGGTCGTCGGTGGTGTCGTAGATGTGGAGATTGAAGGTGAGGGTGGCGGCGGTGTTGCTGATGACGTTGGTATTGAAGGAGAGGGTGGTCTCCTTGGCCGGGCTGTACGACCGAGGCTCGCCCGTCCAGCCCTGGGCGTCCGCGATTTGCAGAGTGTTGGTGTAGCTCACGGCGGGGTCGGGCCGCGCGTCGGGGATTGCGAAGTTGGTTGCCACACCCCGGCTGCTGTAGAAGTTGCGGAAGTCGATCACCGGGCCTTTGATCTTGGTGGGCAGCGCGCCCGACCACTCGATCACGGCGACCTTCTTGCCGTTCTTCTCGGCTACCTCTTGGTAGGTCTCGGCCATGTTGCGGGTGCCATCGAAGCCGCTTGTGCTGGTCAGGATGCCGTTGCTGTTGATGTGGTAGGTGTTGTTCACCTGCCCGTGCATGCCCGACCACGCGCCGGTGGAGAGGGTGGTCCAGCCCGCGCCCGTGTTGGCGGCCACCTGCGGGATCATGCCATTGTCGCCGGTGACGCCCTGGCCGAAGATGCGAGCGTAGTTGGGCATGTCACCGGAGGCCGCCCAGCGTTCCGCCAGGTCGGGGCGCATGCCGTCGCTGATGAAGATCAACTGCTTGGCGGACAGGGGTTTGGTGGTGTTGGTGGTCGTTTGCAGGGCGTCGATGCCGTAGCCCTCCGCCTCGCCTTGCGCGTGCTCGTCCGCCACGCTCGTGTCGCCGGTAGCAGCCTGCTCGTCCTCGCCATGAGCGTAAGACCGCGCCGGGAACGCGGGCAACACAAGCATCAGCGCCAGCAAAAAGACGCACGCCCGGTAAAGCTTGCCAAGGGACCTGGACTTAGGTGAAGCCATTCCTCTCCTCCTATATACCGTTGTACCTCGCATCGTCGCGGGTGGTAATTTGTGGCCGGTAGGTGGAGGCTAAGCAGCAATAAGAGTGCCCTGCTAGTGGGCCAGTGAACTAAACGCCAAGACGCCAAGACGCAGAGGACGCGCCAAGTAGATTAAGGTTTAGCTTAAGTGAAAAGGACCAGGGTACGTGGTGTCGTACCCTGGTCCTCTATCTTGAGCCACAATCCATATCTTGGCGTGGTCCTTGGCGTCCTGGCGTCTTGGCGTTTAGTTCTGTTGGTTACGGCCGGACGCCCGTAGTGAAATGGGACCGCCAGTAGGAGCTGTTCAGGTTGCTTACCGTCACGCCGACGTTTTCGTTCACAGCGTGGATGATCTTGCCGCCGCCGATGTAGATGGCTGCGTGCGACAGGCCCCGCCTGTAGGTGTTGGAAAAGAGGACGATGTCGCCCGGTTGCAGGTTGTTGAAGCCGACGCGGGTGCCGCTGTTGTACTGCGAGTTGGTGTCGCGGCCAATTGAGATGCCCGCCTGCTTGTAGACGTAGTAAACGAAGCCGCTGCAATCGAAGCCCGAGGGAGACGCGCCGCCGTAGCGATAGCGGTAGCCGTTGTACTTGTACGCCACGCTGACGATGGTAGCGCCTGCATTCGCGGGAGCGGCCTGAGGTGCCGCCTGGGTCGAGGAAACGCTGCCGAACAAGCCGGTCAGCAGGACGAGCATCGCCATCACCGAAACGCCTATGCTCTTGAAAGTGCGCGTGGAACGTAGAACTTGAACGTCGGACATTGAACAGGGCCTCCTGAGAAGTTTGCTTGGACGAATTGCGGGGCAAGCGATTACAGGCTGCGATAGAAGGCGACACAGGCGACTATGCCTGCTGTGCAATCTATGGCGGTCTGACAGAGGGCTGGCGTAAGAAACTGCCGCTCCCTCAACCCACGGTAGCATACCCGCAGTAGTAGGGGGCGGTAAAGCAAAAACCTACGGAATGTAGCGTATCTTCAGCTAGCTCAATTCACGCAACTTTACGTACGTATTATGTACTGCAACTTATTACGTAAAGCGGGGATGAGGCGCGAGTTATGCAGTAGGCGGGATAATCCCTTTGGTGTCAATTGGTGTGAATTGGTGTCAGAATGACGGGAATTGGCCGCAGAGGGACGCCCGGCGATTGAAATCGCGGGCTACAGTTTGCAAAGTCCCCTGCGGGGACTGATACCCTTCTAAGACTTCTTTAGATGCTCCTAGATGAACCAGTCTGCCCTGCGGCAGACTTTGCCTTGTGTAGCCCGCGATTTCAATCGCTGGGCGTCGTCCTTCGCCAACTGCCCCTAATACACCCCGTTACATGGCCTCGTCCTTCGCACCATGCCCCTGATATACCCCTTCGCTAGGCGTCGGCTGGCGACCATGTATCGAACCAGGCAACAATCCCACCGCCTGGACTGCCCCACTTACGGCTTGCATAAGCCCATACGACCTAACCCGCCAAGCTGATAAGCACGATGCCCCCGAAGATGAGCACCGAGCCTGCTACCTTCACCCGAGCAAACGGCTCCCGCAGGACCAGCGTGCCCAGTACCGCGCCGAATACCACCGAGACCTCGCGTACAGGCGAGACGTGGCTCACCTGGCTCACGGTGAGGGCGAACAGTACCATCAGGAAGCTGCACAGCGACATGACCCCCACGGCCAGGATGCTGGCCCGGTTGTCCCGCCACTCCCGGCGTACCGCCTGCGACTTCGCCAGCCACATGTAGGGCACCAGCACCAGGGAAGACACGCTAAACACCAGGAAGGGGTACGATATGGGGCCTGCATACCCCACCCCTACCTTGTCCACCACCGAGTACGACCCAATCGTGAGGCCGGTGAGCAGGGCGATCTGCGACGGCCTCTCTTTGAGCGACAGGAAGGGCGCTAGCAGCCCCCTCAGGTCCAGCACCTTGAGGTGCAGCGTGTAGATACCCAGCACCACAAGCCCGATGCCCAGCAATCCGCTCCAGCCCACCCGCTCCCCCAGGAACAGGGAGGCGAACATCAACACGAAGAGCGGCGCCGACCCCCTGGCAAGCGGGTAGACCAACGACATGTCGCCCCGCTGGTACGCGCTGCCGAGCAGCATGAAGTACACGGCTTCCAGCACGCCGGAAAGCACGATGAAGGGCCACGCTTCGGGCGGAACGGGCCGCCCTACCAATAAGAAGGGCACCACGAACACCACCAGCGACACGAGCGAGGCGAGCCACAGGAACGCCTGCTTGTCGAGGCTGCGCTTCGCCAGCAGGTTCCACGAGGCGTGTATCAGGGCCGCCAGCAGCAACAACCCCAATATAGATATGTTCAACAATACGCTCCAAGCAGAAGAGGTAGAGATTGCGCCCCGGACGCCAATACATGGCTGTGTTGCTGGGTCAATGTTGGCTCTGCAACTATTACGGCGACCAAAGGCAGTCCTTGTCATTCTGAACGGAGTGAAGAATCTCGTCCCTCATCTCCCAAAACGGCACTTTTCTTTAGGGGCACTCTCTCGAAGGAAAAGGGGAGCACCTCGGTAGAGGACGAGATTCTTCGCTACGCTCAGAATGACAAAGGCGGGGCAGGGTCCTTGTATCCGTCTCTCATGCAGCCGTAATAGCCATCAGCCGACCCCATAGGCCCGGATTTTGTGCACTTTGCACTAACACCCCGCGTAAGTGTGTGCTACAACATATATAGTAGCACTCTCGACCAAAGAAGCGTGGCGCAGGTGCCGCCACTGCCCGCCGTCAACCGGAGGTACGCGTGACCGACCCCCTCGCAGGGGCATACAGCGAGCATATAGCTCCACTCGTGGAAGCGATGCGGGCCGACCCGCAGAAGGCCGCCTACTACCTGGACCTGCTCGAACCACTGCGCCAGTACGACCGCGAGCACCACGGCGACCTCCTAAAGACTCTGTCGGCCTACCTGCGTCACGGCGGCAATTCGGCGCAAACCGCCAACGCTCTCTTCATCCACCGAAACTCCCTACGCTACCGCCTATCACGCATCCAGGCCCTTACCGCCCTTGACCCCGACGACCCAGACGCCCGCCTGGCCCTGCAAATCGCCTTAGTGTTGAATACCGGACTGCACCCAACAAACCTAAAGCCTGCCATCGAGCGAAGCGAAGGGTCCAAAACCTAAAATCCAGAATCGCAGGAGTCTTAGATGAACGAACAAGCCCCCGAATCCGTTGCCCTCACCAGCGCCCGCAACAAGCTGCCCGGCGTGATTACCGGCGTAAAGCGCGGCGACGTAATGTGCCAGGTAGATATGCAGGTAGGTGACAACCACATCGTCGCCATCATAACCACCGAAGCCGCCGACGAGATGGGCCTGGAGGTCGGTATGCAGGCGGTGGCGATGTTCAAGTCAACCTCGGTAATGATAGCCACCCCCGGCGGACACAGCGGGGGGTTGTAGGGGACGATGGAGAAGTTTTGAGTTATGAATTTTGAGTTATGAGTTATTAGTTGACGGGTCGTAACGAACCATCATCCTCTTGGCGCGTCCTTAGCGTCCTTGGCGTGATGCGGTTCCGTCTCCTATCCTTCAACTCAAAACTCAAAATTCATAACTCACAACTTGTACATCGTCCATTGTCCAACAGAAGGAGTTACTTTCACTTATGCGCTTTTCCACTACATCACAGCAGAACGTCAAGAGAGCAGTTTTGGGGCTGTCGGTAGCGGCGCTGGGGCTGGTGCCTCTGGGGGCGCTGGCACAGACGCCGCAGCCGGGGGCCGCTACGTTTGCTGACCCTGCCTTCGAGCGCACCTGGCAACGGACAGATAAGCCGGTGGCCGACGGCACGGTAAAGCGGGGCTTCTACTGGGGCCCGGGGCCGTTTGACACGCGGCATGAGCAGTACGTCGAAGGTCAGACCGGCAAGCGCCTGGTGCAGTACTTCGACAAGAGCCGCATGGAGATCAACAACCCGGAGGGTGACAAGAACAGCCCCTTCTACGTCACCAACGGACTGCTCACGGTGGAATTGGTGAGCGGCAGGATGCAGACCGGTAACAACAGCTTCGCCGACCGCACGCCCGCCAACATCCCTCTCGCTTCCGATAACGACGACCCAAACGCACCCACCTACGCCAGCTTCGCCAGGCTGCTAACGGGCACCGAAGACCGGACCAACCAGAACGCGACCGGCCTAGTGGACAAGGCGGGCAACGTAACGCAGGACGCGGCGCTCGGCAACACGGCGGGCGCTAAGCTGGTCTACTACGAGCCGCAAACCAGGCACAACATCCCGCAGGTATTCTGGGACTTCCTCAACGTGAGAGGACCGGTATTCGAGAATGGCGGCGTGCTGACGAAGCAGATCTCCGAGCCGTGGTTCTACGCCAGCGGCCTGCCTATCACCGAGCCTTACTGGGCGCGGGTGAAGATAGCGGGCAAGGCCGACACCCTGGTGCTCGTGCAGCTTTACGAGCGGCGCGTGCTCACCTACGTGCCGTCAGAGCCGCAGCCGGAGTTCAGGGTGCAGGTAGGCAACATCGGGCGGCACTATCACGACTGGCGCTACGGAGAGCAGAGCGGGCCGGGAGTCGCGCCACCCCCGCTGCCCACCGCGCCCGGCATGCCCACGATACCCCTGCCGGTGAGGACCACCCAACCTACCGTGCCTCCCGCCAGCAACCTCAGCGTGTTCGCGGCCTCCTCCCTCAAGGAGTCTTTCGACGAGATGGGGCGGAAGTTCAAGGCCGCCAACCCCAACCTGCGCGAACTCAGCTTCAACTTCCAGGGTTCGCAGGCGCTGGTCACCCAGTTGCAACAGGGCGCGCCCGCCGACGTATTCGCCTCCGCCGACAAAGCCAACATGGACAAAGCGGTGTCGGCGGGCCTCACCAGCGGCAGCCCGCAGCCCCTCGCCCGCAACCTGCTCGTCGTGGTGCTGCCGAACGAGAACTTCGGCAACATCTCCAGCTTGAAAGACCTGGCGAAATCGGGCATCAAGCTATCGCTGGCCGACCCTGGCGTGCCCGTGGGGAAGTACAGCTTGGAGGTACTCGATAAGCTGTCGGCGGACCCGGCGTATGGCGCGGCCTTCAAGCAAGCGGTGCTCAAGAACGTCGTCAGCCGCGAGAACAACGTGCGCCAGGTGCTCTCGCGGGTGCAGTTGGGAGAGGTAGACGCGGGTATCGTCTACGTAACCGACGCACGGGCCGCCAACGCCTCGGCTTCGAACAGCGTGCCTCCGGTCAAGCTGCTGGCGATACCGGAGAAGTACAACGTGGTAGCCACCTACTACGTCGCCGCGGTCAAAGAAGCCCCCAGCCCCGGCGCGGGGCGCGCCTTCATCAGCTACGCGCTCTCCAGCGAGGGACAGGCCATACTGGAGAAGTACGGCTTCAGCCGCGCCAGCACGACCAGGCCCTAGGGGTTGGACTAAGCATAGACGACTACATGTAGAGGCACGGTACAGCATGTCCTGTAGGTCAAACCCTTCTGCTGAATGGAGGCACCAAACTACCCCTTGTCATCCTGAGCGCAGCGAAGGATCAGTAGCCGGTGTTTGACTCTTCCTGTAGTGGTACCAATGTTCCACTTACCCCCGGCATCCTGTACGTTGAGGACTCTCGCTTACCCACCTGATCCTTCGCTGCACTCAGGATGACAGGGGGGAACATGGACCTGTGGGTCCAAGGATGCTACATGAGGGTGCAATGCATTGCGCTCCTTTGACATACGACTCAGCCTAGCATAGGGCACGCAGGGCAGCATGGCACTAGAAAACGATCAGGAGCACCAACCCAATAGCAGCGCACCCGTACGGCGGCTCGCACAGCCCAGGCCCAAGCCACGCTCCGGAAGGTCAACCTGGGGGTCGCTGCTGGGCAGGCTGGTGGTGGCGCTCACCGGTGCGGTGTGCCTGGCGTTCCTCACCCTGCCCCTGTTGGCCCTCCTCCTGCGCGTGCCCCTGGGCGACCTGCCGCGCTACCTGGCCGATCCCCTGGTGCTCGACGCGCTCCGGCTGAGCCTGGCTAGCAGCCTGTGCAGCCTGGGCCTGATGCTGGTGCTGGGCACGCCGCTGGCCTACGGGCTGGCCCGGTCTCGCTTCCCCGGCAAGCGAGTGGTAGAGACGCTGGTGGAGTTGCCCCTGGTGCTGCCCCCGGCGGTGGCGGGCGTGGCCCTCCTGTTCGCGTTCGGACGCCGCACACCACTGGGGGGCGTGTTGCGCGAGTGGAACATCGAGGTGGCGTTTACCCTGGCGGCGGTGGTCATGGCCCAGGCGTTCGTGGCGGCCCCGTTCTACATCAAGTCGGCGCGGGCGGGGTTCCAGTCGGTGCCCCGCGACCTGGTGGAGGCGGCGCAGACGCAGGGCGCGGGCAGCTGGCAGACCTTCCGGCACATAGTGGTGCCCCTGGCGCTACCGAGCATAGCGGGTGGGGCCATCATGGGCTGGGCGCGGGCCGTGGGCGAGTTCGGGGCCACCATCCTCTTCGCGGGCAACTTCCAGGGCCGCACGCAGACGATGCCCCTCGCCATCTACACCGCCCTCGAAACCGACATCAACGCCGCGATTGTCCTGGCCGCCATACTGGTGGTTGCCTCCTTCGCACTGCTCGTCACCTTCAAGCTGCTGTCGGGGCGGCAGTTGGACGTGGTTGGGCTGGGGGAATGATTTAGAGACGGAACCGCCAAGACGCCAAGATAAGAACGGTTGCACCGCAGAGACGCAGAGGACGCGGAGTTTACGCAGAGAACGGTAAGAGTTTAGCGTCTCCACGAGGATGGTTAGTACGCTGCTCCCCCTGTCATCCTGAGCGTAGCGAAGGATCAGTTCCCCATGTTTGACTCTCACTATTGAGGCACATGGTTCCTATTGCCGCCGTTATCCTGAAGGTTGAGGACTCTTATCTGACCACCTGATCCTTCGCTACGCTCAGGATAACAAGGTCGGGGGTTGGTCTTCAGTAACGCTCATGGATGCCAGCCAACGGTTTCCTCCAAAAACCTTCACCATCTCTGCGTAACCTCTGCGCTCTCTGCGTCTGTGCGGTGAATATTCAATCCTTCTCTTGGAGCGCTCTTGGCGTCTTAGCGTCTTGACGGTTCCGTCATATGTCTCATATTCGGCACCGAATGGCCTTTGTGTTATAATCCCCGCGCATGATTCCCAGAAATCAACGAGGAGAGGGACTCAACAATGAGCATCCTGGCAGACAAGAACAGTCGCGTGGTGGTGCAGGGCATCACGGGGCGTGAAGGCTCCTTCCACACGCAGCAGATGATCGAGTACGGCACCGGCGTCGTTGCCGGGGTCACCCCCCGCAAGGGCGGCACGACCCACCTGGACGTACCGGTGTTCGATACCGTCAAGGACGCGGTGCGCGAGACAGGGGCCAACGTGTCGCTCATCTTCGTGCCCGCCCCCTTCGCAGCCGACGCCATACTGGAGGCCCTCGCGGCGGACGTGCCCCTGGTCGTGTGCATCACCGAGGGCGTGCCCGTGCTCGACATGATGCGCGTGTACGACGTGCTCCAGGAGAGCAACAGCCGCCTCATCGGCCCCAACTGCCCCGGCCTCATCACCCCAGGCCAGGCCAAGATAGGCATCATACCCGGCTACATCACCATGCCCGGCAACATCGGCCTGGTATCCCGCTCCGGCACCCTCACCTACGAGGTGATTTACGCCCTCACCGAGCGCGGCATGGGCCAAACTACAGCGGTCGGCATCGGCGGCGACCCCATCCATGGCACCGACTTCATAGACTGCCTGCGCCTCTTCCAGGACGACCCGGAGACCGAGAAGATAGTCATGATGGGCGAGATCGGGGGCGACGAGGAAGAACGGGCCGCCGCCTTCATCAAAGAGTACGTCACCAAGCCGGTGGCAGGCTACATCGCGGGCCGCACCGCCCCTCCGGGCCGCCGCATGGGCCACGCTGGGGCCATCATCTCAGGCGGCGCGGGCACGGCCCAGGGCAAGATTGACGCTATGGAAGACGCGGGCGTCAAAGTCGCCAAGATACCGACGCAGATACCCGACCTGCTGGCGTAACGAGTGATGAGTAATGAGGACTGAGGACTGAGTTAAGTGGATGCTCGGTCCTCAGTGTGGTTAAGGGAAGTTCGATGGCTGTCATAAGAGAAGCCGCAATCGAAGACGTACCTGGCATCGCTCGCGTGCACATAGAAAGCTGGCGCACCACCTATAAGGGCATGGTGCCCCAGCATATTATTGACGGTTTCACGTACGAGCAGCGAGAGGCACTCTGGCGCAGGGCGCTCGACCCAGGCAATGCTTCCTTCGTGTACGTAGCCGAGGAGGACGGGGAGGTAGTAGGCTTCGCCAGCGGAGGCCCGGCCCGCGAGGACGTACCCAACCATGCAGCCGAGCTATACGCTATCTACCTGCTCCAGGAGCACCAGGGCAAGGGGATAGGTCGCCGCCTGTTCGACGCGGTGGTGCGAGAGCTTGTGCGCCGGGGCCTGTACTCGATGGCTATCTGGGTGCTAGCCGAAAACCCCGCCTGCGGTTTCTATGAGGCGATGGGCGGGCGCAAGGTCTACGAGCGGCAGGAAGAGGCCGATGGCGTCCTAATTGACGAAGTCGGCTACGGCTGGGACGACATCACCGCCCTTGCGGGTAACGGGGTAAGGGAGGCTTAAGATTGCCTGTTCGCGATAGACAGCGGCTGATTACAGACATCCTGGCGACGGTGCTGAAGGAACCTCCCGGACCTTCAAGCTTCGGCTGGATGACCAACAAGCAGGAAGATGAGGATAGCGGCGAGCCATACGACTCGCTACGAGCCATATTCAAAGCCTTGCGGGGCAATGCCGAAGCACACGCCCTGAAGAGGGAACGACCGCTAAACTGCGATGCGTATTTCAGCGGCCGCTACAACTTCATCTTCGAGTTCGATGAAGTCCAGCATTTCAGTTCGTTCAGGCTTAAGACGTTCGACTACTACCCGGAGGGCATGCGGCTGGGCTATAACATGGCGAAATACAAAGACTATTGCAAGAAGCACATGGTTGAGGCGAACAGTTACAGGGAAGCCAAAACCACGGATGATTTTCCGTTCGCGGGCGGACGAACGGCACAGCGGGCCTATTTTGACGCGGTGAGGGACTTGCTACCACCTCTGCACGGGCTGAACCCCACCCTACGTATCGCTGAGTTTGAGGTCACGCGAGTAGTGGCTAATGACAAAGCAGGACAGGGCGTCATTCGGGACATCCTGCGCAACAGGCTCCCTATAATTCTGCCACAAAGTGCATTGGAAGGATTGAGCATATGAGCGACAATACTCAATACAACAAGCTGCGCGAAATAGACGACTACATACAGGACCTCTTTCCGCCCGACGACGCCCTGCTGCAAGCCCTCGACAACAGCGAGCGTAACGAGCTCCCACCCATCAACGTGTCGCCCAACGAGGGCAGGCTGCTCTATATGCTGGCGAGGCTGTGCGGAGCGCGGCGCATCCTGGAGATAGGCACGCTTGGCGGCTTCAGCACCATCAACCTGGCCCGAGCCCTACCCGATGGTGGCAAGCTTATCAGCCTGGAATACAGCCCCAAGCACGCCGAAGTAGCCCGCACCAACATTGAGATAGCCGGGCTGTCAAGCAAGGTGGAGGTGCGCGTGGGCGCGGGGCTGGACCTGCTGCCGCAAATAGAGGCCAACGGGGAGGGGCCGTTCGACCTTTTCTTCATCGACGCCGACAAGGACAACTACCCCGGCTACCTCGACTGGTGCCTCCGCCTCTCGCGTCCCGGCAGCGTCATCCTCTCCGACAACCTCATCCGGGACGGCGCGGTTATAGACCCACCCGCCGACAACGTCTTCGCCCAGGTGATACACCACTACAACCGCACGCTGTCGTCAAGCTCGCAGCTCGAAACGGTCATCCTGCCCATCGTGCGCGAGAGCGTGGACGGGCTGGGCATCTCGGTTGTGAAGTAGACGCCGGGGAGATGTAAGTCCCGGCATGAGAATACACCAGGGGGGTAGCATGGCAGATATTACGATTGAGTCGCGCATTGCAGAGGTGACCGTTTACACGGACAGGGCGCGCGTCACCCGCCGAGGCTCGATCAAGTTGCAGGCGGGAGAGCAGCGGGTGACGGTCGAAAGCCTGCCGGCCACCCTCCAGGACGACACGGTGCGCGCCGGTGGCAGAGGCGCGGGGGTGCGCATACTGGGGGTGGAGGTCGTTCGGCAGTTCGTGACGGAGGCACCTGAGGCCAACGTAGCCGAGTTGCAGAAACAGCTAGAGGCGTTGCAGGACCAGGACACCGTCCTGGCCGACGCGGACGCGGCCATAAGCGCCCAGTTGGAGTTCCTCAAGTCCTTGCGGGAGAGCACCGCAACCACCCTGCCGCGCGGCATCTCCCTCGGACGCTCCAAGCTTGAGGACGTGCAGTCGCTGGTCGATTACCTGGGGAAGGAATGGGCCGCAGCCCTAGCCAGGCGTCGTGAGATCGGCATACAGAGGCGAGAGTTGGCCCGGCAGATAGGGGCTTTGCAAGGAAGGATGGCTCCGAACTACGACAGGATGGAGCGCAGGCAGATCAACGTCTTTGTCGAGGCTGCCGCCGCGGTGGACGCCGAGATCGAGGTGACCTACGGGGTCACCGGCGCTTCCTGGCAGCCCCTCTACGACGTGCGCCTGGTGGAGAGCAAGGTCAGCCTGGGCTACCTGGCGAACGTCACCCAGCAGACCGGTGAGGACTGGCCCGCCGTGCAACTTTCCCTGTCCACCGCTCGCCCCGCCGTCAGCACCACCATACCGGAACTCGACCCCTGGTACCTGGACGTACACCGCCCTCGACCTCCCCTGCCGCCCATGGCCCGCATGGCCGCGCCCGCCCCGGCTCAATATCCCGGCGAAGCGGCGGGAGGGGGAGCCGCAGACGCATACGTAGCGCAGACCATGATGGCCCCCGAACCGCCACCCATGATGAAGGTAGCTCAGGCCACCGTCGAAAGCACCGGCGCTTCCGTCACCTTCAAGGTGGGCCGCCCCGTAGACATCCCTTCTGACGGCTCGCCGCACAAGACCACGGTCACGAGCCTGGACCTCGAAAGCCAACTCGACTATGTTTCGGTGCCCAGGCTGGCCGAGGAGGCATACCTGCGGGCGAAGATAACCAACACGTCGCAGTACATCCTGCTGCCCGGCCAGGCGAGCATCTTCCACGAGGGCGACTTTGTAGGCTCTACCTGGCTCGAAACGGTGGTGCCAAACCAGGAGTTCGAGGCGCAGCTAGGCGTTGACGACAGGGTAAAGGTGGAGCGCGAGCTAACCACGCGCGAGATCTCAAAGACCTTCATAGGCAACACCAGGAAGAACGTCTTCGGCTTCAAGATCACGGTGAGCAGCTTCCTGGCGTGGCCCACCCGCGTTACCCTCTACGACCAGTTCCCCGTGTCGCGCAACGAGCAGATAAAGAGCAAGCTGGTCGAAGTCAAGCCACCGCCGGTCGAGCAGAGCGAGCTGAACATCCTCAAGTGGGAACTGCCTGTGGCTCCCGAGCAAAAGCAGGTGCTGCACTTCGAGTTCGAGGTAGACTTCCCACGGGACCTAACAGTCACAGGGCTGGACTTATAACCCTTTCTGGAACCTATCGCATAAACCCTGACTCTGAGAGGAGCACCCAAAACTCCCCTTTGTCATTTCGAACGAAGTGAGAAATCTCGTCCCTCACCTCGTTGTCTCTGCTTTCTTGTGGTACGGGGTGACTAAGAGAAAAGTGAGACTTGGGTGCTGTAGGACGAGATTTCTCACTACGTTCGAAATGACAAGGTGGGGCTTTGATCCTTGTATTCGACTCTAGCGTTTATGAGTTAGCTTCCAGAAACTGGCATAGAGCCCACGAGGGCGGTCGTCAGCATTGTACGTTAGCTACAGGTCTGCTTTACAGTGGGAGCTACTGTTGGTAAAATACTATTAGCTCTGTGCTAATAGCATAAGAGCACCTTTACCATCTCGTTGTTCAGGCCCATGAGGTGCTCTATGGCCCAGCCCAGGATAATTCGTTCCCGCGCGACCCGTATACTGGCCGCGCTCTTTGTAGTGCTTGCCGCGAGCCTGGCTCCGTCTGCCTTCCTTACCGGCGCTGCCGTCTCCCAGGCCCGGACCACCCACCAGGTCATTTCAGGCGACGATGCCAAAGGAACCGGCCCGACCTCACCGCAAGGTGCTACAGAGTGCCCGCCGCCCGCGTGGACGGTGGTAACCAGCCCCAACAGCGGCGAGGGCAACAACGTCCTGAACGACGTGTCGGCGGTGTCCGAGAACGATGTCTGGGCGGTGGGGAACTACACCGACACAAATAACCTGCGCCGCACCCTGACGATGCACTGGAACGGCAGCTCGTGGAGCATAATTCCAAGCCCCAGTCCTCTGAATTACAGCAGCCTGGAAGCGGTCTCCGCGCGGGCGAGCAACGACGTGTGGGCTGTAGGCTGGTCCAGGGACAACGAATCTCCGACGGAAAGTCAGATCGCACAACCCCTGGTCCTGCATTGGGATGGCAGTAGTTGGAGCGAGTTAACCGGGCTGCCGCTACCGGACGGTTATGAGACCGGCCAGCTTGGAGCGGTAGTGGCTATAGCGCCGGGTGACGTGTGGGCTGCCGGGAATTTTAGTGCGACCGACCCCCAGGGAGCGTCCTATTCCTCCCCATTCCTGATGCACTGGAACGGTACTGCGTGGACGGCCAGGTCGACCGGGGACCGGTTTAGCTCTCTGCGTATGTACGATATAACAGCGTCCTCCACCAACGACGTATGGGCTGTGGGCCACCCTGGCCTGTACTACTCAGGCGTAGTGTTGCACTGGAACGGCCAGGAATGGACCTCCACGTCTGCCGAACAATTGAACGGCATCGACGCGCTCTCCCCCACCGACGTGTGGGCTGTTGGTCGTGCTACCACCCGCAGCCCTAACGGGGCGTTTTACCCGGCGACGCGTCATTGGGACGGTACCTCCTGGAGGAGCGTGTTCCCCGGCGAGCCTTATAACGACTGGAACGTCTTTAGCGACGTGGAAGTTATCGGGCATAACGACGTGTGGGCGGTGGGGCATTATGCGAAAGGCACATCAAGCTGGACCCCAGGAGGCGGACCTTATCCGCAGCTTTCCATGATCCAACACTGGAACGGTGCCCGCTGGAATTACATACCGACAGCGGGTGAGATAGAAGACTCGTTCCTGACGGGCATCGCCGCTGCAAGTGCCGGCAATATCTGGGCGGTAGGCTCTGCCAATCACAAGACGCTCATCATGCGCTACGCTCCTACCTTCCCCGACGTAGCGCCCGATGCCGCGTTTTACGAGTACATCGAGAGACTGGCATGCGAAGGAGTGATTGGGGGCTACCCGGACGGCACTTTCCGATCCAACAACCCGGTAACGCGTGGGCAGATAGCCAAGATAGTGTCGAATTCGGAGGGCTACGGCGAAGAACCCACACGCCAGACCTTTGCCGACGTACCCCCCGGCAGCCCTTTCTACCCGTACGTAGAGCGCATAGCCTCAAGAAGCATTGTAGGTGGCTACCCCTGCGGGGCGCGGGGCGAGCCTTGTGACGGACAAAATAGACCTTACTTCCGCCCCGGCCACAACATGAGCCGCGGCCAGATGGCGAAAGTAGTCGCTAACGCCAGGGGCTATGACGATCCAATACCACCAGAGTACCAGACGTTCCTGGATGTGCCACCCAGCCACACCTTCTGGCTCTATATCGAACGCATTGCCCAGCACAATGTGATGACCGGCTATCGTTCGGGCGGACCCTGTATCGGCCCGTGCTTCCAGCCCGAGGCTGACGTAACCAGGGGCCAGACCACCAAGGTCGCGGTAAATGCCTTCTTCTTGGACGACAGGTCCGACACCTGCGCGAGTCCTCCGCCTCTCTCGTCCGGCAACATAGCCACAGACCGCCATTGCGGCCCGGCGGGCACTACGTTCAAGATAGCTGCCGGGGGCTTCGAGAGGGGCGAGAGCATAGAGGTCTATATGACCGCACCTGGCGGCGGTGTGTACCCTGTCAACACCACGGGCGACGAAGAAGTTGATGGAGATGGCATTGTAGGTCCGCTAACGGTCCACACAAACGCTGACATGCGTCCGGGCATCTGGAAGGTAACGGCAGAAGGTACAACCTCGCACCACGCAGTCTCGACGTACTTCAAGCTCGCACGCCCCGAAGCGACCCAGGGCGGGCCGTGCCAGGGCATACCCGCATCCGAGAATATGACAGTTGGCCCCTCCAACTGCGCTCCGACCGGGTCGGAGTTCGAGTTCACGGGCGCGGGCTTCGAGCCTGGTGAGTACGTAGGCATCTACCTGACTGCTCCCGATGGCTCAGTGCTCGGATTCTCGTCCTCAATAGAGGCTGATGAGCGGGGCAGTGTGAGTGGGGTGTCTCTCCACACTACCGACTCTTTCCCACAGGGTATATACGTCATGACAATGGAGGGCTTCGACAGTGGCCGCGTAGCACGGGGCTACTTCAAGCTGCTCGCCCCTTGAGCAAGGGAAATCGTACTGGTCAAACAATAGACCAGCAGCCCGATATGCCAGCGGTTGCTTCCAGCGAGAACAGGCACTGCACTTCGAGTTTGAGGCGGACTTCCCGCGCGACCTGAGCGTCACTGAGCTGGATGTATAATTGTGCTAACGTTGCGGACCTTGCACTATGTAATGGTAGATCAGCTAATTTAGAGTTCTTACCAAACGGAAATTGCGCTATCTAACTTTTATGAGTACGGTCCGTCTACAAGCTAGATTCAATGCACTGCAAGGAGATTCGTGTGCGTATCAAGAGCCCACTCACTAGCCTTAGCGAGACAATCAGTCAGGTCAAAGAGTCAGCAGAGCAATATCGGGATACGCTCCAACGGAACGAAGCGGCCACTCGTGCCGTGCTTATTGATCCGATTCTTCGAGCACTTGGATGGGATACTGCCAACATATACATGGTTGAGGTAGAAAAATCACTTGAACAGACCCGTGTTGATTATGCTCTATATGACCGCAATGCAAGCGTCGGTCTTGTTGTAGAGGCAAAGCCTCTGGCAACGAACCTAAATGATAATTCTATCACCATGAACATAGTGAAATATGCTTACGTCTATAACACTCAGCAAATCTTCCTAACTGATGGACTAATCTGGAAACACGTAACAATCACCGGACCTGGCAATATGCCCATCGAGGTTATTGATTTTACAAGGGACACTAATGTTGACTGTGCTTCGTTTCTCGTACAACGTCTCGATGCAGCTCGGTTCTGGCCGGAAGAACAAACCATCGATGAACTGGCACAAAGGATAGCTCAGCTAGAAAGTAATCTAGCAACCCTACAGAAAGTGGTTTCTCAGCTAACGGGGCCATCTACAGCGAATCCGGATCCCGTAAAAAGCTCTCCATCTCCCAAGTCTTCGTTGTCCAACCCTCCTAGTGTTGGCCCAACAAAGAATAGCGGTTTTGTTAACCTTGATGCAGTTAGAGACGCTACAAAAACAGCGCCTTCCCTTCTGCGTCTCCCCGACGGGACAGAAGTAAAGGTGAACCGTTGGAGAGACGTACTGCGTGAGTGTTGCAAATTTGCGCTGACTAACAACCCGCACATTCCTATTCCACTTCCTGACCGCGCCGGGAAAAAGGTGCGCCTGTTAGATACAGTGAAGCCGCCATCTGGCATATCATTCATTCAGGAGGAATACAATGACCAGAAGATTTTCCTCTATGTGAACTACGATGCGAATAACTGTATCTCAAATGCCCTCTACATTCTCAAACAAGCGCCAACTGCCGCACAGAAAATGAAGGCTGCTGTAATCTTCACCTAGTTTAATTTGACGTTCTGAACCTTGTCATAGTAGGTCAGTTCCCAGCTTGAGGTGTGGAGGAACGCGGCGATCTCGACTTATCTACGATCTGGCTCTTGGAATACCAGCATCCGACACCGGAATCATAGGGAGAGTTCCTAACTGGTTCTAAGTGATCTGGATAGGCATGCAACCCTTGTTTGTGTGTATAATTGGGCATCATACAGGGAAGAAGGCCACATGCCATGTCCATAACCCCCATCTCAGCCGAGAGTCTCAACGAGACCATCCAGGGCCTGCGCACCCGCATCCACGACCTCGAGGTGCGTCTTTGACTTACCCGGCCTCGAAAACCAGATAGCGCAGGTAAGCGAGCAGTCGCAGCAGCCCGGCTTCTGGGACGACCAGCGCGCCGCCCAGGCGAGCATGCGCCAGCTTACCTCCCTCCAGGAGCAGGTTGACCGCTGGCGGGGCCTCGCGCAACGCGCCCTCGACCTGGACGAACTGCTCCAGCTTGCCACCGAAGAGGGCGACGAGTCGATTGTGCTCGAAGTGGCGGGCGACGCCACCCGCCTGCTGGCCGAGCTTGACCGCCTGGAGCTAACCCTCATGCTCAGCGGCCCGCACGACGCCAGCAACGCCATCCTCTCCGTCTACGCCCGCGAAGGCGGCACCGAGGCCCAGGACTGGGCGCAGATGCTGATGCGCATGTACCTGCGCTGGGCCGAACAGCGGGGCTACGGCACCGAAATCCTCGACCAGACCGAGGGTGATGAGGCGGGCATCAAGAGCGTGACCATCCTCATGAAGGGGCTGAACGCCTTCGGATACGCCCGCGCCGAGTCGGGTGCCCACCGCCTGGTGCGCCTCTCCCCGTTCGACTCCGCCCACCGCAGGCACACCTCGTTCGCGCTGGTGGAGGTGCTGCCCGAACTGGAAGACGAGGGGGAAGTGGAACTCAACCAGGACGAAATAGAGGAAGACTTCTACAGGGCCACAGGCGCGGGCGGCCAGAACGTGAACAAGACCTCCACCGCCGTGCGCCTGCGGCATTTGCCCACGGGCATAGTGGTGACCTGCCAGAACGAGCGCAGCCAGGCGCAGAACCGCGAGACCGCCATGCGCATCCTGCGCGCCCGCCTCTGGGAGATCGAGGAGGCCCGCCGCGCCGAAGAGCAGGCCCGCCTCCGGGGCGAGCACGTGGCGGTAGGCTGGGGCAGCCAGATACGCTCGTACGTGCTCCACCCATACAACCTCGTCAAGGACCACCGCACCGGGCACGAAGACACCAACCCCGCCGCGGTCCTGGACGGTAGCATCGACGGCTTCATAGAGGCGTATTTACGCTGGAGACTGGGGACGTAGTAGTGCCAAGTGCTGAGTACCGAGTGCCGAGTAGGGTTAGGGCCTGCATGAAGTGGGCGCTAAGTATCTTGCTGCTTGTCAGCGCTCTTTCACTCTCCACTCACAACTCCGCATACTCCACATACGCGCACTCGGCACTCAGCACTCGGTACTCGGTACTCGTAGAGGAGCAGAGCGTCGAGGCCGATTTCCCGGAAAGCGTGGAGTTCCGGCTGCGGGCCAGCGGCTTCGAGACGGTGTGGGCGGAACTCAACTACAGGCTGGTGGGCGACCCGGTGACAACCGGCATGCAGGCCGACCTGGAAGAGGCCACTTCCACACCCGACCTTGAGGTGACGCTCAACCTTACTACCGACTACATCCCACCGGGCACCCAGTTGGAGTACTACTGGACGCTCACCGACGAAGAAGGTAACACCGCCGAGACCCCTGTAGAGACGTTCAAGCTGGTGGACGAGCGGTACACGTGGAAGAGCCGCACCGACGCGCAGGGCCGGGTCACAGTGAACTGGTACGAGGGTGGGGATGTCTTTGGCTGGACCCTGCTTGGCGAGGCTACCGGGGCGCTGGACCGGCTGCAAAACGACATCGACGCGGGACTGACGCGCCCGGCGGAGATATGGGTGTACGCGTCCCAGGACGAACTGCTCGACGCGCTGCCCGGCAACATACCGGAGTGGGTCGGGGGCAAGGCGTTCCCCCAACTGGCGCTGGTCATGGTCGCCATACCCGAGGACGACTACTACGATCTTGAGATCAAGCGCACCGTACCCCACGAGTTGAGCCATCTCGTGCTCTACCAGGCGACCCGCAACCCCTACAACTCGCCGCCCGCCTGGCTGGACGAGGGCCTGGCGGTCTACAGCCAGGAGGCGCACGACCCCGCCGAGGAAGAGGCGTTGCGCTGGGCCGCCGAGAACGGGGCGCTCGTGCCGCTACAGGCGCTCTCCGGCTCGTTCGGGGCGGACGAAGAGTCGGCCATGCTCGCCTACGCCCAGAGCCACAGCGCGGTGGAGTTCCTGCTGACAGACAGCCGTTATGGCCCCGACAAGCTGGCGCGCACCGTGGCCGCCTTCCGAGAGGGCGTCACCTACGATGAAGCGTTTGAGGCGGGGCTGGGCGTTACCGTGGAAGAAATAGACGAGCAATGGCGCGCCTCGCTGCCGTACGAAGTCGGTGTCAACAACAGCGCTGCGCTAAGCGGGTCGATATGGGACCTGTTCGTCTGGGTGGCCGCGGCGGTGGGGCTTTTGCTCTTCACGGCTGGCGGCCTCGTAACCGCGATCATAATGCTCAGGCGGCGCAGACCCACCAGCCCACAACCCCCTACCTCCGGTCTCTAAGCCATGCCCACAGTCCAAGCCGCGGCCAACGTTCAGGGAAGCGCGCAGGAGGTCTTCGACTTCCTGGCCGACTACCGCAACATCCCCCGCGTGCAGCCGCAGTTCAACTCGGCCAAGTTGGTGAGCGACCGCGAGCGGTGCGTGGGCGCGTGCGTGGAGTTAGCGGGCCGGTTCCACGGCATGCCGATGCAGGTGCAGAACCGCATAGTCACATACTCACCCCCCTACCGGCTCGCCAGCATCAGCGAGGGCACGGTCCTGAGCCGCAACGTCTGGGAGTTACAGCCCCTGCCAAACGACCCCAACACCACCCGCGTGACCTTCACGGTAGACTACAAGGTTGGTGGGGCACTGGGCGGCCTCTTCACCGGCATCGCGGCCAGCCTGTTCAACAAGGAGATACAGGCTATGACCGACGAGGCATTGCGCAACCTGAGGGGGTTCTTCGCGTCTGGACCATCAACCGCCAATTGACCCCCGCACTCGGTTCTTGAATATGTCCCTATCAAAAACGTCGCGCCTGTTCCTCCCACTTCTTTGCCTCGCAGGGGCATTTTATTTCGCCGCTTCCCTATCTCAATACATCAGCCGGCAGCCCCCCTGGGACTACACAGTCAACTGGGTAGCAGCGCAGGGTATGAGGCAGGGAATCTCCCTTTACTCTTTGCCCCAACTCCATGACTTAGCTCCATCCCTGACGGGTCCTTACGCGGAAACTCTCTTCCAGGACCCGTTTACCAGCTACATAGGTCCCCCCTCAACCGCACTGCTATTCCTGCCTTTCACTTTCCTTCCGTTCGATACCTCGGTCGCATTCTATCGTGTCGTGACTATCCTCCTGCTTTTTGCTTCGGTGTACCTGGTGGGACTGGCGCTACCTGCTAACAGCAGGTTTACAGCCTGGGCGGTCGGCGGACTCTCGCTATTCTCCTTCAGTCCGGTAGTCATCTCCGTGGGTCTGGGGCAGGTGGACGCCTTTGTCATGGTGGCACTGGCGCTGGGTATATGGGCGGCAGGTCGGGGGCGTTGGTGGCTCGTAGGTGGCGCATTTGGCTTCGCGGCGCTGCTCAAGATAAGCCCCGCGTTGTTGCTCCTCTATCTTCTATGCCGGGGCAAGTACCAGGCCATTCTTGGAGCCGCAATCACCATTGTCTCTCTGCTCGCTTTAGCCGCCCTGGCGGGCACCCCTGGCGATCTCTGGCTCTTTCTTAGCAACGTCGCCCCTTCGCTCTCATCAGGCTCGCTACACATGCAGAACCAGTCCCTCCCCGCCTGGATTGCACGGCTCTTACTGCCGGAAACTGATCTACTCACATTTTCACGCGGCCTGGGAACCTTCAGCCTCTTGGGGCTACCGCTGGCGGGTATCTCGACTATTGTGCTGTGGCACGTAAGGCGAAGGAGTCAGCTTTCCAACCTCGACTACAGTATGCTGATATTGATCGGGCTACTGGCAGGCCCCATCACCTGGGACCACTATACTAGCTGGTCCATACTTGCCCTTATGCTGCTTGTTAGCCGGGATTTGTGGCAGAACTTGACGCCCCGGATAACTCTCAGCTTGTTATGTGCGCTCGCGGTCGCTGCCGCGTTGATGATCGTTCCAACTTTCACATTCTCTTCGGAGGATATTCTCAGCAGTCCCTGGCTAAGGATATTAACCGGCACGAAGACAGTTGCGCTCCTCTTATTCTGCGCGGTAACTCTCTATATGCTGGTTCATTCCAACCGTTCTGACTCTAGTGCAGCTGTTGTGCTGAGAACGTGATTAAGTACCAGCCTTGGACCGTGTCTGCTTTGCGCGGCAGCCCACCCCTTGAAGTGGGGTTATGCTTCTGCTATAATTGGGCTACCGAATGCGGGTGTAACTCAGTCGGTAGAGTGTCTGCTTCCCAAGCAGAATGTCGTGGGTTCGAGTCCCATCACCCGCTCCCATTCTGGCCTCAAGTATCCACTACTTGAGGCCCGTTTTCTAATTCCCCTACCACTGAACATTTTCCGGTACCAACTCCCTTCTGGAGATGTCACCAACAATGAGCCAGCCTATCGCTAATAATGATCTCGCCGATTTCATGCATCAGGTGACTCAGCAGATGGTTGCAGAGTATACCCTGTAGCGCTTACAACAAGGCTACACACCTCTTGTTCAATCAGCCCGCTTTTCTTTTCTCTAGAGGCAAAGAGAAAAGCTTGGCAAAAGAGAAATCCGCTCCTGGCCTTTGGCGCCCAGGGGAAAGAGGAAAAGAAACAGGCTGGGAGATCGGGAAAGGGATTGTTTCATTCCCCTCTCTCCCTGGACCCCTCATCTCCCTACTGGGAAACTCAGGGAGATTGCTTTGGATGTGTTGTTCCGCAGCCGGTTGTGCTACATTATTGACACACCTCTGGAATGCCGATATACTAGCGTCATCCCGCAATAAGGTAATGGTTGCGTGCGCTCTTCGTACGCGGGCTGTTGGGGAACTCAGTGGTTCCCGGCGTTATGCAAACTGACGTTGCAGCCTGCCGAATTTCAGTTGCCACGTACGAGCGGTCCCGTGGCAAGTTAGAGCGCCCTCCGTCTACCCATTGCGACATCACACCATTCCCTGTTGAGAGCACGTCATGGCCGTTTAGCCCTGTTTACAGCGGCTATATGTTGTTGGTACAGGTATGGCAATGAGGCAGTAGATGCCACCCGGTAACCTGTGCTTCCTGTCCTCATGTCCTTGTGCGCGTCAATCCAGTACCACCAGCCCTGAACGCGCGTCCATCAAGTGCTCGACACTTGCATCATGTGAGTAAGACCATCTGAAGAGCCGAAAGGAGGGATGAACCTCAGCACACACACACCTACGATCCAGTCCTATAACACCTTGTAGGCTGTTGTTCTCTTATTCCATAAGCAAGGAAAGGAACGAGACCCGTGATACAGCAAGAAAATCGTTTGTCGGCGCGGCGCATGTGGATTTTGATGGTACTGTTGCTGGCGGTAATAGCCACCTCCGGCTTGTTGTACTTGCAGACGCGGGGCCAGGGCAATGGCTCGGGCGCTGCTAACGACACCAGCACCACCGCCGCCAACAACCCTGCCCAGGGCGCGATACTGCCCGGCGAGCAGACCAACCCGCGTCTCAGCGGCAACCCGAGCAAGGAAATCGATTCCCTCCGCAAGCGGCAGGCATACTTCGCCAACCGCTACGCCCTGCCCGGCGGCTCCTACGACCCCGACTGGCTGGTCCGTGGGTACGAGCAGGCCACCAAGATGCAGTCGGCCATCCCGGCTGGTAAGGTCGTATACGACCGCTCCAAGACCAACTCCCCCCTGGCGCTCGACCCGAACTCCATGGTGAGCCTCGGCCCCGCGCCCGCCCAGACGGACGGCTGCTACACCTGTTACAACTCCGGTATAACCAGCGGTCGCATCAACTCGGTGCTTATCGACCCGACGATGACCTCTACCGTCTATTTGGGCGTATCCAACGGCGGTATCTGGAAGACCACCAACTGCTGCACCACCAGCACCCAGTGGCGCCCGGTCACCGACGACCCGTCGATCACCACACTCACGATTGACGAAATCGTGATGGACCCGAACGACAACGAGACGCTGTACGTAGCCACCGGCGACTTCCGCCCGGTCGGCGCGGCGCGTGGCGCGCAGGGCATCTACAAGAGCACCGACGCAGGTGCCACCTGGGAAGTGTACGGCGAAGATGTCTTTACCCCCAGGCGTACCCGTGGTGGGGCTGACGCGTTCGCAGGCGACGGCGTGTCGGGCTACGACGTAGTCAGCGCCATCAAGGTCGACCCCAACAACAGCAACGCTCTGATCGCAGGCACCAAGGACGAACTGTTCATGTCCTACGATGCCGGCGTGACCTGGAATGGCCCCTGCTACACCAACCCGTATACCGGTACCCAGCGCCAGGACAACACCGAAATCGTGGTCCGCGACATGGGCGCTACCAGCATTATCTACTATGCTGTCGGTTGGGTGGTGGAGAACGCGAACGGCGCGAACGGTATCTACACCGCCACCTTCCCCAGCAGCGGGTGCCCCACCTGGACCCTGGCTACCCGTGGCGACAACGGCTGGCCCGCAGGCACGGGCAATGGCACCGCGGGCTACCCGAAGCCGGGCCGCATTGATATCGCCATAGCCCCCAGCAACCCTGACGTCATGTACGCCGCGGCTGCCGACTCGCGCTACCTGGACATTGGTGTTATCTACCTGACCACCAACGCCGGTGCCACCTGGCAGGCCCGCTCCGACTGGCTCGACTTCTACGCCTGCGGTAGCAATACTCCCGGCAGCGGCGACTACGGCCAGGCCTTCTACGACCAGGCTATCGACGTAGACCCCAACAACCCGATGACCCTTTACTACGGTGAAGTAGACGCCTTTAGGTCGTTCAACGGCGGTCTCAACTGGCAGAACGTGGGCTGCGTCTACTCCGGTGGCGACTGGCTCCACTCCGACCAGCACGACTATCGCTACGTGCCCGGTTCTTCTAGCGAGATACTCCTGGCAAACGACGGTGGCATCTGGTACTCCAGCAACGCCAATGTGGTGTCGCCCACCATACCGACCATCGTCTCGCTGAACCATACGATGAACACCCTGGAGTTCTACAACGGCGACATCACGGGCAACTTCGCCAACTCGGCCAGCCCCGGCGCTAACGGCGGCACCCAGGACAACGGCTCGTTCGTCAACCTGTGGAGCAGCCAGGAAGCCCTCGGTCCCGAGCAGTGGCAGTTGCGCATAGGTGGTGACGGCTTCTTCGCCGCCATCGAGCCTGTGAAGAACCAAATCTGGTACCAGGAGAACAACGCCAGCAATATCTGGCGCTCTACAACCGGTCCTTACGGGGCGTATACTTCGGTCGCTCCTGTCGACTATGAGTGCGGCGACTACTGGGGCTGCGATTCCCGCAGCTTCGCGATGCCATTCGAGATCTACAAGCACGACTGCCCGGCCACCGGTTGTACTCACCTCATCGCGGGCACGTACCGCGTGTGGGAGGCGATTGACGGCGCGGTGTCCGGCACCAGCTGGTACACCAACAGCCCGATGCTGACCAAGACCGAGCCTCAGTTCCCCGGCTGGGGTGGCGACCTCTATATCACCCAGCTCCAGTACGCGGTTAGCATGTCCACGACGGCTATCGCGGGCACAAACGACGGCAACGTCTGGTTCGGCTTCAACCTGGGCCAGGGCACGCCAGGGTCCGCCGACTGGGTAAACGTCACCGGCAACAACGAAGTTCTGCCCAACCGGCCGGTTATGGACGTGACCACCGACCCGATCACCCCGACCATCGGTTATGCCGCGCTGGGTGGCTTCAACGAGTCGATCAAGGGCAAGCCCGGCCACGTATTCCAAGTGACCTGCCACGCCTGCGACCCAGGGGACGCTAAGGCAAATGCACCCGCGGGCGTCTCCGCCACCTGGGTTGACAAGTCCGGCAACCTGCCCGACCTGCCCGCCGAGGCTATCGTGGTGAACCCGCGCTTCCGCCAGCAGGTGTTCGTGGGTAACGACGCCGGTCTCTTCTACACCAACGACATCGACGCGGCCACCCCGGTGTGGTACCGCTTCACCAACGGCATCCCCAACGTGTGGGTGTCCGACCTGACCATCGACCGGGGCGGCACAACCCTGGCTGTTTGGACGCGCAACCGTGGCCTCTACGTGTGGCCCTTCCCGAACGCGCCGTTCATCCAGCCCAGCCCCACCGCTACCGTTACCGGCACTCCGCCGACCGCTACTCCTTCGGCCACCTCTGTTGCCGGCGGCTCTTGCTACCAGGTACAGGTAACCGAAACTGAGGGCACGATAATACCGGCCACCGAGGATACGGGAGCCTACTGCGACGACTGCTCGCCGTTGATCAGCTTCCCGTTCCCGATCAGGATCTACGACAGGACGTTCAGTCAGGGCTACGTGACCTCCAACGGCGCTATCGCGTTCGACATGGTCAGCCTGGCCTATGGCGACGACTGCCTGCCGAACAGGAACGAGACCTACACCCTCCACGCCTACACCAGCGACCTGTGCACCAATCAGTGCTCTGAGGACACCGATCCATGCGAGGATTGCGGTATCTTCACCTCCACAATAGGTGAAGCGCCCAACCGTAAGTTCGTGGTCGAATGGCGAGCGGGCTTCTACGACCTGGAAGGCCGCGTCAACTTCGAGGTAGTCTTCACCGAAGGCTCCGATACGGTGTCCGTCATCTACGGAGAGGACACAAGCGAGAGTGGCGGTGGTGCTTACGCCAACGCGGGCGTGCAGAAGGACCAGACCACCTACTACAGCTACGCCTGTAACGAAGCGACTCTGACAGAGGGCTTGCAGGTCAACTACACCTTCAGCCAGTGCCCTGCATCTACAGCCACACCCATACCTACCGCCACAACCATCGGAGGCGATACCTGCCCGATCCAGTTCGCGGATGTACCTCCGAGCACCAGCGTAAGCTCGTTCTACCCCTACGTGCGTTGTCTGGCCTGCCGCAACATCATCGGCGGCTACCCGTGCGGCGGTACCAACCCGCAGACGGGCGCGGCTGAACCTTGTGGTACTTCCTTCAATGCGTACTACAGGCCCAACAACAACATCACACGCGGCCAGATCGCCAAGATCGTGGCCCAGGCCGCGGGCTATGATGAGGACCCCGGTCTTCAGATATACGCCGACGTGCCGCCCGACCAGGTATTCTGGCGCTACATACAGCAGTTGTCCAACGACGGCATCATGGGTGGATACGCTTGCGGTGGCACCGACCCGTCTACGGGACAGCCGGAAGTGTGCGACGCGCAGGACAGGCCGTTCTTCCGCCCGAACGCCCCGGCTACCCGCGGCCAGATCGCCAAGATCGTGGCTAACGCAGCCGGTGTGACCTACGGCGGGTCCAACCAGACCTACCAGGACGTACCGCCCAGCGCAAGCCCAAGCTCGTTCTACCCGTTCGTAGAGGGCCTTACGCAGATGGGCGTGATGGGTGGCTACAAGTGCGGTGGCGCAGGCGAGCCATGTGGTGCCGGCAACCGCCCGTACTTCCGCCCAGGCGCTCTGGTGACGAGGGGACAGGCGGCCAAGATAGTGGCTAACACCTTCTATCCCAACTGCCAGACTCCCGCCAGGCCGTAACGGCATAGTTACCCCTACGCTCACGGTCAGAGGCGGCTAACCGCCTCTGACCCAAACAGGAAGGCCCTCCACGTGGAGGGCCTTCCTGTTTTTTGTGGGTTGCGCGCCTTAGTGGCAGGGCCGCTGCTACCCTGCACGAAAAGAAACAGACGCCGGCAGATGGCTTGCCGCATAGCTTTAGAGAGGGCATTTCTCCTGGTCTCATGCTCTAATGGAGTAATATGGAGATGCTGTTGTTGATACTTTAGTCAACGCTATGCTAATAGGGTATAATTATCTAAAGTCGATACAGCATTCTCCACAATTGGCGCGCGTGTGACTTAGAGCGAGGTGTGTGCTATGGGTGGCTTCAACCCCGGCTTCGTGGACGAAGTGTCCAACAACCTCCCGGTCCAGCCTACCCCCTTCATCGGGCGGGAGAAAGAGGTCGAGGCTGCATGTGCCTTATTGCAGCGGGAAGCCGTGCGCCTCGTTACCCTCACCGGCCCCGGCGGTACAGGCAAGACCCGCATGGCCGTGCATGTCGGCGGCCAGATGCTCCTCGATTTCCGGCACGGCGTCTTCTTCGTGGCGCTCGCCTCCATCACCGATCCCGGCATAGTAGCCAGCAGCATCGCCCAGACCCTCGGCATCATGGAAGCGGCCCACCGCCCCGTTATCGAAAGTATCAAGGCATACCTGCGGGACAGGCACATGCTACTCATCCTCGACAACTTCGAGCAGATAGTGGACGCCGCGCCCATAGTGGCCGACATCATGTCGGCGGCTGCCAGTCTCAAGGTGTTGGTCACCAGCCGCGAAATATTGCACCTGCGCGGCGAGCACGAGTTCCCGGTGCCGCCCCTCACCATGCCCGATACGAAGCACCTGCCCCCCGCCGAGGACCTCACCCGGTACGAGGCGGTGCGGCTCTTTGTCGACCGCGCGGCCGCCCTGCGACACGACTTCCAGGTTACCGACGATAATGCGCCCGCCGTGGCCGAGATCTGCGCCAATCTCGACGGCCTGCCCCTGGCGATTGAGCTTGCCGCCGCCCGCATCAAGATGTTGTCTCCCGAAGCCATGCTCTCGCGCTTGCAAGACCAGGGCGACGGACATGCCCAGACCAGGCTCAAGCTGCTGGTGGGCGGGCACAGAGACCTACCAGTTAGGCAGCAGACCCTGCGCAACACGATAGGTTGGAGCTACGACCTGCTCAATGAGGGGGAGCGCGCCCTCTTCCGCCGCCTATCTGTCTTTTCGGGGGGGTGCGGCTTTGAGGCTATCGAGGCTGTGTGCAACGCCGACGGCACTTTGCCAGTGGACCCTCTCGAAGGCGTGGCCTCGCTGGCGGACAAGAGCCTGTTGCGGCAGAGACCCGGTCCGGGCGGCGAGGAACGCTTCCACATGCTCGAGACGATCCAGGAGTACGCGCGCGAGAAGCTGGAAGAAGGTGGCGAGGCAAGCGCGCTCCAGGAGTGGCACGGTGCTTACTTCCTCGATTTGGCCGAGAAAGCCGAACCCCAGTTGCGCGGCCCCAAACAGGCCGAATGGTTGGAGCGGTTGGAGGCGGAGCACGATAACCTGCGCGCGGCCCTCAAGTGGGAGACCGAGCAGGGACGCCCCGAAACCGGCATGAGGCTGGGCGCTGCGCTAGTGGAGTTCTGGAAGGCGCACGGCCACCTGAGCGAAGGCCGCTCCTGGTTGGAAGCCGCCCTCGAAATCAGCAGCACGCCCACGCAAGCCCGCGCCAAGGCCCTCATGGCGGCCGGTAACCTCGCCTCGGCCCAAGGCGACTACGCCCGCGCCAGCGCGGTGCTGCTGGAGAGCCTGGAACTGTTCAGGCAGCTTGGCGACAAGGTGAGAATCGCCGCCACGCTCAAGAACCTGGGCAACGACGCCCGGCTCCAGGGTAACTACGACGCCGCTTATACCTATTTCCAGGAAGGGCTGGAGCTAGCCCGCGAGCTTGGCAACCGCCAGGAGATGGGCACGATGCTGGGCGACATAGGCATAGTGGCCCAGAGCCTGGGCGACCAGGAAGGCGCTCGTGCCTACTACGAAGAAAGCCTCCAGATTAGGCGGGAACTAAAGGACAGGCGCGGCATCGCCATGATGCTGGTGAACCTGGGAGAGCTTGCGCGCGGCGGCGGCGATTACGACACGGCCCAGGAGCTGTACGAAGAGGGACTGGCTATCGCGCGGGAGCTTGGCGACAAGTGGGGCGTGGGCATGGTGCTGCACAACCTGGGACACGTCGCCTACCACCGCCAGAAGTACGGCCAAGCTTTCGACCTGTTCACCCAGAGCATGAGCATCTTCTACGAAATGCGCAACAAGCGCGACATCGCCTATTGCCTTGCCGCCCTGGGCGGGGTGTACGCGGCGCAGCGCCAGCCCGAACGCGCGGCCATCCTGTTCTCGGCGGCCCAGGCGCTCTCCAACACCATTAGCGCGCACCTGGACCCCGCGGACCTTATAGAGTACCAGCGCAACCTGGCTACCGCACGCTCCCAGATGTCCGTCGAGGGGTGGGAGCGCGCCTGGCGGCAGGGGCAGCGCATGACGCTGGACGAGGCGGTAGCCTACGGATTGGAGAAGGTGGGCATCAAGTCGACCGCGCCGCTGTCGCCCGCGCTCACCGCGCCGTTGCAAGGGCTTCCGACCGGCACCCTCAACACCGGACGCCTTGATACGGAACGGCTGAACACCGGACCTCTAAATACCGGGCCGCTGAACACAGGGCCGCTGAATACCGGGCCGCTGAACGAGCACCCGGCGGGCCTCAGCGACCGCGAGATGGACGTCTTGCGCCTCGTCGCCACCGGGCTTACCGACGGGCAGGTGGCCGACAAGCTGATGATCAGCCCGCGCACCGTGCACCGTCACCTCTCCTCAATCTACAGCAAGCTGAACGTCACCTCGCGCACGGCGGCCACACGCTGGGCGGTGGAAAGCAAGCTGGTTTGATTTTGGATTTTAGGTTTTGGATTTTGGATTGTTGTTGGGCCGGACCTGAGTGGGGCACGTGGATTCTATCTACCTGGCTTTGCTAGAAGCTATCGCAAAAACAACACTGTCGAACATCCCCGCCAAGGTCCCACCTTGTCATTTCGAACGCAGTGAGAAATCTCGTCCTTCACCGCGATGTTTCCTCTTTCTTACAGTGCTATGATGCTGAAAGAAAGGTGGTATTTGGGTTATGGGGGACGAGATTTCTCACTGCGTTCGAAATGACAAGGGAGGGACCATGTGCTCAATTCCTATTCTGTCATTTTACTGTCACTTTTGACATGAGTTCTAGTATGAGACTTAAGAGCGGGTTTCTGACCGTATTTGGCCTTCTTTGGGAGTGGCTCATCCAGAGGTGGGTAGCGCATACGGGTAGAGCGGTCGAGGCCGAGAGCGTGCCCTGGCTGGCCGGGCCAACCGGGGCGCACAAGATAGGGGAAAGCCTTTACGAGAGCTACGCCAGGGATGCCGGCCTGGTGATCCAGCGCCGCCCTGATGCCGGCTTGTTGGAGAGCTTTGCGGCGCTAAGAAGCTCCCGGTTCGACCCTGACAAGGTGCACCCGGCGGTACACGACTTCTACGAGAAGACGGCACGTTACAGCCTGGAGGCCTGGGTACAGTGGACCGGGCCGCTGAGTCCCTTCGCCAGGATAATGATCTCGTCCATCAGCCGGAACATCGAGCAATTGGTCCTTCCCCTCAGTCCGCTGACAACCAGCCGAGGCATGAGCAGCGAAATTATCTCTCTGGCTCGCGAGCAAACAGGCTTGCTGGCTTACTCCGGCTGGCTGCGGAAGACGGTCGCCACGGGCGAGATAATCTACGCCGGTTTCTATACTACCTGCAAGCCGCCCAGGTATCCCGGCAGATGCGTTAAGGTGGTCTTTCCCCTTCCTCAAGGCTCCGCTACGGTCATACTCAGGCCTGTAAACGGTCCAAACGGCTCCTTCAAGCTGGTGTCCGAGGGGCGTAAGTTCGGCGGCCCCGGCTACTACCGCGTGCACCGGGTGCATAACCGTGAGTTGCGGGTCAAGTACGTACCCATCGAGGAGACAATCCACGTCTACGTGGACGACGCAGGGGTGCTCCGCACGGACCACCACTTCAACTTCTGGGGCCTACGCTTCCTGACGCTACACTACAAGATCACGCGCAAGCAACCCCAGGAATAGCCAATAGCCACCAGCCTCCCGTCCCGCTACCAGAGTCAGATACTAACCCGATCCCATTACCCATAGCGCCCCACAAATCCAAAATCCAAAATGGGTAATATTACCCATTACTAAAGTCCCATGATTGGGTAATCCTGCTGATGTGCCTGCCCGTGCTCGGATGTAAACTGATGCTGTCCAGGAGCAGTAAATAGTACGGTAATCACCACAACATCTAAGAAGGAGCAGGAGCAATGAAGAAGGTACTCGCAACGATAGCCGCTACACTAGCAGTGGTATTCGCATTCGCCGCAGCCGCCGTCGCCCCCAGCAGCGTCAATTGGAACGCCGCACCCGAGGCTAGCGTCAATTGGAACAAGGCGAACAGTGTCAATTGGGGCAGCGTCAATTGGAACAAAGCCACCAGCGTAAACTGGGGAAGCGT
>JALZHI010000043.1 GCA_030913985.1 Chloroflexota bacterium | reverse complement strand
CGCACCACCTGATAGGCAAGCCGGAGCTTGAGAGCATGCAGCGCACGGCCTACCTGATAAACACCGCCCGCGGTCCCATCGTGGACGAAGCGGCCCTGGCCGAAGCCCTCAAGAACGGCACAATCGCGGGCGCGGGGCTGGACGTGTTCGAGAGGGAGCCTGAGGTGCACCCTGGCCTGATGGAACTGGACAACGCGGTGCTTGCCCCCCACATCGCCTCAGCGTCCCTCGACACCCGCAACGCTATGGCCCTCATGGCGGCGGAGAACGTAATCGCCGCGCTAAAGGGTGAGATGCCCCCGAATTGCGTCAACCCGGAGGTCTTCCGGCGAGACTAGCTTTCGGCCCGTTCTATGAAGGCTGCTAACATCTCAAGCGCCTCGTGCATGTTGGTATAGGTCTTCAAGGTTACTACGCGGCCCGCCAAGAAGACCGAGATGAAAAAGCGGGCGGTCGGCTCGTCCACGATTGCCCAGCCGGGCCTGCCAGGGTCTACGTGCTGCACGCCCAGGTAGGCCTTCACCCGCCCCCGCTGGAACATCCCCAATCGCCTGCTCTTGCCCCACCGGACGAAGCCTCTCTCTGCATATTCCTGCGGCGTAGAGTCCCATTCCGAGCGATATTCACGGTGCCATACTACCAGGCTTCTGAGCGTGCTCACGTCCAACGCGTTTCGCTCCCTCTACGGTTAAGCGGCGAAGGGCGCGGAGGCCCTGCACGAGCAATCATGTTACACAACCGCGTCGTGGACCGCCAGTCCAGCCGCTTGCCTGGCCTCCTCGCTTACCGGCTCAAGCGTCACCCAGCCCTGGTTCCACTGAGGGTCCTCGCTGTTGGGGTCGTAGTATTCCACGCGCAGGGGGAACACCTGGGAGAGGTTGTTACCGAAGGTAAGCCTGGTGAGGGAGCCTTTGCCGGGGTAGAAGTCGCGCCGCCGGATCGATTCGATGACGATGGGCATGCCCCTGAATCCCGATTTCGATAGGAACACAATATCGCCGTGAGTCACACCCACGACTGTCTGCCCCTGGTGCCGCCTTCTCACCCGGCGCACGAACCTGTTGATGCGGTCCCAGATTTCGTGCAGCTTCTCGTCGGCTTCGTCCAGGGGGTTGTTGTAGAAATCGAAGTGTAGAGTCTCAAGCTCCGAGTGGGGGCGGCCCTGCCACGCGGTGCGCACCTCGGCAAGCAGGCTGGAAACGCGGACCGGCATCTCCCCATGCGCGGCGGCAAGGGTGCGGGCCGTTTGGCGGGCGCGCAGTTGCGGTGACGAATAGAAGGCGTGAACGGGCACCTCGGACAGCACAGTCGCGGTGCGCTCAGCCTGCCGGCGGCCCATGTCGCTCAAGCCGAAGCGCGGCAGTCTGCCATAGAGAACGTCATCCGGGTTGTGTACGTCGGTGTGGCGTACCAGGTAGAGATATAGACCTGCCTGGACCTTCTGTAGTTGCTGTCTAGTGTTCCTGACGGCGTTCGGGCGTGTCAACTTCAACTCCCCACATGAATTTTAGCTCAAATACCGTGTCTGTCATTGTACCCCGCAAGCTGGTCTTTTCGCCATCAATCTAGACTTCGATCAGGAGTTTTTCCGGTGCCTGCCTCGACGCGCATAATAGGGCGCGCGCAGACCACCGCTGCCGCCGGAGCCATAGTCGCACTGGGCGCATCATACTCTCCCGCTCAGCGGGTATTGGTAGCGCTCTTTCTTTGTCTCAGATGGTCTACGGGTGTTCTTGGTGAGTTGCTGCTGTGCCACATCCCACTGCTCTTTGGCGACAATGGCAGGGCAGGGCACGCTGCTTGTCGCGTAGAGCGAGCCGGTAAACCCCTGGCTTAGGCATAATAGCTGTGAGCGGCGAGCACCCTCACCGACCGGCGGAACAGGAGGTAGCCTCAATACGGCCCACCCACGGCATGTACTTTGACGTACCAACTACCCACACTTCGTCCGCCGAGGTCGCTGCCAAGCTGAGCATGTGAGTGGAGTATGCATCCAGATCAAGGCCACGCACTGCGCTCCACTGCCTGCCGTCCCACTCCGCTACCAACCCGCCTTCCGGGGACATGATACCCCACACTCGACCTCGGTCGGGGGGCGCAGCGAGCTTGTCAATTGAACCTCGCTCCCCCAGGTTAGGTATGGGCACAATACTCCACTTCGTCCCGTCCCAGTGTTCTACGAGGGTGTTGCCGGCAGCCCAAACATCATTGCGCGATAGAGCAAGTAGTCCCCGGAAGCCTCCCAGGTCTGAACTGGTATTGCGCCAGTTTCTACCATCCCAGTGCAGGGCCAAAGTCCTGTACTCTACGGTTTGGCCTTCCTTTGCTATGCTGCGCACGCCTCCGACCCACACGTCGTCTTTGGAGAGGGCTGACACCGCGTTGGGACCGCTGTAGCCGTCTCCTAAGTCGGGCGGAGGTACATGCCGCCAACTGCTACCGTCCCAGTGCATGAGCAGCATGCCCACCCGCTCTGTGCCCATAGCGCCTGAGCTAAGCGCCGTCTGTCCCACGACCCACACATCGTCAGGGCCTGAGGCTGCCATATCAGCGGGATAATGTATGATATTGGGGAGATTGGGACTTGGCACCACGCGCCACTCTTTGCCGTCCCAGTGCAGAGTCACGGTCAGGCTCTCGTGATTGTCGTAGACGCCTGTGTAGCTCCCCACAGCCCATACGTCATCGCTCGAGATGGCAGCAACGGCGCTCAGGCGGCTATTGAGGCCAGGCTGGGGGCCGATAGTGGGTAGCTTTGCTCTAGTCCAACTCCTGCCGTCCCAGTGCACGATAAGCCCATCGTTCCCCCACCTGCCCACCGCCCAAACGTCGTTTGCGGACAGGGCCGATACGTCGCTGAGTTCCCCCGACAAGTTTGACCTAGGTGCGCCTTTACTGTCTACATTACTCAGGTCCAGGCCGCTCTTTGCGTCCCACATAGTCCACGTGCCGCACAGGCTACCATATGTCACAGGTGGGGTGCTCGTGGCCGTGGGCGGGGTCCGTGACGTGGGCATAGCCTGCGCGGTGCCAGTGAGAATTGCACCTCGCGTCTCCTGTGGCAGCACGGCGGGAGGCACATGAGTGCCCTGGGCGCAGGGCTGATTGCTGTAGCGGATGATGGTAGGCGTATCAAGTGCCGCATATGCGTACACACCCAGTCCGCCAACCGCCAGCATCTCCCCGGAGGGCAACTTGGCGACACCGGCCAGCGACTTCAGATATAAGTCTGAGGGGTCCATCACGAAATCGGCGGACGGCTGTACGCGCCACTCTTTGCCGTCCCAGTGCTGAACCAGAGCATCACCATTGTCGCCGCCTACCGCCCATACGTTGTCGGAAGCGTAAACGGCCACGTCGTGCAACTGTGCCCCATTGTGCGACTGCGTCCTGGGACTGGGCACGATGCGCCACTCTTTGCCGTCCCAGTGCATGGTGAGGGTATCGATGTGCTCTCCACCGTTATAGCTGCCCACCGCCCATACATCCGTCTCCGACACTATGCCGACGCCGCTCAGATTGTTGCTCATGCCCGCTACGTTGGGGCTGGCTATAACGCGCCATTTGGTGCCATCCCAACGTAGGACAAGCGTCTTGCTCTCCAACGGAGCATCCTGCGGCGCTCTTGTGTAGTAATTGCCCACAGCCCAAACGTCATTCGCGGAGAGGGCTTCCACTGCTTCGAGCCTGTTCGCGGGTCCCACGTCGGGGCTGGCTATTCTGCTCCAGGTTTTCCCGTCCCAGTGCATGGTGAGGGTCTCGGACTCTCCACCGGAACCCGTAAAGTGAGTGCCTACCGCCCAGACATTGTCAGGCGCAAGGGCGGTAACGTCGTTGAGCACCGCCCCCACTTCGCCAAACTCGGGTGTGGTTACAAAGCTCCAGCGTCTACCGTCCCAGTGCATAGCCAGCGGCTGGCTTTGGCCGTTATTGTCTGCACTGCGGTAGTAACCCACGGCCCAAACGTCATCAGTAGCGAGGGCCGATACGCCCAGGAGCACATTCTGATACTGCCCTATGTTCGGGCTTGGCACAACACCCCATGACGTGCCATCCCAGTGCATGGTGAGGGTATCTGCGGGGGCGTTCCTGCTCGCGCCCACCGCCCATATGTCCTTGTCCGATATTGCAGCCACGTCCTCTAATGTGCCCTGGGTGTGAACGCCAGCCGCATACCAGGCAGGGCTGCACTCACCTGCGGGGAATACCGAGGGCTCGCTTACCGGCTTGATAGTACCCGTTGGAGTGCCGAGGTGTGGGTACGCTGTAAGGGTGGACGTACCAGATTGCTGTGTGGTATCAGCAGGGTTGTCGGGAGCAGTTGTCGGAGTGGTGCATGCGGATGCGGAACCACGGTAGCGCAGGATAAGCATCTCCGAACTGGGGCCGGTCCACGTGTGCGCACCCACTGCCCAGATGTCGCCTGAGGGGCTTGAGGCTATGCCATTGAGGCTGTTGGACTCCTGCCTGATTGGCGTTCCGTTGATCTCTCCGGTCGCGCTCTTCAGGTTAGGTGTCGGGATGTGGCTCCACTGGACACCGTCCCAGTGCATAGCCAACGTCTCCATCTCACGGCCCGACACGTCAGGGTCATACGACCCGACCGCCCACACATCCGTTGGGGAGAGCGCCAATACTTCAGGCAGGTCATTGAACGGAGGAGACTCTCCCGGAGGCGTGGGCACGGGCAGGTCCTGGGCCGACCAGGCGTTGCCATCCCAGCGCAGCATAGCCGAGCGGTTGCTGCCTTCGGTCCCCGCCGAACCTACTATCCAGGCGGCGTCCGGGCCGACCGCTGATACGCTCGTGAAGGAATTGCCCATGGGTGGCGCTGCGAACTGTTCCCACTTGGCACCATCCCAGAACAGGATGAGGGCTTCCGCACTGACCCCGCCACCACCTCGTCGTGGGGGCTGGGAACTATACCTGCCGACCGCCCATATGGCGTCTTGCCCCACGACCGACAAGCCGTACAATTGGTTCCGGGTTTGGCCTGGGCTTGGTATGTCAACTTGCGACCACCTGCTACCGTCCCAGCGAAGCGCGAGTGTCCTCGTGGGCGCATAGGCTTCTCTGCTAGGTTCCAGGTCTCCCCCTGAGTAACCTACCGCCCACACCTCCGTTGGCGACACGTGCGCCACATCCAATAATTGGCTGCTCTCCGGGCCGAGGTCCGGGAGCGGCACTTGCAGCCACGAAGTACCATCCCAGTGGAGGATAAGTGCACGCTGGCGCACGTCCGCGGTCGCATCTGTAGCCGCTTCGTAGGACCCGACGGCCCACGCGTCGTTCTTCGCAATCGCGGCTACCGCATTGAGGCGGTTGTTGCCTTTCAGGACATTCGGGCTGGGCACATGGTTCCAGCGGTTGCCATCCCACCGCACGATAAGCGTACTGTCGGCCTGACGTGTGGGGAGCGGCGGTACTCGTCCAGGCACGGCGGGAGTGCCATCAACAGAGCTATTTGGCCCCATTTTGTGGTACCCAACGGCCCAAATGTCGTTGTCCGTCAGGGCCGACGCGTCCAGTAGCTCTTCCACGCCATTCACTTTCGGGCCGGGCACGATCTCCCAGGAGCCGCAAAGCGAGGTAGCATTTACAGCCTGACTCGTGGAGGCCGGGAGCGCGCTTTCCACCGGAGTGGCTGTGGGCCCGGCCTCTACCTCGGCAGCATCTGCCCAGATCTCGATTTTGCTCTCTGCGTGCACCGCGAGCAGTGAGCCGTCGGGTGACCAGGCAAAACCCCAGGGAGACTGTGTGCTCAGGGCACCCAGCTTCACGTTCGCCTGCGCGTCCCAAAACTCGATAGCAGCACCCTTAGACGTGAGCACCCGACCGTCCGGCGACCAGGCAACCGGCATGCCGCTGATGTAATCCTCCTTCACGCTTCTGCTATGCAGTTGCTTGCCACTGGACACCTCCCAAACCCGCACTGTACCGCCGGTCTCGTCCCCGTCAAACGTGACTATCCTGTCGCCCTGGGGTGACCACGCTGCGCCCCTCAGGGGACCGTACTGTTCACCGGCGTAGACGTAAGTGGGGGTGGCACTGGGAGGCGCAACCGAGGGCACGGCAGTACCTACCGGGCCGGGAGCGCGCCACAGGGGAGGTGGGTCTGGTAGGCTGCGCACTATGTTGCCGCCGTACGGGTCCCAAATCTCCACGCTGTACTGCGTAAGCACTGCTATCGTCCGGCCATCTGGCGACCACCTGAAGTCGAGCGGCCTGTATCCTTCCCAGCGGAAGGAACCCTCCCGCAGCCTGCGCAGTTCGGAGCCTGTGGAGGTCTCCCACCACACCAGGAGTTCGTTACGGCGAGAAATCGAGGCCAGGGCGCGCCCATCCGGCGACCAGGCGACCCTGGTAGCGGCCTGCAACGAGCCAGACAGGTACGTATACGGCCCCAGCCCGCTGAGTGACAAGTTGCGGGATCGCGCACCGGTGGTGACATCCCAGACCCACACCTCACCCGTGCGCTCGATAGTGTTGTCGGACGAGGGGAACGCGGGCGCTGCCGCCAGAAATCTGCTGTCGGGGGACCACGCGAGGCTCACTATGGGTGTTTGGGATAGGACTACTCCTGGGGCCGTGGGTGTAGCTGTAGGTCCATTAGGAGGCTGCTCCGATGTGGGGCCAGACAGCCGGTGCAATTTCTTGCGGGTGGTAACATCTATTATCACCACCTCATCATATTCCAGGCCCACAGCAATCATTCGCCCATCAGGCGACCACGACATAGCGCGCGCCGTTCCGCTGTCGGCGAAGGGAGATATGAACAGGGTCTTGCCTGATACAGCCTCCATGACCGCTACCACGTTGCTGCCCGTCGAGGCAATCAGCCTGCCGTCGGGCGACCAGGCCATCATAGGCTGGTTGTCCGCGTCCCCTGTCATGGCGCCGACCACCTGAGAACGTAAGAGCCGCAGATTAGGCACCAGGGTCAGGCTGTTCGCGGAGCCGCCAGGTGGAACCAGGGCCGTAGCGTTCTCACTACCCGCTGATACGGCTACCGAAGTCGGAGTCTGGCGCCCAAGGGTAGCGAAATCCGAGCGGAGTTTCAGCATTACCCACATACCGGCCAGGATAACCAACATGGCCGCCACGCCACCCACGGCAAAGACCACTCGGGCGAACCTACTGGAGCGCGTATGGCTCCATGCTAATCTGGCCGGTGCGGCTGCCTTTTGGGTCGGCCTCTGCGTATCAGAACTGGCGGTTTGAAGGCTTCCACCGGGCAGCGCCGGCCTTTCATTCGGACGCTCAACGTCTAGTCCTGCGCTGGCAGGCTCGACTTGCGCCTGCTTCTGGGCGTGCAATTGGCGCTGTATGCGAGCAAGTAGTTCCGCACGAAATGCGTCGCCAGGTTCGGCCGCACTGGTCGCAAGCTGCACACACATGGCATGTAAAGATGTGTGCTTGGCATTATCGTCGTCACCATCACTGGCGTTGTGATCGCTGGCGCTGTCTAACGCCTTATTGAGAGGGTTATTGGTACCACCGAAACCCGAAACACCCTCGCGCTGAAGCCTCGAGTGTGCCTTGTCATTGACGATACGCTCAACTATCGCGAGCACCTGCTGGTCGGCATCTGTGAGTGCTCCGTCGTTGTTTCCGCTGTTACGCAGCTTGTGACTTTCGTCCATATTGTGCTTCCCATTCAGGTTATCCATCTTTATGCTCTACTTGCTCCAGGCTATTGAGCCGGGCTAGTTCTGCAAGCCAAAGGGCGTGCAGGTCGCGGAGGCCCCGGCATAGGTGCGAAGCCACGGTTCGCTCGTCCAAATCCAGCACTGAAGCGATTTCGTGGTTGTGCAGTTCGCCAAAGAAACGTAAGGTAATTATTTCCTGTCTGCGCTGGGGCAGACTCAGCAGGAGGCGGCGCAACGTGTCGTTTTGCTCTTGCCTGAGCGCTACCTCCTCTGGTGAAGGTGCCGTAGAGTGCAACTCTGCGAGGTCGTCCAGAGAAACCGGTGCCTGCCATTTGGTGTGCCTATCAGCGCTACGCAGGTGATTTAGCACCACGTTGTGCGCGATCCGAAAGAGCCATGCGCCAAAGGAACCAGGGTGCCGCCACTCAAAGGTGGGGAGAGCCTGTGCTCCTTTGAGAAAAACATCCGAAACAAGTTCCTCGGTGCTCTCTGCCTGCCCTACACGATAGCTCACATAGCTGTACACTCTCGGCAAAAAGAGCTGGTAGAGACGCTCAAAAGCCTGCGGGTCATGCTGTGCCGCTGCAATCAGGTCGCGCTCCGATATTTCCGGTGAGCAGGTGTCGGACATATGTGCCATCTAACGGAGTTAGGTTATCAGGGTTGTGCCTATTGGAAAGTGCGACCATGAAATTGGGGAGACTGGGTGTAGCTCTCATAAAGTAGTAACACATTTCCAGAGGTTACTACTGCATATTTGCACCCTGTTCATCGTGGCTGCGACTGCGCAGTGGGGTTGCAGGCGCTAGCTGCTGAGCAGATATACGGCAAATGAAGCCAACCAGTGTTCGCCCATGTAGTCTCCGCTGGCAACATGCGGAAGAGAAGCTTGCGTGTGCTTATCAGCGGCTTCGGTCAACACCGCGTACCGAGGGTCTTCCTGAGGTAGCGCAGCAGCAATGCTCTGCATGCACCAGGCGCGACTGAGGTTCAGCCCGTCCAGGTGCACTATTTGTGGGTCAGCGCGGTCTGTGACCAGCGCAGGCTGTAGCAGGTTTGCAGGCTCGCCTCTAGATAACTGGGGCAAGAAATGTCCCAGCCACTCCTGGAACTCACCGGGAGGCAGCACCCGGCGCATCAGGTCGGCTTCCACCAGCGCGGGCGAGAGGAAGTCACTACCTCCTGGTTCCCATAAGGCCGGGTAATCTGTGTCCGCCGAGAAGTAGGTTAGGCTCCGCTGCACGACGAGCCGCTCAAGCTCCAGATGACCTGTGGCCCGAGCGTAATCCAGGGCGAACGCCAGGCCAAAAGCGGTATTTGGGTGAGTACCGCTGCGAATGGGATACACCTGCCTGGGTAAGAAGTCGAGGTACCTCTCAACAAAGGCCTCGGCCAGGGGCTGAAGGTTCCTGGACCACTGCCTGGCTTCAAGTTCCCTGTTTCTTTCGTTTCTACTGGCTTCTTCAGACCAGGTGGAGAGTTCCTCAGCCAGCTTCAACAGCCAGGCCCAGCCATAGGTGCGCTCGAAGGCACGGCGATTTGGCTGATCCAAATATGCCTTCTCAGCAAGGATGTTGTCCGCTGACAGATTGGTATTGAGAGCAGCACGTATCTGGTGCACCTGTGGTAGTTCAGGTAGCAACCGTAGCAGGCGAACAAGCATCCAGTGTCCATGCACCGAGGAGTGCCAGTCAAAGCAGCCATAGAAGGCAGGGTGCAACTGCCTGGGCGTGAGTACGTCGGCCTGGTCGTTGATTACATGGTCGAGCTTGCTGGGGTACTCACGGTTGATACCATTCAGCGCCAGGTCTGCAAAGCGCGATGCATTTTGTAGACTTAGATGTGGGTGGACCATTGCAGCATCACCTCGCTGGACTATCCGCCGTGCCAAAGTTGCGCCGAAGTGAGAGAATAGAGCCTCTCGGTCTCCATTTTCGTGCTTGGTCTGGCAGTGTCTGCCCCCTGGGTGCCAGAGGTGACGTTCAGGTGGAACTGCCTGGTCTCTCTGGAGAACTATCGCGCTCAACAGCGGCAATCGCCCGCTCCAACACAGTGTCCCAGGGTCGTGCGGAGATAGCGGGAACACCTACACGCTCAGCTTCCTTGCGCAGCCATTCGCTGTAGCGCCAACTCGCCCGTGCTCTCTCGGGTTGTGCCTCTCCCTCTCTAGCTGCGTAGTTGCGGCTAATCTGGTGCTCATCCTCCTCATACAGGGAGAGGGCGCGCACTCTCCCCTCGGCGGCAATCCCATCGTAGCTCTGTTTGACGGCGAGGGTAGGCAGGAGGAAGTCGCCTTCAAGAACGATAGGGTTGCCGCTTTCCAGGTGGTTTGCAATCACAGGTTCCAGCACGCGCGCCATCACTTCGGCGTAGCTGACCGAGTGCTCAAGCTTTCCCTCTTCATCCATACGATGCCATGCGTCCGGCTGAGTACGCCAGAGGTGCACAACCGGCTCCTGCTCAGGCGTGGTAAGGCGTTCCAGGATAACCTGGAAGTCGTCTATCTCGGTGATACCAACACCATAGTGGTGTGCTATCCTGTAGCTGACGCTCGTCTTGCCCACGCCGCTGGCTCCTCCAATTAGGAGCACCCGCCAGGCAAGCTCACCCTCTATATTTTTCAAACTGCCCTCGTAATGCTCCCAAGAAGTCCGCGAAATTAGACACCAGCTTCGACATCCCTACCAGCTACCTTATGGCGCGTGCCCTGCTCATCCGTCACCGCGCTACGGAGTTGGGGGAGGGGCTACGTTGCCAATCTGCTTGCTTTCGGGCTGTCCGTGCGCCTCTGGGTGTAGATACAGGCCGCGCTCCTTCTCTGGCTTGTCCTCCTCCACAGGAGTGCGGTACTGCTCTGAGTATGGGTCATGCCGTACGCCTGTTACTTGCCACGATACTTCCATGCCCGGCTTACCACCGGCTATCTTGAAGCGGTTGCCTTTTACCTTCTCGGCTACGTACACCTGGGCGAAGCCGCCTATGGTAGTTAGCTGGTAGCGGAAGTCACGGTTCAGCGCCTCGAAGTAGGAGGGAAGCACCACCACTGCCTCGCCCTTGGCATCCAGCACCGCCACACCATCATAGATCGTCTTCATGTCAGGACTTTCTACTCCTGAGTGGTACAGGTACTTGTTGGCCGGGTCCTGGGGGTGGTCTATCTTAGAGGGGCCTGTACACCCTGTGCAGGTGCCTGTCACCTCCAGATTGCCCTGTACTCGCGTTGTGCCACTGAAGATGGCGGCGTTGCCAAACGTGCCAGTGCCAGAGGCATATATACCGGTACCAAAGTCGCCAGTAGCAGAGGCAGATACACCGTAACCAAAGCTGCCAGTGCTAGTGACATATACACTGGTGCTAAATGCGCCGTCGGTGCCAGCTAACACGCCATAGCTAAAAGGGCTTGAGCTTGTGGCTTTCACCCCCACCGAACCGCGGCCAACAACGCCGATACCATTAGTGCCAGTACTCACCCCCGTAACTCCTACTCCTCCGGCAGCAGTGGTACGTGAGTACAACGGTTCGAGGTGAGTGGCAGTATCAATATGGATGCTCGGTAGCGTGCGAGCGAGGTCCACGAACTTAGTCATCTGAGCACGTGTGACACTGTTACCGGGGCGGTAATAGGGTCTGTTCTGGTCATCGCACGGCTCCGCAGGAGTGGTGCCGCAAGGATACCCGCTGATGATGTCCTGCTTGTAGAGGTTGTTGGCATGGTCGTAGAAGGGGCTGCCGGGGGGTACGTCTGCGAAGCACTGCCCACCTGCCGGGCATGTGGCCTGTGGCGTAGCGGGCGCAGACGGGCTGGCCGGTCCTGCTACGACAGGTCCAGAAAACCCGACTAGTGCCAGTGCCAACATGCTGGCTAGCAACACCAGGATAGATTTCCTATGCACCAAAGTCACATTGCTAAAGGTTCTCATGATTGTAGCCTCCTCACGTGTGTACGAAGGACAAGACCCCTGGTAGAGCATTCAGTAGTAGATGCCACCACATTATACGCGTGGTGCATAGGGGGATGAGGCAGCCGTAAAGAGCACAGCTACCCCATCGTAGATGGTCTTCATGTCAGGACTTTCTACGGAGGACTGAGATTGATACTTGTTACTCGGGTAATCCCTTAAGGGGTCTGGCAGTTGGGGAAGAAGGTGTTAGCCACTAACTTTGCTGCTTGGCCCCTACTTACCATGTTGCCCGGTCTGAAGTAGGGGCGGTTCTGCGCGTCACATGTCCCACTCCTCGGGTCCGCGGTACCGCAGGCATACCCGCTCATCACTCCCTTATTAGTCAGGCGCATGATCCAGACGTAGAACTGGCTACCCTCACCCGTTGGTGGCACATCCTGGTAGTACTGGCCCGACACAGAGTCGTTGATGTATGCAGCATTGGACACTATCTTTGCCATCTGTCCACGCGTGGCGTTCTCGTTTGGTCTGTATAGCTGCTGGCTCTCAGGTGTGCACTCGTCACCGCCCCCTGGCCTCTGCGGGCACGGGTAGCCACCAACTATGCCCCTGTTGGTCAGGCGGTTGATGTAGGCGTAGTAGGTAGAGCCTGGGGGTACGTCGGAGTATATCTGCGCGCCGGGGTCCTCTGTGAAGCCGGCAGCATTGGAGACCATCTTGGCTATTTGCCCTCTCGTTATGGGTGCGTTCTCCCTGAAGGTGCCGTCCGGATAGCCCGAGACGACTCCACGGCAGGAGAGGCACTTCACATATGAGTAGAATGTGGCGCTCGGTGGCTCGTCCGTGTACACCCCACATGTTACCGCTGTGCTGGTGCTGGTGGGTGTCGTAGCCGTCATCGTAGCTGCCAACGTGGCTGTCGTTGTAGCTGTCTTTGTAGCCGTGGAGGTCGATGTAGAGGTTGCAGTTGACGTTGAGGTCGAAGTTGGAGTCGAAGTTGACGTTGACGTGGCGGTTGGGGGTATGCCCACCACGTCGGTAGAGCTGTTGTTGGAGGGGTTTGGGTCCGCCCCGTTCTCCGCCGGCAGTCTTACGTAGGCTGTGTTGGATAGGCTGGCCGCTGTGGGGTCGGTCACCAGGGCGGTGGCAGTGAAGACGACGCTGCCCTGCACGTCAACGTCCACCGTGGCGTTGATGTCGCCGGTGCCGCTCTCAGAATAACAGCGAGAGTGCGCGCCCGACTGCTCGGAACAGCTATAGGTGATGTTGGTCAGGCCTGATTGGAACGTATCGGTGACGATGGCCCCATAGGCCACGCTCGGACCCGAGTTCGTGACTGTAATTACATATGTAACCGTCAGCCCCAGCCCGATTGTGCCGGTGTGCGTCTTGGTGATACCCAGGTCCGCTACGGACGCTATAGTGCTGGTCACGACAGACGTGTTGTTACCCAACGTTGGATCGCTGGTGGCGCTGCCTATGCTCACGGTGTTGGTGATTACATCTCCATGATGCAGCGCCGGGTCGGGCCGCACCGTCAAGTCGAGCGTTGCCGACAAAATAGCGGGTAGCGTTGCCCTGGTGCACGTGATGCTGCCTCCTGCGCTGCTCCCGCAAGTGAAGGTGGGGCCGGATGTCTGTGCAAGCGCGACGAAGGTCGTGCTCGCAGGCAGAGCGTCTGTGAGGCTCACAGATTGCGCATCCGACGGCCCTGTATTGGAGAGCACGATGCGGTAGGTGATGTTGCTGCCCGCTGTGGCGGTCACCGGGCCTGTCTTGCTTACCGCCAGGTTTGCCAGGGCGGTGAAGGTGGTAGTTACGGAGCTGGAGTTATCCGAAGGATCTGTGTCCGCGGTGCTGCTGCTGGCGGTGGCGGTATTCGTCGCGCCGGTAAGGGACGGGCTTGAGCGCGCCACGAGGGTGAATTGTGCGCTTTGAGTCGCCAGCAAGGCACCCGTGGTGCAAATTACGGTGCCGTTACCCCCAGCCGGGGGCAGCGTACAGTTGAAAGCCGGCCCACTGTTCTGTGTTAGAGAGACAAAGGTGAGGCCTGAGGGTAGTGTGTCGCTAAGCGTTACTTCGGAGGCAATGTCGGGACCCGAGTTAGCCAGGGTTATCGTGTACGTGATGTTTTCGCCTGCCGTGGCCGTGGCGGGTCCGCTCTTCACAACCGACATATCTGCCGAACCAACAATGGTCGTGGTCGCGCCGCTGTTGTTCTCGTCGTTGGGGTCCGGCGTGTCGGAACTCACGGTTACGGTATTGGTGAACTCAGTGCCCGAGGCGGTATTCTCGGGTATTTGAGCGACAAGGGTGAAATTGACGCTGGTCCCTGCCGGCAGGCTTGCGGTCGAGCAGCTAACCGTACCCTCAGCACCGACGGCAGGAGTGGTACAGGAAAAAACCGCCTGACCTTCTTGCCCAAGGGAGACAAAGGTCATGGTCGCGGGCAGCGTGTCGGACCATTGGGCGTTCGCGGCGGCATCAGTGCCTCCGTTAGAGACGGTGATGGTGTAGGTGATGTTGGTGCCTGGAGCGGCAGACGACGGCCCGACCTTGACCGAGCTGAGGTCCGCGAGCGGTGTGGGAATACGGGTCGAGGCAACCCCGGTGTTGTTCTCCTCGTTGGGGTCCAGTGTAGAGGAGCTGACAGTTACAATGTTGGTGTAGGTGGAGCCTTGTGCGGCGGTGGGAGGTATTTGCAGGACGAGGGAGAACTCTGCGCCGGCTCCGTTCGACAGGTTAGCGATAGAGCAGCTGACTGCGCCAGGCTCACCCACGGTAGGAGTGTTACAGCTAAACTTAGGCCCGCTATTTTGCGCAAGGGAGACAAAGGTCATGCCAGCCGGTACATCGTCGTTCCATATAACGCTCGAAGCAGCATCAGGCCCGCCATTAGAGACTGTGATGGTATAAGTCACGTTCGTGCCTGCCTCTGCCTCGGAGGGGCCGGTCTTTAGCGCGGACAGGTCCGCACCCGTGGTAACTGTGGTCACGACGTTGCTGCTGTTGTTCCCGGCATTGGGGTCTGAGATAGAGGAGTTGATGGTTGCCGTGTTGGAATATGCGGTGCCGGAAGGGGAGTTCGCAGGTATATGAGCGACCAGGGTGAACGCTGCGCTCGCTCCAGCAGCGAAGGTGGCACTGGTGCAGGTTATCGTGCCGCCCTCACCCGCGTTAGGGGCGCTACAGATAAACTCAGGCCCACTGTCTTGCGTAAGAGAGACAAAGGTCATGCCGGCCGGTAGCGTGTCGCCCAGGGTGACGCTAGAGGCACTGTCGGGGCCGCTGTTGGCAATCGTGATGCTGTAAGTGACATTGATATCCTGGTATGCAGAGGAAGGGCCGGTCTTGACCACCGATAGGTCAGCCGACGCGCCACCGCCCGGCAAATTAGCCTGTCCACTCGTAGAGGAGCCAGCGCCTTTGCCTGCGGCGGAAGGTGGCAGGGCAGCTTTATCCACCGGCACTCCAGCGGTGGCACTGCCCGCGCCGAAGAGCAGGGCTGTGGCGACCACAAGAAGCATGGCTGCTATCAAGGCAAACAACGCCCCTGCTTTGCGTGATTTAGCGCCCACCTGGGACGTGTTACCTGCCTGGTTCCTGCTCGTATAGTATGTCATTGATGTCTCCGGTGTAGGGTAAAGAGTGTGAAGAAGCGCGCGGTAATTCACCTTGTGTAAGTAAGCAAGCCAGTGCTCGCGTCTTGGTGCCGCAGGGAATGCTGCCAGTATAGCAGCAGACCCGCAGGACGGTCAATTGGGCACATGAGGCATCCCACTTACGGGTATGCGGTCCACTTTAGAGGCTCAAATATTTTAAGTAGATGTTCTATAATATGTCCGTGTCTATGCCAGTGTTAGCCACGAAACTTTATACTCCTCCGCCGCGACCCAAAGTTGTGCGCCGCCCCCGCCTGATCGAGCGGCTAAATGAGGGCCTGCACCGTAAGCTGACCCTCATCGCTGCCCCCGCCGGCTTCGGTAAGACCACGCTGGTGAGCGAATGGGTGGCCGGTTCCGACCGGCGGGTGGCCTGGCTGTCCCTGGACGAGGGAGATAACGACCCCGCACGCTTTCTGACCTACCTGGTCGCTGCTCTACAAACCATTTCGCCGAACGTCGGAGAAGGGGTACTGGGGGTACTCCAATCCCCTCAACCACCTTCGGTTGACACGGTCCTTACCACGCTGCTCAATGACATTACCACCATACCGGACAACTTCCTGCTCGTCCTCGACGATTACCACGTAATCGATGCCAAAGCGGTTGACCAGGCCCTCACCTTTCTGCTCGAGCACCTGCCACCGCAGATGCACCTGGTGATTGCCACACGTGAGGACCCACAGTTACCCCTGGCTCGGCTGCGCGCCAGAGACCAATTGACCGAGCTGCGCGTCACAGACTTGCGCTTTACCCCCTCCGAGGCCGCTGGATTTCTCAACCAGGTAATGGGCCTGGACCTCTCGACCGATGATGTCGATGCGCTGGAAACCCGCACCGAAGGCTGGATCGCGGGCCTGCAACTGGCCGCGATTTCGCTGAAGGGACACCAAGCCCCCACCAGCTTCGTCAAGTCTTTCACCGGCAGCCACCATTTCGTAATGGACTACCTGGTTGAAGAGGTACTGCAACAGCAGCCCGAAAGCGTCCAGACTTTCTTGCTGCGCACGTCTATCCTCGACCGCCTGTGCGGCTCACTATGTGACGCCGTTCTGCTCGATGCGCCTGCTTCCGGGCAAGAAACCCTGGAATACCTGGAACGCGCCAACCTGTTCATCATCCCCCTGGACGACGAGCGACGCTGGTACCGCTATCACCATCTCTTTGCTGATTTGCTGCGGCAGCGACTGCACCAGAGCACCGCCTCGCCTACAGGGGAGGGAAAGGACGGTGTGGCCGAATTACACATACGTGCGAGTCAATGGTTTGAGGACCATGACCTCGATATAGAAGCTTTTCAGCATGCCGCCGCCGCCAACGATATCGACCGTGCCGAGCGTCTGATTGATGGAAAAGGCATCCCCCTGCACTACCGTGGCGCTGTGACCACCATAATCAACTGGCTGGAGTCGCTGCCCACGGCAGTGATGAATGCCCGGCCCTGGCTGTGGTGGAGGCATGCCTCGTTGTTGCTGGTCAACGGCCAAACGACCGGCGTGGAGGAGAAACTAAAAGCCGCTGAAGCCGCCTTGCAAGGCACCCCGGCAGACGACTCGACCCAATATCTCGTCGGCCAAATCGCAGCCGCCAGGGCCACGTTGGCGCTTACCCGATACGACGTAGAAACTATGATTACCCAGTCCCACCGCGCCCTGGAGTATCTGCACCCCAGGCACCTGACTTTGCGCGCCAACGCCTACTGGACGCTGGGGTTTGCATGCTTGCTCCAGGGAGACCGCGCCGCGTCCCGCCAGTACCTTACCGAATCAATTTCTCTCAGCCAGGCATCCGGGAGTGTTTTCACCCTGATACTGGCGACAATCGGCCTGGGACAGGTACAGGAAGTAGAAAATCAGCTCCACCAGGCTGCCGAGACGTACCGGCGCGTCCTGCAATTGGCGGGCGATCAGCCGCTTCAGATTATCGCGGAAGCGCATCTCGGCCTGGCCCGCGTGCTCTACGAATGGAACGACGTAGACGCCGCGGAGCAGCACGGGCAGCAGAGCCTCCAACTGGCGCGGCAGTATGATAGAGTTATCGACAGGTTCATTCTTGGCGAGGTGTTTCTGGCGCGCCTCAAACAAGCCAGGGGAGACGTGGACGGCGCTGCCGCGATGCTGGCCCAGACCGCTCAGACCGCCCGCGAGAAGAATTTTGTGCATCGCCTCCCCGAAGTTGCCGCCGAGCAGGTGGTGGCGCTGCTTCGCCAGGGCAACGTAGCGTCGGCCGCTCATCTCGCGCACACTTACGGCCTTCCCATCAGCCAGGCCCGCGTGCACCTGGCCGAGGGCGACGCTTCCGCCGCCATGTCGGTGCTGGAACAACTGCGCCGGCAAGTGGAGGCAAAAGGTCTGGAGGACGAACGGCTCAAGGTTATGGTCCTACAGGCGGTCGCTCTACACGCGCAGGGCGAAAAGGAAGGGGCCGTGCAACTGCTGGCTGATGCGCTGGCGCTGGCGGAACCGGGCGGCTTCATCCGCACCTTCCTCGATGAAGGCACGCCAATGGCTGAACTGTTGGCCGAAGCAGCCGCTCGTGGGGTGATGCCCGAGTACACGAGCAGGCTCATGTCAGCATTTGAAGCTGAGAAACAGAGCAGCGCAGGCCAACCTCCCCTCCACCTTTCCCCCTCACCGCAGGTCCTCGATGAGCCATTGAGCCAGCGCGAATTAGAAGTGCTGCAACTCATTGCCCAGGGACTTTCCAATCGCGACATTAGCGAGAGACTATTCCTCGCCCTCGACACGGTCAAGGGGCACAACCGCAAAATCTTTGACAAACTACAGGTCCAGAGCCGCACCGAAGCGATTGCCCGCGCCCGCGAGCTGGGCCTGGTGTAGCCTGAACCTCAGTTTGTACGCAGACCTGGGATCGCGTGAAGCGATTTCTAAAGCAAACGCTTTGGCGTGTCTACCCCTCCGATAAACTCCCACATACAACACCTCGACAACACCTAAAACAACACTTTGGTGTCTATACGGGCATGCCCCACTGCGGATATGCTGCTTGTAGATCGGAAGTGGCTGACAACGTGACGAAGCGCAGGTTGAGCCTTACCGAAACGATGAAATTGCGCAACAGCTGATCTACGTAAGTAGTATCCGAAGTATCAAGGAGAATAACACAATGGCATCAACAATAGGGATGGTAAGCAAACCAGAGCAGCTTGGTGAGGCAGTGCTCAACGGCGTGAAGCGTTCCCGGTTCTCGTTACACTTCAACACCCGCCGCATGCGGCACTGGGTCCTGGTGCAGTTGGTCCGAGTCCCGGTGCAGACCGGCGACGAGCAGGAAATCGCGTCCGCACAGCCGAGGCCGTCCAGGGGTCCGCAGGCCACCATATCACGGCTGATGGACGATTTCGTGGCGTCTCAGTTCGCTCGCCGGCTGGCTTAGCACCTGGCAAGTTCCTGTTCAGGTTCAGGGACGCGCACCAAAGCTAATCGGGGGTAATTCGTGAAAGCGATTGTATACACAAGATACGGTCCGCCGGATGTTCTCCAATTGAGAGAAGTAGCAAAACCTACCCCTACGGACAACGAAGTGCTGATCAAGATTCACGCGGTATCCCTCAACAGGTCCGATTGGGAGGCGCTGACAGGCAAACCGCTGTATACCCGCGTAGGTGGACTTCGGAAGCCGCGTCACCAGGTACTCGGGTCGGACGTAGCCGGGCGTGTTGAAGCGGTTGGCAAGAACGTCAAGCGGTTTCAACCAGGGGATGAAGTATTCGGAGACCTCATATGGCGCATGGGTGGCTTTGCCGAGTACGTCTGCGCCCGTGAGAAGTTCCTGACGCTGAAACCGGCGGGCATGACGTTCGAGGAAGTGGCGGCCATCCCTCAGGCGGGAGTGATCGCCTTGCAAGGCTTCCGCGACAAGGGGCAAATTCAGCCGGGGCAGAAGGTCTTGATTAACGGTGGCGGTGGCGGCACGGGTACGTTCGCGATACAACTTGCCAAGTTGTACGGGGCCGAGGTGACAGGGGTGGACAACACCGGCAAGCTGGACTTGATGCGCTCGCTTGGCGCGGACCACGTCATTGATAGCACCAGGAAGGACTTCACCAGGACCGGCGAACAGTACGACCTCGTACTCGACGTTGTCGCGCATCGCTCGGTTTTTGCCTACCTGCGGGTGCTCAGGCCCAATGGGCGTTATTTCGGGGTTGGAGGGTCTGTAGCTACGATGCTCCAGGTCTTGCTCCTGGGGCCGTTGATTAGAAGGACCACCAGCAAGGCAATACGCATCCTGATAGTTCAGCCAAATGTAAAGGACCTGGACCATATAACGGAGCTTTGTGAGACCGGCAAAATCGTCCCGGTCATCGACAGATGTTACCCTTTAAGTGAGGTTCCCGAGGCGCTCCGCTATCTTGGAGAAGAACGGGCCAAAGGAAAAATAGTCATAACTGTGGCGTAGAGTAACGAAGCGTAACGAGTTGGAGGAATGCTTATGAAAGCAATTGTAAGCACAAAATACGGAACACCGGACATTCTTCAGCTCAGAGAGGTAGAGAAACCTGCGCCGGGAGATGATGAAGTCCTGGTAAAGATTCAAGCGGTGTCCATAAATGCGATGGACTGGCACCGCATGAGAGGCAAACCGTTCCTGTTTCGCATAATGCTCGGGTTTCCGAAGCCAAAAGCCTCGATTCTCGGCGCTGACATCGCGGGGCGGGTTGAGGCGGTCGGCAAGAACGTAACGGAGTTTCAGCCGGGCGATGAGGTATTCGGGGGCGTAGGCCAGGGCGGCTTTGCCGAGTATGTAGCCGTTCGAGAACGGGCACTGCTGTCGAAACCCGCCAATATATCGTTCGAGGCAGCGGCGGCCGTGCCTGTGGCTGCCGTGACCGCTCTACAGGCCCTTCGCGACAAAGGGCAGCTTCAGCCCGGACAAAAGGTCTTGATAAATGGCGCATCCGGCGGCGTGGGCACGTTTGCGGTGCAGCTTGCCAGGTCGTTCGGCGCTGAAGTCACCGCAGTGTGCAGCACGCGCAATTTGGCGATGGCGCAGGCAATCGGTGCGGATTACGTCATCGATTACACAAAAGAAGATTTCACCAGAAAGGGAAAGCAGTATGACCTGATTCTCGATGTCGCGGCAAGCCGTTCAGTTTCGGATTACAAGCGCGCCTTGAGTCTCCAGGGAATATGTGTTGTTGTCGGATTTTCAACCACGTTTCACATGTTGCGATCTATGCTGATGGGATCGTTGGCGTCGAGGACCGGCAGTAAGAAATTCGTCCGCTTCCTGGCGAAACTCTACCCCAAGGACTTGGTCCTGTTGAGAGAGCTTCTTGAAGCGGGCAAAATCGTACCCGTTATAGACAGATGCTGCCCGTTGAGTGAGGTTGCTGAGGCGATGCGGTATTTCGGCGTGGAACACGCCCGAGGAAAGGTAGTCATCACCGTGGGACCGAATAATAAAGCCTGATAGCCGGAGGAATACTGATGAAGGCCATGGTGTACCACAAGTACGGCCCACCTGACGTCCTGGAACTCCAAGAGACTGACAAGCCGGTAGTCGATGATGACAGCGTCGTCGTCCGCGTGTGCGCCGCTTCGGTTAATGCAGGTGATTGGCGTCTCATCAGAGGGCGACCATACCTCGTCCGCTTGTTCACCGGGCTGCTCAAGCCCAAGGGCGGCGCTCCAGGCAACGACCTGGCTGGGCACGTTGAGGCGGTCGGCAGGAAGGTGACAGAGTTCAAGCCTGGTGACGAGGTGATCGGCAATCGCACCGGAGCCTTAGCGGAGTACGTGTCCGGCAAGGAATGCAACTTCGTGCTGAAGCCCGCCCGCATCACGTTCGAGCAAGCAGCGGCGGTGCCTGTGGCTGCTTTGACGGCGCTACAAGGTCTACGTGACGCAGGCCAGATCAGGCCAGGACAGAAGGTATTGATCAACGGCGCGGCGGGAGGCGTGGGTACGTTCGCTGTGCAGATTGCCAAGTCGTTCGGAGCGCACGTGACCGGTGTGTGCAGCACGAGGAACGTGGACATGGCGCGGTCCATCGGCGCGGACGATGTCATTGACTATATCAAAGACGATTTCACCCGAAGCGGGCAGCGTTACGACCTAATACTTGATATAGCTGGGAACCGTCCCCTTTCGCATTGCAGGCGCGTCTTGAGTCGCAATGGTGTCCTCGTCCTAGTCGGCGGACCGAACGGTCGCTGGCTCGGACCCGTTACTCGTTGGCTCCAGGGGCGAGTGATGTCATGGTTCGTGAGCCAGACGCTAGTTCCGTTCCTCTCGAAGAGCAGCAAGGAGGATCTGGTGGTTCTGAAGGAGCTAATCGCGGCCGGGAAGGTCACGCCGGTAATCGACAGAACGTACCCGTTGAGCCAGACCGCAGAGGCTATCCGGTATCTGGAAGGAGGGCACGCCCGAGGAAAAGTAGTCATCACAATGGGACAGGATGACAAATAACCACCTATACATGGTGATTGCGTTGGACGAGACAAAGTAGAAACAAGCCACAAGGAGGGACCACATGGATATCTACGAAGCAATCTACACCACCCGGGCGATGCGACGGCTGAAACCGGACCCCATCCCCTACGATGTGCAGGCCCGCATCCTCGATGCCGCCATTCGCGCACCCCACATTGGAGAAGGGTGGCGATTCATCCTCGTGGATGACCCGGAGATCAAGGCTAAGTTCGCCCCGCTCTACCGCCAGGGGATGGAGCGCATGGTTGGCGCGCCAGTCGAAGCCCTACTCAAGATGATGGAGGGTGATCCACAGATGGCGCGGACCGCTCGCTCGGGAGTCCATTTAGTGGAGCACTTTGCCGAGGTACCGCTACTGCTGATCGGTTTCGGTCGTACCAAAGACGGCGGTGGTATCTACCCGGCGCTACAAAACGCGATGCTGGCAGCCCGCGCCGAAGGGGTCGGCTCAACCCTGACAGGGTTCCTGACAGCTTTCTTTCCCAACGAGGTGATGGAGATCCTCGGAGTGCCTAAGGACGCCGGTTGGTACATGCACGGGGCCGTTACGATGGGCTACCCACTTGGAAAGTGGGGGGTCGGCGCACGCAAGCCTGTCCACGAGGTGGCGGCACGCAATAGCTGGGACGGCGACCTGGGCTTCACTGTGCCCGAGCCATTGTGGCCGAAATAATCCGCCACATGTGGAGCACAGGCATAGGGGAGACCTGGCGCGCCGGGCCGGTGGCTCCATAGAGGACCTGGCGGATGGGTACGACAGAAGGACACGCAGCCGGAACTCCTCATGGCGGGGTAACTACGCTAACCTCTATGCGCGCAGCGGTGCCGCTGCGCGCATAGAGAACGCGGCCCCCGTCGAAGAGGTAGGGGCCTTGCCACTGCCATCGAAGCTGCTGTCCAGGCTGCATCAGGGTTATAGCGACCGCTCCGGCGTATTACACCAGACTCCACTTCCATGAGTGGTCATCGCAGGTACAGAGCTATGTCAAACACACTCAACACAGAACTCGATCCAGGTCAGCCAGCAGTCTATCAAATCAGGGTCAGGGGTCACCTTGGTCGCCAGTGGGCGGACTGGTTCGGGGGGCTGACCATCACGCCGCAAGACGATGGCGATACGTTCCTGACTGGCACGGTGATGGACCAGGCGGCACTGCATGGATTGCTAAAGAAGGTCCGTGACCTGGGGATGCCATTGGTTTCCGTCAACCAGATCGGATTCAGTGACGCTCATCTTCAAAGTAGGAGTAAGAAATGAATTCGGACAGATATAGGTCGGGCGAAGGTCTGAATCGAAGCACAAGGACAGCAAGACTTGCGGGCCTGCTCTGGTTTATGTCTGCGGCTACAGGGGGCTGGGGCCTGTTTTACATTCGGACCTACGTGATCGTGCCTGGTGACGCAACGGCGACTGCGGGCAACCTTACAGCTTCGGAGTTTTTGTTCAGGACGGCGCTCGTCAGCAATCTCTTCGCACAGGTCTTCTTGTTCTTTCTCGGAATAAGTCTGTTCTACATCTTTAAGGAAGTAAGTAGACGGCTGGCAACAGTGTTATTGGCATCGGCAATGACCGCCGTGGGAATCGCAGTGGTCAATACACTGAATCATTTCGGGGCCTTATTGGCTTTGGGCCAGGCTGATTTCTTGAAGGTGTTCAGTAACGAACAGCTTAATGCCCTGGCGTTTTTCTTTCTAAGACTAGCCAACAGTTACGGACAGGGCCTGCTCGAAATATTCTGGGCACCCTTCTATTTCTCATTGGGCCTGCTTATCCTAAGGTCCAGGTTCCTCCCGAAGATCTTCGGCATTTTGCTGATGATCATGGGGGCCGCCTTTGCGCTCAATGTCCTTCAGAAATTTTTGCTCCCAGCATTTTATCCGGCGACATTCACCCAGCTAGCCATGTTGGGTGGTGCTCTCGGCGGAATTCCGACCATCTTTTGGCTTTTGATCAGGGGTGTAAGGATTCAACCGCTGGAAGAGCAAGCCTCCTGATTGGACATCTGCCGAACAGCCCCAACTCTTGCCGACCTGAGGCATTGCTTCAAGTGTTGTTATGAGTGCTTGCGGCAAACTACAAGGATACTCCTGCTGGCGGCGGTCAGCGGCTCCAAGTTCCAATCTCCGTACTGCCGGACGATGGTGAAGCCGTTATAGTGTAGCAGCGCCGCAAGCTCCTGTGGGAACGTGAAGCGCACCGCGATACGTGTGATCCTGGTTTGCTCTTGATCGCCCTCCTGCCAGCGCCGGTAGGTCGTCCAGTGCAGGACCTGGGCGACATGGTCGTACGCTTGCGTCCTCGATACACGCACTTCACGTCCGCTGGTATCGGTGTACGTCTGCCCATGCTCTTCCTCGTCGCGAGTCTCCAGGAAGGCGAACAGCCCTTCGTCGTGCAGGTTAGCACTCGTGCTGCCTGATAGAGTCTCCTGTTGGTTGGTGCGCACCAAGTTTGCCCAGCGGGGGTTGCGCGTCTCGAAGGCAAACAGCCCTTCGTCGTGCAGGTGAGCGCGCACTCGTTGCAACAACGCCTCCTGGTCGTCTAGCGTCAGAAATGCCTGGAAGGCGTTGCCCGTCAAGAATATCAGCCGGAATTGCTCGCCCAACTCGAACGTGCGCGCGTCACCCTCAACCCAGCGCGCGGGCAGGCCGTTCGATTTGCTACGTGCTTGCTCTAACATACCAGGGACGATGTCCAGGCCGGTCACTTGGAACCCTAGGCTCGCAATCGGGATGCTAACGCGCCCGGTGCCACAGGCTATCTCCAGCACGGGGCCGCCGGTCTCCTGCGCCAGCGCGGAGTAGAACGCGATGCCCGTGTCGCTGCTGTCCTCGATGTCGTAGTTATGCGGGTCGGCAAACTCCTCCAGGTTGTCATGATCGATCAATGAGACACCTCCTCAACCCTTCTCATTGTACCACCATGTACCGCTCGCACATGTTATGAGGGCCTATGGCCGGGGCCGTAATACCAACCGGCTTGAAGGTCGTTTCTATGGAGTAGGCACGCTGCCTGCTTATCTATTGACTCATAACATACCTTTGTGCCCGCACCCACGACCGCGCTACGAACGCCGCAGAAAGGTGACTTGATGAAGACCCGCCCCGCCGTCATAGCCATTCTCTGTCTGGTGCTGCTGTTAGCCACCCAGTCACTCACCAATGTGCCCACCTCCAGACTCGCCTCGGCGCAGCCCGCCCGCCAGTGCTTCCCACAAACCGGCGAGTGCATAGAGGGGGAGTTCCGGCTGTACTGGGAGCAAAATGGCGGCCTGCCCGTCTTTGGCTACCCGGTCACGCCCGCCAGGCCGGAGATCGACCCCGCCAGCAACTCGATCTTCCTGACACAGTGGTTCGAACGCAACCGCTTTGAGTTGCACCCTGAGAACCAGCCGCCGTATCGTGTGCTGCTGGGGCGGCTAGGAGAGCAGAGGCTGAGGCAGTCGGGGCGCGACCCCATGACAGTGCCCAGGGCCGCCGCTTCCACCCCGCACTACTTTCCGGAGACCGGACAGGCCATCGCTGGGCAGTTCTGGGACTACTGGCGGGCGCACGGTCTAGACCTGGGCGACGCAGGGACGAGCCAACGGGAAAGCGTGGCCCTCTTCGGCTACCCCATCACCGGGGCGCAGATGGAGCCCGCCGCGAACGGGCAGCAGGTGCTGACGCAGTGGTTCGAGCGCGCCCGCTTCGAGCACCACCCGAACAACCCCGAGCAATATCGAGTGCTGCTTGGGCTGCTGGGTAACGAGATGAACGTGGCCTCGGCGCGGCAGGGGCTGGACAGGCTAAACTACTACCGGCAGCTAGTAGGCTCGCCTCTGGTCGAGCAACATTCATCGCTGGTGGTCTCGGCCCAGGGCCATGCTAATTACCTTGTCCTGAACGGAGAAGGCAGCAACCCGCACGTCCAGGTGGCGGGGCGGCCGGGATACACGGGCGCGGGAATACTGGAGCGCGTACAGGGGGCTGGCTATGGCTACCCGTCAGGCTACCGGGTGTCCAACGTGCTGGTGCCCATAGAGGACCCTCGGGCAAGCATAGACGCCTTGATAGACCTGCCATTGCACCGCGTGATAGTCCTGAGCACGGACTTCCGGCAGGCCGGCTACGGGCGCGCGGTGTTGGCCGCCGACCCTACCAGGGGACGCAATAACAGGGCTGCTTACAGCGTGGTCGATCTCGGCACCGGCCCGCTCGACACGATGCCTACTCGCGACCCATACCTGATGGCTTACCCGATTGACAAACAAACCGGCGTGCCGACAAGCTGGAACTATATCGAGTTCCCCAACCCACTGCCCGACGGAGCGACCCTGCCCGCAGGGTACCCCTTCACGTTGCAGGGGGCGTATGGCCCGCTGAGAGTAGACCAGGCGGAAATGCGGGACAGTGGAGGACAGGTGGTGGCTGTGCACCCAAGCACGGCACACTGCCGGGAAGCCCAATACAACTGCTTCATGATGATTCCCGTCGCGCCGCTCAAGGCGAACACGGTCTACACGGTCCGTGCACGGGGTGCAGTGGGCACCGTCACTTTTGACCGTACTTGGCAGTTCACAACGGGTACTACCGGGGTACCCCGACGCTAGGGAGCTTATCTGCCTGAGAAGGAAAGGGGTAGTCGCTTTGAGTGGCTACCCCTTTCGTCTCATAACCGTTCGAGTGACGGCGTCCAGAGAGTGTCCAGACTTACAGCAGCACGTGGTACTCTCTTCTGATTATGTGGGGTACCCTTGTGCTATTACGTAAGCACCGCCTTGCACGCTACAATGCGTACGGAGGGGGAAGCGCCAGGGTAAATGGTGCCCGGCGTTCCAGCCTACGTCTCCCAGGACCGGCACTTGTGCTCTAAGCATATGAGCTTACAAACAGAACCATTACAACCTACAAATATGCACACATCCCCGGACCGCTTGCGGAGGCTGTACGGTATAATCCGCTCGCTCAATTCCATTATTCAGCTAGACAAGTTGCTGAACCAGATCATGTCGTCGGCGGCTGAACTGATGGGGGCTGAGGGTGGCTCGCTGCTGCTCGTCACCCCCGATGGCCGCAATCTGACGTTCCGCGTGGCGTGCGGCCCGGCAGCCGACCAACTCGTCGGTATAACGCTGCCCATTAACGACCGCAGCGTGGTGGGCGTCACGGCCCTGCTCGGCACCCCCTACATAGAGAACGACACCGCGAACAGCCCCTTTTTCTCCGGGCAGGTAGACAAGAAGACCGGCTACACCACCCGCAAGCTCCTCAGCGTGCCGCTGAAGGTGCAGGGCAATACTATAGGCGTGGTCGAGTTGGTGGACAAGCTGTCGGGGCAGGACTTCAACGCCGAGGACGTAGAGCTATTGGAGGTATTGGCGGACGCGGCGGCCATCGCTATAGAGAACGCCCGCCTGTATGAAGAACAACTCATAAAGGCCGAGCAACTGGAGCAAGCGTACGACGAGCTGAAAGAGGCCCACAGGTCTACGCTCCAGACGCTCGCCGGTATATTGGACGCCCGCGACGACGCCACCCACGGGCATAGCAGGCGGGTGGTCACCTTCACCATGAAGCTGGCTAAGATGATGGGCATCACCGACCGCAGGCAGCTCAAGTCCATCGAGCAGGGCGCGCTCTTGCACGACGTAGGCAAGATCGGTATCGCTGACGCCGTGCTGCGCAAGCCGGGGCCGCTCACGCCGGAGGAATGGGCCGAGATGCGCCGTCACCCTGAGATCGGCTACAAGCTGCTGAAGAACCTCGGCTTCCTCCGCGAGACGCTGCCTATCGTGCGCTTCCACCACGAGAACTGGGACGGCAGCGGCTATCCCTGCGGCCTGCGCGGCGAGGACATACCCCTGGAGGCCCGCATCTTCTCCGTCGTTGACGCATATGATGCCATCACCTCGGACAGGCCCTATTCGCCCGCCCGCAGTTACGAAGAGGCGCGGGATATCCTTATCGCGGAGAGCGGCGTAAAGTTCGACCCGAGAGTGGTCCAGGTCTTCCTCATGGTGCCCCCGCATGAGTGGCAGCGGCTCAGGGAAGCGTCCAACGGCGTAGCACCTGCCGAGGCCAGCATGGTCTACCACCTGTACGCCACAGGCCCTCTCTCGTTGTTCGCTCCCATGAACAGCCTGGCCGAATAATAGGGCCTCCCCCCTTCCTAGCCAGAAAGATTCTCCCTGTAAGACCTGCCTTTGCTAGTACAAATCGGCCATAGGTTTATACCCCTGTGTAGCTATATCTCCGCGCTCGGCCCGCACCTATAATGATCGTATGAGCAATTTAGCGGGAGAAAAACTACCTATGCCTAATAAGGCTGGTCTAAGCCTGGGTTCTATGTTTGGCAAGGTCGCGGGTTTTCTTACCCGGCGCTTGCGCAACCAGATTATCGTGCCTTACCTGGTGCTGGCGACGGTGTTCGCCATGCTCGGCACGTTTCTGCTTCTCAACTCGGCCAACGAGTCGCTGCACGCGCGTTTCAACAACCAGTTGCTCGACGCCGCGCGCGGTGCCGCCGACGGCGTCACGAAGGCGGAAGTCGATCAACTAGCGGGCCTGCGTGCCATCATTTACACGCAGGGCTTTGCTGATTCCCTGGTCAAGCAGGACACGCAGGGCCTGCGTAACCTTGCCGCACCGCAAGCCGTGAACTACGGGTTCGACAGGCTGCTGGTCGTAAGCGCCGACGGGAAGACCTTACTGGACATGTCGGAGAGCCAGGGCTCGGCACCTTCTGATAACGTGCCTGCCGGACTGAAGGCTCTTGTGGACGCGGCCCTGCACCCCGCCGGAACGTTGGACAAAGCCTCTGCCGTGGTGTCCACCCCGAACGGCCCTGTCTTCTACACCGCCGGGCCTGCGCGCAACGGCAGCAACGTAGTCGGGGCCGTGCTCGTTGGCACCGACCTGTCCCGCCTGATGCGGCAGCTTGCCAGGAGCAGTCTCAGCGACGGCGCGGGCTTCTACACCAGCGATGGAGTCCCGGAGTACATGCTGACCTCCTCCGATGCCCGGCCTGCGGTGCCCGCCCTCCCCGGCGGCTGGTACCAGGAGGTCGTGCGCAACGCCGGAGAGCAAGTGCGACTGCGGACCGTTGCGCTGCCGGGTGGCTCGTACGTGGAGGCGTTGGGAGTGGTGCCGGGTAACGGTGTCAACGGCGCTCCCATTGGCGTATACGGGGTGATGCTCAGCACGACCACGCTTGACTCGAACCTGCGCGACACGGTGTGGAAGTTGCTGCCCCTGTTCGCGCTTGGCCTGCTGCTGATCGTGTTCATCGGGCACATGATCGCATCCGGCATACACAGGCCTGTGGCGCAACTGGTAAACGCCTCCAACGACGTAGCCCACGGCGACCTCGATGTGCAGATTCCCGCCACCCGCCAGGACGAATTGGGGGTGTTGGCATCTCGCTTCAACGGCATGGTGTCGGGCCTGCGGCACTCGCTATTTGTGAAGGACCTATTTGGCCGGTTCGTGTCGCCCGAAGTATCGGCCAAGCTGCTGGCCGGACAGATAGAGTTGGGCGGCGAGCAGCGGGAAGTCACCGTGCTGTTCAGCGACCTGCGAGATTTCACCAAGCTGTCCGAGCAGTACTCCGCTACCGCCATCGTGGACCTCCTGAACGAGCACTTTAGCAACGTCATACAGGCAGCCCAGGAGAACGGCGGCATCGTCAACAAGTTCGGCGGCGACTCTACCCTGATAATCTTTGGCGCGCCGGTGGATATGCCCGACCACGCCGACCGCGCCATGTCGACAGCCCTGGCTATGCAGTCCGCCCTGGAGAGGCTTAACGACCATCGGACGAAAGAAGGTTGGGCACCACTCCGCCAGGGCATAGGCATCAACACTGGCACCGTCGTAGCGGGCCAAATCGGCTCGGAAGCCCGCATGGAATACACGGTAATCGGTGACGCCGTAAACCTGGCCTCCCGCTTACAGTCCATTACGAAGGACCTTACCGGCTGCGACATTGCCTTCAGCGAGCACACCCTGGCCGCTCTGTCCGACCCCTCGGAGTGGCTGGTTGAGGACCTTGGACCGATGGAAGTGCGCGGCAAGCAGAAGCCCGTGCTCGCCTATGGTCTCCTCGGTCGAAGTGAGAGTCCGGTGGAGAGCCTTGATTGGACGCAGGTGATCCAGGCGCTCAACTCGGAGCAGCCAGCGCCTGAGAACACGTCTGCCGTGGCCGTGGCAGGACCGGGACGGGCAGGCTGATGCGGGCCAATCCGGTTCGAGCACCCCGTTCAAGACAGAGCTACGGCGACCTCCGCTTGCTGGGGGTAGGTACTCTGTTGGGAATGGCCGCCTTATTCGCGACCGCGTGGCTGGCCCTTTTGCCACCCAATCAGCCCTGGCTTCGCGGCGAGGTGAAGGCCTACAGGGTGGCGGACTACAGCAGAGACTCCACAGGTCTTGTGTTCATGCCTCTCAGCACGGACATAGCGGCGGAAGTAGCCAAAGACAACGAGATGTTCGAGCGCGACGATGCCGACGAATTGGTGCCTCAGTCGCACAGCCTTACCTGGTTGGCACCTACTGGAACTCCAACCCCTGAAGCGCAACCCGGCAAGGCTATAACAGCCACTGCCACTCGCACGCCCGCCAGGGCTGTTACACCTACCGGGCGAGCGGGACAGCTCACTCCTACTTCGACAAACACAGCCACGGCAACTCCTACAGCCCACGTCGAGGCAACCGCCACGAATACTGCTCAACCGGCGCACACCGCAACTGCCGCAGCCGGGCCGCGCAAGGACGCCACGCAGGAAGCTTCTCCAACGAGTGTGCCTGGCCCTTCGCCCGTGAGCGAACGTCCCGCGCCCAGGGCAACGGACACCCCGAAGCCTACAGCCGAACCCTCTAAGAGCAAACCCAAGCCTTCAGCCACGCCGACTGAAAAGAGCGCCCCGGCGGTACCTACAGCTACCGATACACCCGTAGCGAGCCTGCCCACCGACACGCCCACTCCGACTTCCTCGCCGTACGTGGAGCCTACGCACACCCCAACGCCGTCTGCCACATTTACGAGCGTACCAACGCAGGAGCCTACGGCGACCCTGGAGGTCCAGCCAACCGAGGAACCGAAGGAGACCAAGGAGCCGAAGGAAACCAAAGAACCCAAACCCACTGACGAGCCGAAGGAAACCAAGGAACCCAAACCTACCGACGAACCCAAGCCGACAAAGGAACCAAAGCCCACCGACGAGCCACAGCCGACAAAAGAACCCAAACCCACGAAGGAGCCATAAGGCACGCACGTCTCAGGCTTGTAAGACAATTGGAACATTCTCTCAAGCAGCCATTAGAGAGCAAAGCCCCGCGTCCGTCCCAAAGACGCATCAGGGGCTTTGCTCTTTGTCGTCACCGTACAACTTTGGCCCTACTCAGACGCTACACGCAAAGGTGTAAGCACGGCCCGCACCTAGACTCACGGATGGGAGGCGAAAAAGCAGTATCATCTGGGTGGTCGTAGGAGGTCTGGGAGTTCACTACGTCGGCCAAACATATATTCAGGCAGCAACATAAAAGAATTCGTCGGCAACAACACATAAGGTACTAACAAAAAGAAAAGCAGCACATTCAGCAACCATCATATAAAGGAGAACCATCACAAGTGAAAAGTATAGGAGAAGGGCTACCAAAAGGTAAGTGGCAGGTAACGAGGAACATTGCATTGGCGGTATTGGTTTCGGGTTCGTTGTTGGCGGGGATTGGCTCGACAGGCAGCCGGGCCTCCGCGGCAAACGACTATGGGACCCCCGACCCTACGTTTGGCAAGGGTGGCAAGGTAACGACTGAGATGGGCAGCGACCTGGAACAGATAAGCGCCATGTTGGTGCAGCCGGACGGCAAGATTGTGGTGGTCGGGGATACCTGGCCTATGCCCGACGACTGGGCCAAGTTCACCATCGCCCGCTACAACGCCGACGGCACGCTCGACAAGAAATTCGGCAAGAGCGGCCGGCAAATCACCAACGTGACCGGCTCGAAGGATGACTTCTCTATGGCCCAGGCCGTGGCGTTACAGCCGGACGGCAAGCTCGTGGTCGTGGGCACAGCCACAGACCCCAGGAGCGAGCAGGACGTATTCGCGGTGGTGCGTTACAACTCCAATGGAGTGCTCGACTCCAGCTTCGGCAAGAAGGGGAAAGTGCTCACCCCAATCAACCCCAGCACGAAGTCTGAGTCGATGGACTTTGCCTCAGCGGTAGCAATCGACTCCGAGGGCAAGATACTGGTCGGTGGCAGCACCGGCACGGACGAAACGGGCCAATCGGCGGTCGTCCGCTACAACCCTGACGGCAGCCTGGACAAGACCTTCGGCAAGGGTGGCAAGGCCGTGGTGGACCTGGGTGGCGAGGACAGTATCACCTCGATGACCATACAGGAAGACGGCAAGATCGTTGTGGCCGGTGACGCCATGCCCGACGGCGAGCAGTTGGACATCATGGCCGGGCGCTTGAACGCCGACGGCACCGTAGATGAGAGCTTCGGCGATGACGGCAAGCAAATCGTGGACGTAGATGGTGGCATGGACCTGGCCTCCGGTGTCGCCGTGCTGGCCGATGGCAGCATAGTGGTCAGTGGCTCGGCGCAGGTGGGCGAAGTGAGTTGTGTTGACGATACGGCCACCTGCCCCAAGTTCGGCCCGGTGCTTGTGAAGCTCACGCAAGAGGGTGATATTGATGAGAGCTGGGGCAAAGACGGCCTCGTGCTCCACGGCTTCACGGGTACTACACCCGCGCACGGCATGGCTGTTCGCGCCGACGGCAGGATAGCCCTGGGTGGCGCTCTGAACAACGAGGACTTTATGGTGATGCTGTTCGATGAGGATGGCGACCTGGACGAAAGCTTTGGCGACAAAGGAGTAGCGGTCACACACTTCGGTACCTCGAAGTCCCGCGCTTACACGGTCGCCTGGCAGCCGGATGGCAAGATAGTGGCCGGCGGCGAGTTGGTCACGGAAGTAGAAGACCAGAAGTACGGCAACTACGACTTCGCCCTCGTCCGCTACCAGGCCCCTCCGGTCGAATAGGATTTAAACGCCAAGACGCCAAGACGCAGAGGACGCGCCAAGATTAAGATTGTTTAGAGGGTAGAAAAAGAACCAGAGTACGTTTTCCTGTACTCTGGTTCTTCTTAAAACACCTTACTCACCTTGGCGCGTCCTCTGCGTCTTGGCGTCTTGGCGTTTCCGTCTATTGATCTAGCGGTAATGGCTCTCCGGGTCGAGTTCGTTTCTCAGCAGGTCTAGCTCCTGCGTGGTGGGTGGTGGGGTGTCGTGCAGGGTGCTTGACACACGTAGCTCCCAGCCTACCTCCTGTTGCACTCTTTCGACCGTCGCGCCTGCGTGGAGGCCGCTGAGCTGCATTTCTCGCTCCGGGTTGTTGAAGTCGAACACCGCCAGGTCGGTGATAACCGCTACGGGACCTTCGCCGTACATCCCTGACTCCGCCCTGGACTCTCCACCGCTCAAGTGGCCGGGGCTGGTGCGGAAATCGAGCGCGGGCACAAAGGCGCGGCGGCTGAGGCGCATAATGTAGAGCAGGCGGCGGGCGTTGATGGCTATCTCGCAGGCCCCTCCGCTGCCCGGCAGGCGCACTTTGGGCCGTGAATACTCGCCTATGACCGTGGTGTTGAGGTTGCCGAAGCGGTCCACCTGCGCGCCGCCAAGCAGGGCTACGTCTATGAGGCCGCCCTGCAAGTAGAGGCCTAAGAGGTCGGGCATGGACACCACCGACAGCGCACCGCTCACCAGTGCCGGGTCGCCAATGGACAATGGCTGCCGCGCGGGGCGAGCGCCGTACACCCCCGATTCGTAGATGAGTTGCAGGTCCGGCGCAGTCGTGCGTAGCGCGAGGTTGCACGCGACGTTGGGCAGCCCTACGCCCACGAACACCGTGCGAGCGGTATGCAGCGCCCGTGCTGCCGCCACGATCATCATTTCGGATGGGCTGTAGGGTTGGCTCACGAGCGGTAGTCTCCGTAGTTTACTGGCGTGCTGGGTGCGCTGCCTGGCCTCAGCCGCTCAATCGTCGCCGCACCAAGCTTTTGCAGGTAGGCGGCGCGGTCGGGCATCTCATACACCCACTCACGCAACCACTCGTTGGTGTGGGTCTCGTCGCGGGAGATTTCGTCCCACTCGACATAGAAGGCGTTGTCGCGGTCGTAGTAGCCCTGCACGTAAGAAGGGTGTGACCCATAAAGCTCGTGCACCACGGCATTCACTATCAGGCCCGGTATCACCGTGCGGTTGGGGTCGGCGCGTATGATTGTTTCGTCCACAATCTCCTCGACAACCACAATCAACTTGTCGGCTGCGAACGCCACCTCTTTTTGCGCGCCGAGCAAACCCCACATCTGGGTGTTGCCGTGGGTGTCGGCACGCTGGGCCTGGATGATAGCCACGTCCGGGTTGAGGGGCGGCACTACGGCGACCGGGCCGTCGCCGTAGGGGCTTTCAACGCTGCGGATGAGCGGGTTAGCGATAGGCATATCGGTGCTGGTGTAGCTGCGGAGTGGAAAGAAAGGCAGGCGGTAGGCCCCGGCAGTGTAGCGCCCGACCATCCCGTAGTGCGAATACTCCTCCAATTCGAGCGGCCTCGGAATCGCTTGTTCCACCGCGCGGCGTATCGCATGTAATGGGCCAACGCCGGGGTTGCCCAGGTAGCTGAACACAAGCTTACGGGCCAGGCCCGCCGCTACCATCTGGTCGTAAATCAGGTCTGGGGTCATGCGCGCCAGTGTGAGGTCTGTGTGCCCCTGGCGGATGATCTCGTGCGCGGCTGAGAACGGGATGGAAGATGTGAAGCCTTCCAGGGCCAGCGTTTGGCCGCTCCGAACGTAGGTCGAAATTGCTTCGCGCATGGAGACGCGCTTGTCGCTCATGGCTACGGGGTGCTCGTCAGCCGCCCGTAGCGGAGGAAGGGGTCGTGCCGCCATTCGTCAACGCGGCGATCATGACCTGCACGAAGGCAATTTCGTCGGAGTTGACAATGTGGCCCATACCGGGGTAGAGGCGGGCCGTCACGTCGCCGCCCAGTCCGCGGAAGACCTGGGCTGTTTCTTCCACTCGTGAGGCAGGGATATGGGCGTCTACGTCGCTGCACCCCAGGAAGACAGTGGTGCCATCCAGCGAACCTGGGTAATCGCGCGGAGTACCGGGAGGACCTATCAGTCCGCCGCTGAGTCCCACAACGCCGCCGTACCGCCTGGCGTGCCGCGCCACGAACTCGGTCGCAAGGCAGGCACCTTGCGAGAAGCCCAGCCATATGACGCGCTCTGCTGGCACGTGCTCTGTCACTCGCGACAGGGTCCGCTCGAGAGTGTAGAGAGCGGAGGAGAGCCACGGCTCGTTCATCTCCATCGCGGTCATGAAGGGGTAGGGATACCAGGCATTTCCAGCGGCCTGGGGTGCTACGTATGCCACTCCTGGTCGTTGTAACTCGTCCGCCAGCGTCAGGATGTCCTCCGCGCTGGCTCCCCGGCCATGCACCATAATCATCGCCACCTGTGCCGTCTCCAGAGGCTCTCCCCTTAGCAACAAAGGCTGGCCCTCGTGAGGTCCACCGGCTCCCTGCACTCCCTGTCCTGTCATGTTATCTCCCTAAATGTCCTGAAATGGTGCGGCCAGCTCCGCTGAGTAGTCCCAACTCAGTTGTTCTGCTTGTTGGTGGCAGCGTCCCGTTCGTGGGCAAGCACCAGGCGGCGTATGGCGGTGCGCAGGCTGCGTGGGTCCAGCGGTTTGAGCAGGTACTCATCCGCGCCCAGCTTCTTGCCGAAGTCGGTCTGGTCCACCACCGAGATGATCAGCACCGGGATGTCGCGCGTGCGTGGGTCTTGCCGTAGCGCCTCCAGCACCTCCCAGCCGTCGCGCCTCGGCAGGATCACGTCAAGCGCGATGGCCGAGGGCATGATCTGGGTTGCCAGTTCGATGGCCTCCTCGCCCGTTTCCGCCAGCACCACCTCGAAGCCTTCCAGTTGCAGCATGTCGCAGATGATTTCGCGCTGGTCGGCGTCGTCCTCGGCAACCAGCACCGTGCCGATGGCAGGTTGCCGGTCGCGTCGCTGCTCGGCGGGCCTGATTGCGGCGGGCGTCCTATCGCCGGGCCGGGCGTACGTG
>JALZHI010000042.1 GCA_030913985.1 Chloroflexota bacterium | reverse complement strand
CCTTTCTATTAGTCACTCTGTACCACAAGAAAGAGGTAACATTCCGGTAGAGGACGAGATTCTTCGCTACGCTCAGAATGACAAGGGCGGGGCTTTGGTGCTCTTCTCAGATTGAGGGTTTATGAGATAGCTGTTAGTAATCGAGCGCAGCCTCTTCATCTAGCTGTAGTGCCGTGTCGAGCATCAGGTCGGAGCCTATTAGCCGCCCCAGGTTGATGCGCTGGAAATCGAGCTTGAGCCGCCCGGCTATAAACTCGATTACCTCATTGTTCGTCCAGTAGCCCGTGTGCGCCTTGCCCGGATTGGCCCCGGTCTGCACCACGATGTCCTGCAGCTTGAAGCGGTCCTGGAAAAGCACCTCCAACGGGTAGGCGATGAGGTCCTGCGCGTCGAGGAAGTTGTACCAGACGCCCTCATCCAGGACGATCTCGGCATGGGGTATAGCCTGCGAGCCGGGCGGCGGGTTGTGGCTGCCGATCCTCCGGTCCATATCCAGGGTTGCCAGGGCGAGCGGAGACCCCAGCGTGAACAGGTTCGAGGGCTTGAAGTTGGCGGCTGTCCACTTCGGGTTATTGCGTACGTTCTCGTAAATAGTCTCGAAGGCCACTACGGAGCCGAGGCTGTGAGCAATAACCGTGACGGCGTCCTCTGTACCGGCGTAGCGGTCTAGCTTCTCCGCCATCAACTGCTGAATTTGCTCGCGCCACGACTCTGTCCTGTAGATCAGAACGTCGGTAACGGCGGTAATCATGGTGCGGCGTACGTTGTCCAGGCCCGCTATCCGGTTCAGCCGGTGCACCAGGCTGTACAGCTTTTCGCTCTCTTGCTCGTAGGCCTTTAGCAAGCGGTCTTGCGCTTCGCTGCCCACCATAGAGTAGTTCACCTGCTCGAAGGTGATGGTCTGAGCCACCTCCTCGGGAGTAGCGCCCTGGGCCAGCACCCCGTACTCGGTGAGCTTCTTGAGCAGCAAGTTCGCAGTCTTGGCGGAATAGTCCCCCTTTATGACGTTGCGGGAAATGCCATGTACGAAGATCACCCTGAGCACATTCACTTTCATGTTCCGACGCTCCTGTTACTGTCCCCTGGGGTTCGTCCCTCCGGTAGCTTTGCCGGTTGCACGACGTCAAGATGCTGTGACAGATGCCACTCCTCTGCCTAAAACTATACATCTGCACGGCACAAAATGAAAGCAAGAGCGGTCCAACAAGCCTCTAGCCTTGGTCACTTGCTCGTCTTTGCAAGCTCCCCAAGTCACACCCAGTTGCTCCTAAATCGGCAGGCACCCATCTAAACTACCCACCTCGTGCGTATGTCATGAGACAGGTGTAACACGCGCAGCCCGAACAGGATACATCTGGCTGGATACATGGAGGGCAAAGGGGTTGCAACAGCGCCGGGGCTTCGAGGAGAAATCCGGCACAACATCATTTTGGGGTGTGGCACCAATTCCACGCCTGGAGGGAATTCAACATGACAAGGCACCTGAAAGTTTTAGGCGTAATAGCAGCATCTTTGCTCGTATCAGCGGCGGGGCTGAGCAGCGTACAGGCTCAAACGCCACCGGCACAGGCTACGCAGCCTGCCGCCACCTCGGTACCCGCGGGGGCAGTCACCCTGTACGGGCTTACCCTGTCCAACAAGCTGGTACGCTTCAACAGCGGCTCTCCAGCTAACATACAGAGCAGCGTCCAGATTAGCAATCTCGGGTCGGGCGAGAACGTCATCGGCATCGACTTCAGACCCGCCACCGGCCAGCTTTTCGGGTTGAGCAGTAACAACCGCGTGATGACCATCGACCCGGCCAGCGGAGCGGCCAGCATAGTCGGCAGCGCGCCTCTCACCACCACGCTGAACGGCGGAGCATTCGGCTTCGACTTCAACCCTGCCGTAGACCGCATACGCGTGACCAGCGACAACGACCAGGACTTGCGCCTCAACCCGAACAACGGCGGCATAGCGGCCATTGACGGCACCCTGGCGTACACCACGACCGACCGCAACGCCGGGCAGAACCCCAACGTGGTAGCCTCGGCCTACACGAACAACTTCCCCGGTCCCGCGTCTACTACCCTGTACAACCTGGACAGCAACCTGGACGTGCTGGTAACGCAGAACCCGCCCAACAGCGGCACCCTCAATACGGTAGGCGCGCTGGGAATAGACATACAGCCGGAAGCGGGCTTCGACATAGTGGGCGCTAACACCGCCTTTGCCGTACTTAGAACCGGCGACACCTCTGCCCTCTACACGATCAATCTCAGCACGGGAGCGGCTACCATGGTGGGCAACCTGGGCGTCGGGGAAGTGGTGCGCGGGCTGACCGCCGCCTTGAATGCCGCCCCTGCTACGGTCACTCCGGTACCCGCCACAGGAACGGTTACTGCAACGGTTACAGCCACACCAGCCGCCACCGGCACCACCCAGGCTACAATGGCCCCGGCAACCACAGCTACCAGGCAGCCCGCTGCCGCTACGGCTACTACAGTATCAACAGTAGCCGCGACGAACACGGCCATCCCGGCCACCGCAACCTCCGTGCCGGTAGCCCCAACCACGGCCCCGACCACAGCACCGGCTGTAATCCCCACTGAGGTGCCGGTCAGCACGCCCGCACCCGCGCAGACGGTGGTACCCGGCATGCCAAACACGGGTGGAGAGACCAATTCTTCCTTCTACCTGGTGCTTACTTTGCTCGGCCTCGGTCTGCTAACTGCCGGTCTCGTTGCCAGGCGCAGCCGCAACGTGAGAAGTAGCTCGAAGTAGCTTACACGGCACACCAGCGGGCCGGATAGGCAAAGTTCCAGCCTGCCGTGCAAGTCGTCAACTAAGGCAAGAGGCGTCCTGAAGTTCAGGACGCCTCTTACTGCGCTACCTATACAGGTTCCCGTGTTACATACTAGAAGCTATCTGGTAAATACCGGAGCAGAATATAAGAAGCAAAGCCCCACCTTGTCATTTCGAACGGAGTGAGAAATCTCGTCCCTCAGCACCCAAGTAACCCCTTTCTTTTAGTCACTCTGTACCACAAGAAAGCAGTAACATCCTGGTAAAGGACGAGATTTCTCACTCCGTTCGAAATGACAGGGTGGGCCTGATGTGCTCTTCTCAGACTCAAGGTTTATGAGATAGCTTCTATTTATAGTAGCAAGTCCAGGCACCTTGCATGCCGATGCTCCATGCCTTTGCAGTTGCGAATATCTGCGACTTGGCGTCCCAGATGCTGTTGTTCCTGTACGGGTTCCAGCTACCGCGCCAGGTCGAGGGAGCATACTGGAATAGGCCCAACCACGCCCCACCACCACCGGAAGCGCTTGCGTTGCCCCCGGACTCGCACATCATCACACTCCACATCTTGTCGATGCTCTCGCGGTAGGGGTACATCGCGCGAGCCTCTTCCATCCACTGGCGGTACAGCGCCCTGGTGGAGGTAGCGCCACTCTGGGCCGGGACGGCGGTGGGAGTAGCAGGTGCGGCGGCTGTGGTTGGTGTAGCTCGAACCGTGTCCGTAGGCTTCCTGGTCGGGGAGGGGTCTGGTGCGTCTGGTGCGGGGGCCAGGTACTGCGCCATTACCCAGCCTGTGGTGCCGCTCGCTGTGACCTCATACCAGATAATATCTGCTTTGTCGGTCACCGGCCCCGACCGTATTGTGACTGTCGCGCCAGGGTTGAGGCGTGCGATGACCCTGCCGTCGGTGTTAGGCGCGGAACGGACGCGTAGCATGTCGCCATCAGTATTAGCTACCTGGGCGAGGCTACCGGACTTATAGGTGGCTTGTGCCTTGTCCGCCCCCCGGAGATACTGGGCCATCATCCAGCCGGTGCCACCCTGCGCCTGCACCTTGAACCACCGGATGCCCGTCTTATCGGTCACGGGGCCGGCAAGTACCGTAACCGACTCATCTTCCCAGGCCACGGTTACCGGGGTAAATTCAACGCCCGCGCCTTCTCGCACCCTGATCGGATCGCCGTCGGTGTTCGTCACCAGGGCCGTTCCGCCGACTGTGACCGGAGTTGCTGCCAGTACGGTAGAAGTAAGGCCCGAAGCAACCGTGAAGCTAGCAACAAGACTCACGGTCGTGAGCAGTAGGGCCGTGCATACGGCTAGTAACATACGAGACATTGCGCTTCGAACAGGGGCCATTTGCATATAGATATACTTCCCAATCCGAACTGTGGATGGTTGACTAATAGCTGCGGGGGGTTGCGGCTATAGGGTGATGCCGGGATGTGAGCTACTGTAACGTATATAGCTCCGGCTCGTTTATGTCAATACGTCAAATAACGTAAATCGTAAGGACGGGCAGCGGTTCGAGCAAGAGAGGGCGCAAGCCTGGGAAGATAACGATCTAATATTCTGCACAGAAGGTCGCATAAGGGGCATGGTAGGGAGCAGGCCGCTCATCCATCGCAACGTGTACCGGCTACTACAAACGGCGCTGCAGGCCGTAGGACTGCCACACCAGCGTCTCTATAACCTGCGGCACATATGCGCATCCTTGCTATTGGCTCAGGGCGCGTCAATGCGCGAAATCATGGAGATACTAGGCCACAGTCAGATGTCTGTGACTTCAGACACCAACAGGCATATCTATAATGAGCAAGGAAAAGGCCAACTCCGAGCGGATGGATCAGCTACTCTCCACGAAGCAAATAGGTCAGATATGAGGAGCAGACCTTGCGGCTATGCAGGACTGTTAGATCGGACAAATTTACTATCGACCTAAGCTCTCAACGCGTGCCTTGATACGGGTGGCCGCATTACGTGAGACACTTCTCTTGTCTGTATGGGCAATAACTTGCCGTAATGTTTCTTCCACTGACTCAACCCATTGCATGTTCCGGCTGAAATATTCGGAGCATGTTTTCCCAACGATGTAGGTTATATAGTAAGCACCTGTAGCTTGACCTAGTGCACCAATTGCCCACCCGACAAAAGGGATACTTTTCAGGAGAGCGCCCGCGACGATAGGAACAACAGAGGGCCAAAGTTCCCTCCAACCTTGTGTAATGAGTAACTGGGCAAGTTTCTTAATCTCGCCCTCTCGTATGTCGACGCTATGACACTCCGCCAGTTTACCAATCAGGACCACAACGGCAGTGCCCCCGCCGAATAGGTCAAGCAAGGGAACTGGATTCACCGCTACACCCACAGCCACGCCCAACGCATACTCATCAATAATGGAATCTGCTCTCGCCTTTGCAGTCTCTCTCCTGAGTACTTCAATATCTGCTTGTTGGGCCAACTTGTTGAGTTGCCGGAGGTCTTCCCCCTCAAGGTGTAAGATTTGGATTATCCGACTTCGCACCCCACTCACATCCGGAGTAGCTCTCGCTGTCCACTCTTCGAGATTGCCGCTAGTGTCCACACGAGCATAATGCTTGAGAGGATTTGCCGCGCAGAGCAGGACATTAGTTGGCTCAACAATGTCCTTCAAACGCTTACGAATTTGAGCAATTAGAACACGTCGGTCACGCGAGTCCAATGCATCAGCTTTGTTGAGCACAACCAGTATGGGCTTACCAAACTGGGCTACAGATTGGATCGCCGTGTACTCGGAGTCTGTCAAGTCACTGTCGCAGACAACTAAGACCAACTCCACTGTTTGTACAGCGCGCTGTGCTGCTTGGGTCCTCTGTGGTCCTGCTATATCTCCGATGCCCGGCGTGTCCACTACTACTAGCTTTTGTTCCCCCAGGCTGGCCTGTATTTTTCTTACACTATCCGTGCTACCTGCCCGCACGTCAACTATGAAAGCATCGGTTGAGAAGATCGCATTCAGGAGAGCCGACTTACCAACTGACACTTTTCCGAAGGCAGCTATTTCGATCATGCAATGTATCTCCTGTTCGACAATACAGTGTTCCAGCGGCATTCCTGGCAGAGTTCCAAGTGCGAACCCTCTGCCAGGAATCACTACCAAATCCAAGTTGATGTCAGCAATTGTGGTCAACTAGCTCCTGGTTTAGACAATGGGCTTTAATCTTCACTCTTAGCATGCCGGTTCGTCTTTAGCTCCTCAATAAGCTGTTTCTTCAGGCTGCTGAACACTGATTGTGTTTCAGCATCATTCAGTATCTTCTGAACAACAGCCTTTGCACCAATGTCAAAGCCACTGTGCACAAAGTAGTATTGAGCAGCCTTACCTACAATATAGCTCCCACAGGCACCTGCGACAGCTTGCGGGATGGCCGTGATGAGGTAAGTAGTACCTAGGGAGACTACATTGAGTACGTTCACAAGACCGTGGGTTGCCATTTCTGCCACCGTTACCCAACCAGCAGACTGTGCAACCGACTTTATCAACTCACCGGCTTGATGCTTGCTCCATTTAGCTCCGTAGAGTGTTGCAAGAGACCTCACCATTGCTACGTCTACCGCGATACCACCTGCTACATCGGCAATTGGTATAGGATTGCCGCCTACTGCGAGGCCCTTCAGGACGGCATGCCTTATGATGATCTTCTGGGCCTGCTGGTTACGAAGCTCATTTCTTACTACCTTGACTCTGTCACTTGTATCAGCAGCGAAGAGTGACGCATTCAAGGCTATGAGAGCCTGGCCTTCCTCGCTAAGCACCTGAAGGATTCTTTCCTTAAGCGCGTCGATCTGAGGTTCGGGCTGAAAAATTTCTTCATACTGGGTGCCGTCGGCCAGCACAACCAAGCGCGATCTTTTTTGTGGGCGCCCAGCAGCCTCGACAATGTTCCCGTCGTTAACAAAGTGATTAGCTCGCTCCTTCAGTATACTCTTGAGTTTTTCCTTATCCGGCACGCTTATTCGATCCACCTTGTTTAGAACGAGGATCATTGGCTTCTTGAGGCTAGCCAAATGCTTCAGTGCATCATATTGAGTCTGAGTTATGTCAGCATCAACGATAAAAAGAACCAGATCGGCGCGTTTCGCAGCCTTTTCCGCTAGTTTCGCGTGCTCAACACCACCGACTTCGTTTATGCCTGGAGTGTCAACAAGGCGAACGGTTCCAAGCCCCGCACTGGAGACCTCATAAGTAATCTCACCCCATTGATTAAAGCTCTCCTTGACGGTCTTGCCACCACGTATGTCCACTTCGGCCACTTCTCGTCCAATGAGAGCATTGATCATTGAGGACTTACCCGTGTTAATTTCACCGAAAACTACAATATCTAAGTGCCCAGCCTTCAGCTTGTCAGACATCTCCGTCAGTTCAGTAAGTTCTTCCGTGAGGGCATGATTTTCATCAACCGTGTTGCGCTCGAATTCCGCGAGCGTTTCTTGCACCGCTGCCAGGGAGCTCTCATAGTGAATGCTTGGTGCTGTTTCTGCACGCTGCTCATACTCCTCCATGGTCTGTCTTACCGTGTCCAATACGCTGACGTTCATCACATTCTCTCCTCTCGGGTTATTTGTTTGACTTGTTGGTTGCTAGTCTTGATAAGCCCTCTTGCGCTAATTGAAGGATCTCTGCAGGTTGTGTGATCTGTTTCCATCGTTCCTCTGCCAACGACTTCAGATCAGCATCAGGTAACTGCGACTGCTCGCGGAAGTAATCGATGAAGACCAGCCCTATCCAACGAGTAATAAGTGCCTGAACTAGGCCCTGTGAAAGTCCGCCGACGATAGTACCTACACCAGGCACTGCTTTGAAGGCTGAAGCTGCAAGTGATGATACTGCTGTGACGCCAAAGGTACCAACCAAGTTTTTTCCCATCTCGCTTACCATCATTCGTGCAGTGTCTAAATCAACACGCTGTCGGTACACTCGTGCCAACTCAACAACCATCTTCAGAGATAAGCCAGCTCCAGCTGCCAGATCTAACACCGGAATCGGGATAATGGCGGCAGCGGCACCTGCCTCCCACATGTACTTGGACACAATTTCGTGGGCACGTTTGTCGAGTGTTTGCTTCATTTGTGTTCTGACATTGGCAAGAAGCGAATTCGACTGTAAAAGCAGGTTGGTAAGTAGCAGGTCACGACCATCTTTCTCGACTATCGACAACAACCTCTCTGCGAGTGGAGTTATATCTGCAGGCACTGGTACCGTCTCTTCGATTTCAGTGCCGTCAGGCATAACACGCGTGCGCGGCCGTGTCGTGTCAAGTGCGCGTACCGAAACGATATCCTCACTCCTGACCAAGCCTTTGAGTTGCTCACGTATCTGCTCTGTTAGCCTCACCAAGTCGGGCTCAGAAAGCCAATCAGCTTTGTTCAAAGCAACGATTATGCGTTTTTGGAGCATCGCCAGAGTCTTAATAGCTTCAAACTCCGAGTTCTTGAGAGCTCCATCTAGAACAAAAATTATGAGATCAGCCTTTTCCGCCGCCCCTACGGCGACTAGAGCGCGCTGCCCACCCTTGACTTCACCTAGGCCAGGCGTGTCGACTAAAGTGACCTTGTCCGCACCCGGCCAAGGAACTTCGTCGCGTTGCACTGTAGTTCCGCCTACCACATCTGAGCGAAAAACACGTCTCCCGGCGAGGCTGTTGAGAACGGCAGATTTACCACTTGAAATAGTTCCAAAAGCAACAATCTCAAGTGTTTGACTATCAATCTTATCCTTGAGATCAGCTAAACTAGGATCAATCGCAACTTTCATGTCGCTAGGCGCATCTTTAAGGATATCTTCCGTACGGCTCAGTCCTTTCTTAATTTCGTCTTCCTTTTGGGGAGCACTCAGGTGATTGCGTGCTAGGCCCTGTAGCTTTCTTTGGTTGTTACGCCACAACCTAAAAATGGTTAGACCAATTGCGATAAAGATGGCTCCAAGAATTGCTAAATATATGTAACCAAAGAGGGAGCTAACTGAGGCTACCTGTTGGTAACTACTGGCTAGCATTGGCGGTACAACGACTAACAGAACGCCAGCAACTGCAGCAACAAGAATATAAAGGAGGCCCGATGCACTACGGGTTGTCTTCATTTGCGGAGGAGCATCCTTACTGATTATGAGAAACACGACATCGCTGACAGCAAAGGCTGACAGCTTCCTTGACGTGCTTTCATAGGCACATCTGGAATTATAATAGCACCAATGGTTGATAGAATCAATAGTTTTAATCGACTAATATCGCATAAAAATAGGACAACACGTTCGAGCTGTATATAACTAAAGAGGGGGTCGTGCACACGCACCTAGGAATATAGAAGGACGGGTAAGGGCAAAGGAGAGTTTGGCAATGAAATTCAAGACATAGTCCTTGCGGGCAGTCTACTTCTTGAACCAGGTATACTCATAGGTACATAGCCTACTTGTCGTAAAACTGTCGTAAATCGGTGATCAGATCAACAAAAAGGCTCAGGTGATAAAACATCTGAGCCTCTTTCGTGCCTATTCTATTGTGAACCGCCCGTGACTAGAACACGGAACCCACTGATTAAGAGGCACCCGCACCTATGCGCAGTGCTATCGCGCCCGCACGATACCTCCTTTTGGGTGTAGTTATCAACACTATTTTTGAATGTTGCGTGAGGATTGCCTTCTAGTTCAAACGCCCTCCACAAGCAACTTTATGCCTGCCATCATATACCTAGCGTTGATCGCGGCGGGTCAGCCGGTTCTGCAGTAGCACTACTATGAGCAGGAAGCCGCCTCTAATCACCGATTGCCAATAGGCACTAAGGCTGATCGATCCGCGACCGTTCTCAAAGTTAAGGATGTTAAAGATCAGGCCAAGCAGCAACACGCCTGCCAGGCTAGCGCCGACCGAACCCATGCCCCCGGTGAGGAGGGTACCCCCAACTACTACCGACGCGATAGCGGAAAGCTCCCAGCCTAGACCCTCGGTCGGTTGCCCCGCCCCGAATTGAGCAGCAAGGATAACCCCAGCCAGCGCCGCTAGCGCGCCGCTCAGCGTGTACACCCCAATCTTGGTGCGCTCCACAGGAAGGCCCATCAGGCGAGATGCCTCCTCATTGCCACCCACTGCAAGAACGTGCCTGCCGAAGCGGGTGAAGTTTAGCACCACAGAGCCGAGGAGAAAAGCAACGAACAGCACTATGGCCGGTATCGGAAGTCCGAACAGGTTGCCGTTTCCAAAATAGGTGAAGTCGGTCTCGTAGGAAACCCCTACGGAGGTGTTATTCGCGAATATAAGCGCCAGGCCACGCGCTGCCAGGAGCATCGCAAGGGTAACTATAAAAGGCAGTATGTTTAGCCGCGTGATTATCACGCCGTTGGTGAAACCAACCAACATGCCCACCAGAACAGGTACGATAACGCCGGGCAACATACCGTAGGGACTGAGCAAGGCGGCGATCACGCTTGCCAGCGCCGCAACCGAGCCGACCGACAGGTCGATCCCGCCCGTCATGATCACGAACGTCATACCCAACGCAATCAGGCCGAACATAGAATTATAGCGTAGCACTGTGCTGATGTTGTACGGCGACAGGAAGTTCTCGTATCGCAACGCGCCGAAAAGGATGAGTGCCGCAAGCGCGATGAGCACCCCCTGTCGCTGGATCAGGCTGGCGGCCCGTGCCATAGTGGAGGCCTGACGCCAACGTGGCGCGCCGGACGAAGCCTGAACGGTTGCCATGTGCTCTCCTTTGATCTGATATCAGGATTGGCGTTGTCGTTGTACGTAAACTGCCAGCAGAATGATCGCGGCTTTGACAACCCTCGCCACCGCGTCCGGCACGCCATGTACCAGTAACGTGTAGCGGATCAGCTGTATGATCAGCGCGCCTATCAGCGTGCCTACGACAGTGGCGCGTCCCCCGGTTAGAGGCGTACCGCCCACGGCGACAGCGGCGATGGCATCAAGCTCCATATCGAGGCCCACCAGGTTGGCATCGGAAGACGAATTTCGCGCAATCACGATAAGGCCCGCGATACCGGAAAGTAGACCACTGATACCATAGACGGCCAGTTTGACGCGGCTAACAGGCACTCCCGAGAGTCGCGCCGCCGCTTCGTTGCCACCCACCGCCAGCACGTGCCGTCCGAAGATGGTCACGCGCATTATCCACGCGAAGAGAGCTACGATTGCAAGCATGAGGATGACCTGTAGCGGAATACCGAGCGGACGGCCCAGCCCGATATACTGGAAGCCGGGGTTGGTGAACGCCTGAAGGTTGCCGTTGGTCATCACCTGGGCAATGCCTCTGCCCGCGATGAAGAGCACCAGCGTTGCGATGATCGGCTGGATTTTGAAGCGCGTTATCAACGCCCCGTTGAATAGGCCAAAGGCCCCTGCAACCAGCACCGGTATGAGGAACGCCAGGACGTTCCCCGCCAGCGGATCGCTGAATGGCGGTATCGAACTCAGAAAGATGATGGGTGCCAGTGCCCCGGCTATCGCCATCAGTGAGCCTACCGATAAGTCTATGCCACCCGTGGCGATCACCAGGGTCATGCCAGTGGCTACGATAACGACCGTGGCTACCTGGGTGAGATTTACATATAGGGTCTGCTCGGTTAGGAAGTTGCGGGTAAAGATAACGTTGAATAATATGAGCAGCACCAGGGCCGCCAGAGCGCCATAGGTTTGCCCGGCACCAAGTAGCCTTGCAGGCACCGCCAGACGGCGTCCCGGTCGCGGCACGGTGGTGTCAATGTTAGCCACGGACTTCCCCTTCTTCCACAACCATAGCCTCGGCCTCGGCATCGGCAACGTTGTCCGGCCCGTGCGCCATCGCGTCTATGATAGCGCTCTGCGTGACCTCCTCGTGTGGCAACTCGGCCACCGTCTTTCCGTCTCGTAGCACTACGACCCGGTCGCTACCCTCGGTAAGCTCTTCAATCTCGGAGGAAATCATCAGCACTCCAAGGCCCTGGTCGGCCAATTCGTTGATCAGGGCCTGGATCTCACCCTTGGCCCCCACGTCTATACCGCGAGTGGGTTCGTCCAGGATAAGGAGCCGGGGGTTCATGCACAGCCAGCGCGCCAGCAACACTTTTTGCTGGTTACCACCTGAAAGCTCGCGGATTTTCTGGTCGGGACCCGCCGTCTTGATCCGCAGACGCTCTATGAACCGGTCAACGATAGCTTGCTGCTTATCACGATCCACGATGCCGTACCGCGTAAGGGTAGGCAGGAGCGCCAGGGTAAGATTCTCCCGCACCGACATGTGAGGGATGATGCCCTCCGTCTTGCGGTCCTCCGTACAAAAGCCTAACCCTGCACGAATGGCGTCCCTCGGGGACTTGAAGCGCACCGGCTTGCCTTCCATGCGTACCTCGCCGCCCTGTACAGGGTCTGCGCCAAACAGCGCCCTGGCGGTCTCCGTGCGGCCGGACCCGAGCAGACCGGCCAAACCTACGATCTCGCCCGCCCGAACGCTGAGCGATGCGCCCTGCAGCACGCGGTCCCGCCGCAGGTCGCGAGCGTCGAGCAGTTGCTGTTCGGCGTGATGCACGCCTTCACCGAAGCCGGTGGCACCGGAGCGTCTTATCTCGCCTAACTCCTTGCCGAGCATGCTTGCCACCAATTCCAGTTTGGTGATTTCGGCCATGGAACGGCTTTCAACCGTCTTGCCGTCGCGCATGATGGTCACTCGGTCGCAGACGGCATACAACTCGTCCAAACGGTGGCTGACGAAAACGACGGAGACGCCCTCGCTCTTGAGTTGGCGAATTACCTCGAAAAGAGTTGCCACCTCGCGCTCGTCAAGAGAGGAGGTCGGCTCGTCCATTACCACCAGTTTGCTCTGGAACGATACGGCGCGCGCCACCGCTACCATCTGCTGGGTGGCAACGTTGAACGAGAGGAGGGGTTGGGTCACATCCGCACGTATGCCGAACCGCTCCAGGAGTGCGGCGGCGTCGGCGTTCATGCGTCGTCTATCGATCAGACCAAAGCGGCGAGGTTCGCGCCCCAAGAAGATGTTCTCGCTTATAGAGCGAAAGGGGACCAGGTTGACTTCCTGGTAGATAGTGCTGACGCCGTTGGCCTGGGCCTGCTGGGGCGAGTGGAAGTCAACCTGCCGTCCGTCGAAGATAATCGTGCCTCCGTCGCGGCGGTGGGCACCCGTTAGGATCTTTATAAGCGTCGACTTACCGGCCCCGTTCTGGCCTACCAGGGCATGTACCTCACCGCGACCTACGCTCAGCGAAGCGTCCTGCAGGGCTACGGCCCCGGGAAAGGTCTTAGTGATACCCTCCATGCGGAGGAGCGGCTCAACTTGCTCCACATGCACCTCACCTTCTAGCTCGTGTGCATAGAGATATAGGGCTGTGACAGGAGGGCGCAACCTTGCGCCCTCCTGTCACTTGTTCGCTTGTTCCAATGCCCGACTGAGCAGGGGTCAAGCGGCGGGACCCGGCGATTTCCCCAATCAGTACGAGTTGGGAAGTTCCTCCTCAGCGTTACTGGCGTCGAAGAACTTATCAGGGTTGATAATCTTCGGGGGTATCTGCTCCCCGTTGGCGTAGGCTTCAAGCGTGTCGAAGGCTTTAGGGCCGAACCTGGGATTGCATTCTACGGTGGCGCCCAGCTTCCCGTCGATGATGGCCTGGAGGGCATCTCTGTTGCCGTCAATCGAGACGATGGTGACATCCTCGCCCGGCTTTCTGCCCGCAGCTTCAAGCGCAGCGATAGCGCCGATAGCCATCTCGTCGTTGTGAGCGTATACGGCGGTCACGTCGGGGTGTGCCTGTAGTAGCGTCTCCATGACTCTGCGTCCCTCGTCACGGGCGAAGTTACCAGTCTGGGAGGCGAGGACCTGCATGCCGGGAGTACCCGCGATTGCGTCGTGGAAGCCCTTCTTGCGGTCGTTGGCCGGGGACGAGCCCGTTGTGCCTTCGAGTTCTATGATCTTCGCGTTACCACCCGTCTCCTTGATTAGCCACTCGGCAGCTCGCTTGCCTTCCTCGATGAAGTCGGAACCGATAAAGGTCACATAGTCCTCTCCGGCCTTGGCGAGGCTCTGGTCCACGTTGCGGTCGAGGAGGATGACCGGGATACCTGCCGCTTTAGCTCGCTTCACCGCTTCAGCCAATGGCTTCTCTTCGCGCGGGGCGAGGAAGATCGCATCTACCTTCTGGGCGATCATCGAATCTACATCCGAGACCTGCTTGGCCGCGGAGCCCGCAGCGTCGGTGTAGACTAGCTCATGACCCCGCTTGGCCGCCTCAGTCTGCATGCTCTCGGTCTGAGCGAGACGCCAGGGGTTGTTGCTTTCCGTCTGCGCAAACCCGACCTTGTACTTGTCTTTCTTGGCTAGCTTGGGCAGGCCGCCCGTATTCCCACCCGTGTTACCCCCCGTGTTACCACCGCCCGCATCACAGCCTGTAATAACGAGAATCAGCACCATGAGTAAAGTCAGCCGCGTAAATAAAGCTTTGCCTTTCACAGGTTTCCCTCCTTCAGTGACGTTAATCGACTCACCAAACCGGCGCAACTTTGCGCGAAACCCGCATCAGCCACCGGACAAACATTGGGGGTGTCCGTACATCGCTGGCGCGGTCCTCAGTCGCCCTGGTGGAGAGGTACATGGGTCATGTGCCGCCTCCTTCGCCTCAGAGGCAGTTTCGCATAAGCAACTTCCCTCCTCTCTACATAGTGGATAGCCTGCAAATCAGCGCGAAATGTTGAGAGATAGCGGGCCCAAACTGTAGGGGGCAGCAGGCGAACAAATCCGCGAAACCCAGAAAGGGACTTCGCGAGCAACAATACACGCCGTTCTAAACGGACGCGGAAGGAGGTAAGTTTGACAATGGGGTAAGCCGGGCCATATAGAGCTAAGCATAACGTACAAGGCTACTAATGACTGGTTAGCGGAGCGAGAATGGGTCTCGTAGCGGAACAGCCTGGCCAAGTGCTTGTGCAACTGTGCAACCGGTGCCCAATTTTAACCCTGTACCTACAGGTTGTCAAGTAGGTGAGGCCACTTGTCAGGTCAGTCGTTAGCGGCCAGGAAATCCTCGACCTCAAGACGTGATGCGAGACCGGGCTGTGCTCCTCGGCGGGTCACCTTGATAGCGGCGGCGGCGCTGGCGAACCTCAGGCAAGAGCGGGAGTCGAACCCCTCCAGGAGTGCCAATACGTACGCTGCCGTGAAGGCATCGCCTGCGGCAGTGCTGTCCACAGCCTCAACTTCAAAGGCGGGCATTTGGGTCGTGCCTTGATTGGTAACCAGCATGGAACCTTTCCTCCCAAGAGTAACCAATACAGACTCTACACCTCGCGCGAGCAGCGCCTGGGTTGCCTCTCGTAGACTGCGGTCTGAACCGGACACTACGAAAAGCTCGGTCTCATTCACTATTAAGACATCCACCAACTCAAGCAGTAGGTCGGGAATCAGCTCGGCAGGCGCGGCATTCAGGATAACCTGAACACCAGCCGATTTAGCTACCTGGGCAGCCTGGATAACGGTCTCAAGCGGGACCTCCAACTGCAAGAGAAGGGCACCAGCCTTCTGAATGCTCTCCTTAGCGGCGCTCGCATCACCGGGTGTGAGCAGACCGTTGGCACCCCGCTCTAGCACGATTACGTTCTCACCGGCGTCGTCGACAAAGATAAAAGCCAAACCTGAGCTGACTCCGTCCGTGAGCGCCACGAGGCTAGTATCAACTCCCGCGTCGGTCAAGCTGTCTACGAGTGAGACCCCAAACGAGTCTTGCCCCACGCGCCCAATTATCCGCACGTGTGCGCCGAGTTTTGCCAGCGCCGCTGCTTGGTTGGCCCCTTTACCGCCGGGTATCTTGGAAAACGAGTGGCCGGTTATCGTCTCTCCGGGCTGCGGTAGACGAGGCACTCGTATTGTGAGGTCCATATTGAGGCTGCCGAGGACCACGACCTGGAGACTCATAGGGTACCCCCTCAACCATCAAACGTGAACTTGTAGCTTACCCGCAAATGAACACAACGGAGAGTCGCTTTTGCAACTCTCCGTTCAGTCTGTCAGATGCTCTTTGAGCGCTGTGCTAGCGGAAACTCGGCATTTCCGACTTCGCCCCGTCAAATTATCATCTCTATTCACGCACAAAATCGTGATTTGTGAACCGCCCGTGACTCGAACACGGAACCCACTGATTAAGAGTCAGTTGCTCTGCCAATTGAGCTAGCGGTCCATTTTGCGTACGCACTATTGTACCAGAAAATAGCCACCTTGTCAAAACCGTTTGCTCCCAGGAAAGCATGTGATTAGACCCTAGCTGCACACCTGAAAGGCATAGCAGGCAAAGAGCGCCTTCACAATTATTTACCAGATGCGAGCGAATTTGTAGCGAAAATAGACATAACGAGGTATTTCTGTTGCTTATAATTGGTTATGGTTGTTGCGGGTTCACACCTCCCCGGTGCCGCGACCGCCCCGCTAGTCAATGACGACGGCGAAGAGAGGAGATAGCTACTTGGAGACATACACTCGACGACGAGCACGAACACACACACAGGCGACGAGAGAAAGCAGGCAGACACCCCATGCCAGGCCGCAGGTCTATTACCCGGCCCACGCTCACCTGTACCTGGGCGACAAGACACCCCTGTACCTCAACTGGATAGTGGAAGGGGCGGACGGCAATCTTTACCTGGTGCCCGCCGAAACCGATGGTTGGTCGCACCGCAGCGCCTACAGTGGGCCTCGCGAGCAATTGAAGCCGGTGGACGGGCCGATGGGTAGGGCCATTATCGAGATGTTGTGCGTGGAGGCGGACCCATTCCAGCGGAGCGCGTAACCCCATGCGCATTACACGGGCGCATTACATAAGTAACAAAACGTATAGAGTAGTCAACGAATAAGAGCATCTGCCGTATTTCCCATGAGTGGGTACGGCAGATGCTCTTATTCTTTGGTGTTCCTCCTGTTTGGCGTGATGTGGGTTGCAGTGCGGATGCGGCTTGCGTCACGCCTCGTTTACATCAGCCGGCATCTTCAGCATGGGCGGTATCGGGGTGGTCCTCGTTGCCGCTGCCGGGTTCAGCTAGAGCGGGGCCTACCTCGTTGTTGGTCGAATGCACGTAGTTCCACGAGCCGTGCTGGAAGCCCTGCGTGTTCTCCCCTTCTTCCCAAGGCTCCACGCTGGCGATCCGCTCGCCCGCCTCATGCGGCTCCCTCATGCCCTCGCCTTCTTTCGCGCCCGACGCCAGCGGGCTTTCGAATACGTAGTTCGAACGGGCACTCTCGTTATCGTCCGGTGGGTTGTTCATAGCACTCACTCCGATCAATGTGTGGATTCATGGCTTACAGGAAGCGTTCTCCCATGTCGCCCTACATGGGTGCAAGATTCGGTCCAGTCCTACAACAGTGGTGATTAGAGGACGAAAACGCCAAGACGCCAAGACGCCAAGGACGCGCCAAGTGTTTTAAGGGTTTGGAGAATACAAAGAGGAGCAGGGTACGACATTACGTACCCTGCTCCTCTTGCTTATAACCAATCAATCCTAATCTCTGCGCGTCCTTGGCGTCTCGGCGTCTTGGCGTTTCCGTCTCCTGATTTAGTAGTGCGACCAAACGGTGGTGCCTACCGGGGCCCAGTTGTAGAACCAGCCCGCCATGGGGGTGCTCAGGTTGACGCAGCCGTGGCTCATGGGCCGGCCGAAGTTGTCGTGCCAGTAGGTGCCGTGCAGACCTTCACCCGATTTGTGGAAGTACTGCGGGTAGGGTACGTCCTTGAGGTAGTAGTAATCTCCCCGTTCCTTGCTGCCGCCGTCCATGTCTTGCTTGGGCAGCTTGTAGAAGATCTTCCAGACGCCGACTTCGGTAGGGTGCTTCTTGGTGCCGGTGGAGGCGAGCGTCACGCGGAGAGGTGTGCCGCCTTCGTAGGCGGTAACTACCTGCTGGGTCAGGTTGATGTTGACCCACTTGCCCCGGTACTTGCCCGCCTCGAACTGGACGGCGGCCACCCGGCGCACGAGGCTAGAATGCACGTACATCGGCTGCTCCGGCGCTTCGGACACCCGGTACCAGAGACCGCCGCTCGCATCGGCCACGCCTTCGTAGAGCAACACGCGCCGCCCCGCGCCCCACGACTTGATACGCGGGCTTTGGATGCTGGGGCCGCTCCTGACGTTGCCCCCGCCGCTCATCTCGCCTATCCACAGGCCGCCATAGCTGCCCGGCGCGGTGCTGAACACCACCGAGGAGGGCGCGTACTGGGCCTGCCCGGTCTCCTGCGTCACCTGTGCGCTAGCAGTGGATGGCGCGCTGAAAGTCCCCAGGCATAAAGCTGCCAGGAGCGCGGTTATGATTGCTACGTTCAATTTAGGCCGGCTACTTTGGAGGGTAAGCTTATATCTTGCCATCTCGCACCTCGACACAAATATTCTGCTATGGATCATTGTTGTGCCTAGCCGGGCACTCCACATAACTGCACGATGTTTGCCACCATTTTGGCCGAACCTGGGAGGGGGGTATTCGGGCTGTGGATCTAGAGGAGTGCTACTACACGGCTGCATACATATAACGTACGCAAGCACGGTTCGGTATGGTTTTAGATGGTGACTTCAGTAAACAATCATTAACCACGCTCCAGGAGTCATGACGAACACCCAAGCCCGAAGTTGGCGGCCTTCCACTTACATGCTGGCTCGGCTCTTGCATTTTCAGGGTGGGGCGGCAAGGCAGATACTATGTGGTCGAACGGCAAGGCAGGGTCATGATAGTCTACGGCGATCCGCAGTACGAAGAGAGCCTGGTTACCCTGGTCCAACAGCTAGGGCAGCGAATCGCGTCCTTGCTGGAAGGGTCCGGCGACAAGGGAGGCGGGGAACGGTTGCAGCACTTGCGGGACGCGCTCGTCCTTGCCGGGCAGCTAGAGCAAGCAGCGTATGACGCCTTTGACGCGCCGAGGCAGCAGGATTACAACACCAGCCTGCACGAGGTCACCGCACAAGTAGGTATGGCATTCTATTCGACGTGGGCCGGGCAGAACGGCCTCGATCCCGGCAGCATAGACCCAGGCGAGAACCTGTCCCGTGCGCTGGCCTATTTGGGGGCAGGGGGGGTGCCGCCCGACACAAGGGTAACAGTCAAGGTGCCGGAGGGCTTTGCCTTCTATACCCTCTACCCGGAGCAGTATTGCGCCGCCGCCCTGCGCTGGCTGGTTGACCATCCCATCTTGGAGCGCAAAAGCGTGGTAGTGGTTGGGGTACGCAGCATAGGCACCACGTTGGCTGCTGCCGTATCGGCTACGTTGCGGGCGCATGGCTGGGACGTGTCAAGCCTCACCGTCCGTCCTACGGGGCACCCCTTCCAAAGGGAAGCTTATGTTTCGCCGGAACAGGTAGCGGGCGCTGAGTGGGGCCTGGTCGTGGACGAGGGGCCGGGGCTTTCAGGCTCGTCTATGGCAGCGGTGGGGCAGGCGCTCGTCCGGGCCGGGCTGCCTCGTGAGAAGATTAGCCTCTTGCCCGCGCACGGCAACGAGCCCGGGAACGCCGCTTCCGAAGAGGTGCGGGCCTGGTGGTCGGGCACGCCCAGGTACGTGGTGCCCCTGGAGGAGATGCGCTTCGGCGGGCTTGCCCTGGCCGAGGCGCTGGGGGTATGGCTTACCTCGCGGGATGAGTCGGACCCTGTAATCCAGGTTGAGGATGTAAGTGGGGGCCAATGGCGCAGGTTGCTATACCGGAACAGCAGCACGTGGCCGCATGTTTGCGCGCCGTTCGAGCGCACCAAGTACCTCTGTACGACCCGGAGCGGCAGGCGCGTGCTGTTCAAGTTCGAGGGGCTTTGTGGCGCGCCGGGTGATGTGGCGACCACAGCCGAGTTAGTGGAGTCGCGGTTAGCTGAAGGTTCGGCCCAGGGGTGGACGGCGGAACCGTTAGGTGTTGTAAATGGCTTCATCGCAACACTGTGGGTGGAGGGAACGCCGCTTGGCCCGGAAGATTGTAGCCCGGATTTGCTCCGGCACATGGGGCAGTATATCGTAGCGGTGGCTGGCCCTCAATTGAACGTGGCGCAGTACGAGGCAAGCACGCGTAGGCTGGCCGAGATGCTCTATTGGAACACCTGGGAGGCGCTGGGGGAGGAAGTGGCCGAACGTACGCGCCACGGGGTTGACGACTTGCGTGCGTCGGGATATAGCTCCGGCAGCTACGGCGATGGCCGCATGGCACCTCACGAGTGGATACGCAGTCACGACGGGCGGTTGGTAAAGGCAGACAGCGCCGGGCACGCCTGGGACCACACCTGCATAGGCACACAGCCGGTGGCCTGGGATATAGCAGGGGCGATGGTGGAATGGGGCCTTGATGAGGAAGGCAGCCGGACGCTGCTGCAAGCCTTCTACTCGGCGGGAGGCGACGCTATACCGCCTTCTGCGCTTGCCTTCTACCGCATGGCCTACGCCGCGTTTCGTGCGGGACAATGCCACATGTGCGCGAACATGGCCGTACACGACCCCGCCGAACAAGCGCGACTCTGGGCGGCGTATGACCGCTACAAGGAGCAGTTAGCAGGGTTGCTTAGAAGGCCAGGGAGAGTATAGTCTCGCGGCTTCGATGGGACGGACCAGACACCCCTCTGTCATCCTGAGCGCAGCGAAGGATCTCAGATGCTCCTATTACCCCTACGGCGAACCTTCAGCACCCCGCCTTTGTTGCTCATAGTTCAACGCCATCCGTATGCCACCTTCTTGAGATCCTTCACTGCGTTCAGGATGACAGAGGGGTGTCTGGTCCTGTAAGAGAGGCATAGGGGTTACTCACCAGGATGGAGCTGCGGCACTCGTAGGTCAGGGGAGTTGGGGTAGGTCGCCGAGGTGGTTCACCAGCAGGATGTGCGGACCCCAGTCTTGCAGTTCGAGGATGCTTACCGAGGCGGGGCTGACTTCGAGGCGGCGGAAGAGGTCGAGGGAGGCACCCAGGTAGTAGTTGAGGGCCGCGCGGATTACGTCGCCGTGGGACACTATGGCGATGAGGGAGTTGGGGTACTCCGCGTGGAGCCGCTGTAGGCCGACCACGGCGCGAGTCTGCACCTCAAGCATCAACTCGCCGCCTGAGGGGCGGGTGCCGCTACGGTAGCTGTTGAAATACTCCCACTGAGGCAAGTCGTTGAGGTCGCTGAAATCGCGACCCGCCCACTCTCCGAAGTCTATCTCGGAGAACTCTTCCGCAACCTGCACCGGCAGGCTCCACCGCTCGGACAGGGGTGCCGCCGTTTCCATAGCGCGCTGCACCGGGCTGCTGTAAAGGGCCAGCGGCTTGAGGTCCACCAGGCGGTCCGCCAGGCGGGCGGCCTGCTCCCTGCCCACTTCGTCAAGGGGAACGCCGGGAGTGCGGCCTACCAGGGTGCGCTTCAGCAGAGCGTGGTTAGCGTGGCGTATGAGCAGGAAGGTGGTCATGGTTGCCTAGCGGGGCACCGGCAGGTGGTTCAGGGCGTACCGCTCGACCACCTGCGCCGCGAAATAGGCGAACTCCCCGAGGTCCACCGGCGGGCTGGTGTGGTGAGGGAGCTTGCCGCGAGAGGGCGGGGTGAAGCAGAGCGTCACAGTGGTGTCGAACTCCTCCAGGGCGCGCATCTGGCGGTCGAACCACTCTACCGCGTTGGGGCGGTGCCAGTCGGCCCAGCTTATCCCGGTGCGCAACCTCTTCACACCCATGCGCCTGAGCCACTCTACGGCCAAATCGAGCCGGTGATCCTCGAAATGGAACCACTGGCATATGCCCATCTCCGGGTTGAAGTGGTCGAGCGCGGGCTTGGGAGTGCCGTCGGCGCGGATGAGGCCCATGTAGAAATGGCGGTAATAGGAGCTACCTTCGCTCTCTTTATGTCTAGTTGTAGCCTCCCAGGCGGCAGGCAGGTCGAACAGGCTGTACCAGAAGACGCGAGGCACCCTGCCCAGCAGCAGTTCGGCGGTGCGTTGCAGGCCAAACACCTGCACCTCGTCCGCGCCGAAGGTGGACACGCCTACCTCGGTCACCCACACGGGTAGACGGCTCACCGCCTCAATCTCGGCCACCTTGTTGGGCCAGTCGTTTATCTGCCAGTGGTTCCAGTCGAGCGGGAAGCCATGCACGGCCACGGCATCGAGCACTTCCAGCACGCCCTGCTTCTCCAGCGTGCGAATGAACTCAGGGTCTATAGGGGATATGCCGCCCAGCACCAAGCAGAGGTCGGGGCACACCTCCCGCACCGCGCGGGCCGCCATGACCGTCATCTGAGAGAAGTCGCGCCAGCCGGGGTCCACCTCGAAGTCCCAGTGGGACATGTTGTTCGGCTCGTTCCAGAACTTGATGGCTTCTATCATAGTGCCTCCCTGTTACCCATGCGCTCTTACCGCCACCGCCAGGTCCCGCCCGAAGTCCGGCAGCGGCAACCTTATAGTACCATCCGTTGCAACTACCCGCGCTTCCCCTACCCTGTTGCCGTCGTACGTCTCCCAGAACTCCACCACGTACGCGCCGCTTGCCGTGCCGGGGAGAAGCAAGTCGAGGGGCATGCTTGCCACCGCGTCGTCCGCAACCCGCGAGTCTCGCAACAGCCAGACGAGCGCCTGCCTGCCGTCGGAGCAGCCGAACGGTAGAACGTGCGGGTCGCCGCTAGCTCCGGCAGCCTCGCGGGGCACCACCTGTAGAGCGTCGTCCAACGGCTGCGGTGAGAAGTCGAGCCAGCGCAGGGGACCGGACATGATGAAGCGGGACATGCCCAGCATCACGTCGTGCATGCCGGGCGAGAGGGTGTGTGGGTCGCGGAAGGGCCAACGCATGCCGCTTCCGGCCCCGCCCGTCGCCAGATGCGCCCAGGTCATGTTGTGGTAGTATTCGTTCTCAAACTCGGCAGTAGGGCGCTTGCGGGTGTGCATGTAGCCGAAGATAGGGCCGCTCTCGGTGTCCATGTAGGGGCGCGCGTCGGCCATGTTGGCGTAGGCGAAGCGCACCGCGTCACGCATGGTGATGGCCCCGCTGGTGGTGTCCTTCGGGTTGTCCTTGGCGTCGTTCTGGTAGACGTGGGTGGTGGCGAAGTCGAGTTCCGGGTGGCGGTATATGAGGTCGATGTAGCCGCCTTCGGGGAACGCGCCGAACACCGACACCGTGAGCAGGTGCCGCTTGCCCCACTTCTCCAGCTCGTAGCCTTTGACGAACCGCGCCATCTCGGTTATCCAGCGGTGCTGGTCTTCGGGGGTGCCTCCCCAGTGCGGGTGTATCTCGTTGAACAGGTCGTAGCCGAAGATGGCGGGCGAGTTGCCCCAGCGGTCGATGAAGAAGCGGATGCGGGCCTTCTCGTGCTCCATGCCTTGCGGGCTGGTGCACATGCTCCACTGGCCGTCGAAGCCGGTGCCCTTGCGGCTGTAGGGGTGGTACTTCCACCTGCGCGACAGGAAGAAGGTGTCCCAGAAGAGCACCAGCAGGCGCATGCCGTGACGCTCGCACAGGCCAACCAGGTCGTCCCAGTAGAGCACCGCCTCCGGCAGGTAGTTGCCCACGGGCCGCTCGAAGAACCAGTGCCGGTCCTGCACGTACTCAAGCATGACGCGTATGACCGTGACACCATGCGCTACGAGGTCTTTGATGTAGTTCTCTGTTGTTGCGATGTCCTGCTCGTAGTGCAGGTTGTGCATGCCGGGCCAGGGCATGGCGTCGTTGTGCCCTACCACCAGGAACGGCTCGCCATCCTCGGTCGTGAAGTACCGCCCACACGGTGCGACCCGCACGTACGGCATGCTGTCCGGGCTGCGCGGGATGGCGGCTTGCTTGAATTGTGGTGCGGTATTGGGCATGTGTACGGGACTCGTGACGCGTAACTCGTAACTCGTAACTCGTAACTCGTAACTCGTAATGCTGTCTATGGTGTTGCGTGCAAGACGTTGCGATGATGTAACCGGGTGATTAACAGGACTCCACTCCCCCTGTCATCCTGAGCGCAGCGAAGGATCTCAGATGTTACTTCTACCGCTACGCTGAACCTTCAGGTCCATGTTCCAAGGGTTCGACAGCATCCCTACTCACCTTCTTGAGATCCTTCGCTGCGCTCAGGATGACAGGGGCAGTTTTGGGTGCTAACATCAATCATTGTGAGGCTATGGAGGATGCGTTGGCCCTCACCGTCATTGCCAGGTCTATACCGAACGCGGGCAGCGGTATTCGCGTCTGCGGTTCGGCCTCGCCGGTTTCAGACTCTGTCTGCGCAGGACTAACTACCTCGAATTTGTACTCTCCCAGTCGCTCGCCCGAATAGGTCTCCCAGAACTCGGCTACGTAGCTGCCCTCGCGCAGGCACGACATCATTATGTCGGCGGGGGCTATGGGTGTGTCGTCTGCGGTCACGCGCTTGTCGCGCAGGAGCCACATGAGGGCCTGCTTGCCGTCCGAACAGCTGAAGGGGAGCACCGGCAGCGGCCCGTCGGCTTCCACCAGGCGGCTCACCACTTGCATAGCCTCATCTACCGGCTGCGGCGAGAAGTTGAGCCAGTCGAAACCGCACTCCGACGCGCCCGCCACGAACCGCGACATGCCCCGCTGTACCTCGTGCATCTCCTGGGTCAGGTAGTGGGGGTCGCGGAAGGGCCAGCGTATGCCGCTACCCGCGCCGCCGGTTGCCAGGTGCGCCCAGCTCATGTTGTGGTAGTACTCGCTCTCGAACGGCTCCTCCAGGAACAGCTTCAGGTCCATAAAGAGGTGTATGGGGCCGCTCTCGCTGTCGGTGTAGGGGCGGGTGTCCGGCATCTGGCTGAAGGCGTACTTCACCGCCTCCCGCATGACTACGGCACAGTCGATTGTGTTCTCCGGGTTGTCCACCAGGCCCAGTTCGTAGACGTGGGTGCTGGCGAAATCTAGCTCAGGGTGACGGAACACTAGATCGCCGTAGCCTTCTTCGGGCTTGGCCCCGAATATCGACACTGTGAGCAGGTGCCGCTTGCCCCATCGCTCAAGCTCGCAGTTGCGGGTGAACTGGCCTATCTCGGTCAGCCAGCGGTGCTGGTCTTCGGGAGTGCCGCCCCAGTAGGGGTGTATCTCGTTGAGCAGGTCGTAGGCGAAGATAGTGGGCGAGTTGCCCCAGCGGTTGATGAAGAAGGCGATGCGGCGCTTCTGGGCCTCCAGCGCGGTGGGTGAGGTGCAGAAGCTGCCGGGGCCGTCGAAGCCGCTGCCGGGCGCGCTGTAGGGGTGGTACTCCCACCGCCTCGACATGAAGAAAGTGTCCCAGAACTGCACCAGCAGCCGTATCTTGTACCGCTCGCACAGCCCTATCAGGTTGTCCCAATACTGCACAGTGCTGGGTACGGGCATGCCCTGCGCGTCCTCGAAGAACCACTGATCGTCCTCACAATACTCCAACATGATGCGCACGACCGTGACGCCGTGCTCCGCCATCATCTTGACGTAGCTCTCGACGGTCGCTATGTCGCGCTCGTCCTGCATGTGGTACATGCGGGGCCAGGGCAGCGCCTCGTTGTGCCCTATCACCAGGAAGGGCTCGCCGTCCTCGGTCATGAAGTACCGCCCGCCTGGGGCCAGCCCCACATAGGGCATGCTGTTTGGGTCGCGTGGGATAGCTGCCTTCCTGAACGGAGAGGCGGGTTCCTGCGCTTGCGTAAACATTACTTGGTCTCTCTCTGTGTCTAAAATTGGTCTTGCCTTAGCTGCCCCGTCGCGGATAGGAACTCGTCCTTGTTCCAGGTAGTCATACTCGAAGGGTGTTCCGGGTCGGGTTCGGCCAGGTAAATTTCGTGCCCCAACTGTTCGGTGACGCGCATGCCGCTCGCCCGCAGCATCGCCTCCACCCCTGCATGGTTGGGAGCCCACCAGTTGGTCGGGTCGTTTGCCAGGCGGTGCTCTATGAAAGCCATCTTCGGCCAGCCCGGCTCCAGCATCGGCGTGCGGTCTTCGATGCCGAGTTGGTCGGTCTGCTCGTAGACCTCCATGCCGGGCATCGTCAGCGTCTGGAAGACCATCAGCCGCTTTACCTTCTGAGTGACTATGTCGAGGCCGAGCATCGGGTAGCGAAGGTGATAGAGCACGCCCATGAAGATCACCAGGTCGTACTGCTCGCCGGTATGAGCCAGGTCGTACACCTGTATCCGCTTCCACGTAACGCGGTCTTCTAGGCCGAACTGCCGGGCGGCCCAAGCTGCTTGGTCGAGGTAGTGCTGGTCCACATCAATACCCGTAACGTGCGCTCCCCGCATGGCTAGCTCGAAGCTGTAGAAGCCCGCGTTGCAGCCGATGTCTAACGCGGTCCACCCTGTGAGGTCCTCGGGTAAGTGGGGGGCCAGTATGTCCCACTTGTACGAGGGGAAGTCACCCAGCGGGTGTTCGGGTGCGGTCTGCGTGCCGTCCGGCAGGTGCAGGTTGTGGAACCACGGGCCTAGAGCATCAATCTCGCTCTGCAAGCCGTCAGTTGAATGTTGTACATGTTGGTCTACTGCCATAATGCTCACCACGCTAGAGTAGGATTGTGTTTGTAGAGGCAGCCGTTTCCTGCCCGACGGCTTCATTTAGCAAAATCGAGTCCCGGTACGCGTACGGCTCATTGCGCGTTAGGTACGAGTTGCTTGCCGAGCAATTCCAGTGCGTACCCCTCAAGTTCCGCCGCCCGGTGCGCCGAGGTGTGATGCTGCAACACTCGCTGCCGCGCACGCTCGCCAATACCCTGGCGTTCCTCCTCGGAAAGGTCGCGCAGGTAAGACAGCGTGTCCTCCGGCGAGCGCGCCACCAATATCTCGGTGTCGAACTCAAAGACGGTATCCAACCCGTCCCAGTAATCGCTGATGATGGGCACCCCACAAGCCGCCGCCTCGAACAGCCGCACGCTGGGCGAGTAGCCGGCCTTCACCATGTCGACCCGCGTGATGTTGAGGGTAAATCGCTGGGCGTTGTAGAACTCGCGGTGCTCGGCGGGCGGCAGGTGCTCCACCCTGCTCACGTTGGTCGGCCAAACAATATGGTCCGGGTACTGCGGCCCCGCCACGATGAATTTACCCTCCGCCCACCTGCGCGCAGGCTCCAACATCAGCAAATCGAGCGGCGGCTGCCGGTCGTCGCTATAGGTGCCCATGTAACCGAGGTCGTAGGATTTGGGAATTGGGATTTCGGATTTCGGATTTGTTGGGGTATCTTCTAAATCCGAAATCCGAAGTCCTAATTCCCAAATCGGGTAATACAGTTCCGGGTCTACCGAGCAGTAGAGGGCGCGGGCCATTGGGGAACCGTACTGGCGCTCTATGCGGTCGAGGGTGGGGCCGCCGGTGAAGGAGAGATACATGCCGTAGCTGGGGATAAGGTGCGGGGCCAGGTATTCGGTGTCGCCGCGCTCCAGCTTTGCCAGAGTGACGGGGGTGTCGATGTCGTAGAAGGCGGTGGCTCCCCTGGCGGTCTGCGTCACCCACTCGCCCACCGCCACACCCTCCGGCACGTAGGAGCCGACTATCACCAGGTCGGCCTCGCGAACCTCTTCCGTGAAGCGTACCTTGAGGTCATCCAGGCTGCTGTATAGCTCGGTGCGGCCCCAGGGGGGGTCGGGCATGTCGCGGTTGGAGGCGTACCAGGGCTTGTCGCGCTCCAGGAAGAGCACGCTGTGCCCCCGGCGCGTAAGCTCGCGCACCAGGCCCCTGAACGTGGTGGCGTGGCCGTTGCCCCAGGAGGAAGTGATCGACAGGCCCAGTATGACGATATTCAGGCTCTGGGTCATCAGCAGGCCGCTCCGGTGGCTTGAGAGTTGGACGGGCCACCCGCAGGGGCCAGCCGCGCGCCGCTGAGCAAAGCCTCCAACTGCGCAGCCCGGTGAGCGTAGGTGTGCTCGGCCAGCACCCGCCGGTACGCCGCCTCACCTATCCGCCGCGCCTGTTCGTGACCTACGCTCTTTACGTGCTCGGCCACTTCCGCGCCGTCCCGCGCCACCAGCACCTCGGTGCCGGGCTCGAAGAAGAGGTCGATGCCCTCCCAGTAGTCCGTGATGAGGCAGGCAGCGGCCCCGGCGGCCTCGAACACGCGGGTGGCGGGGGAGAAGCCGAAGCGGGCCATGCTCTCCCGGCTGACGTTGAGCACCATGCGGGGGGTGCAGTTGAAGGCGTTGTGGTCGCGGGTGTAAACGTGGCCCACGTTGTTGACGTTCGGCGGCATCCCCTTGCCGTCCCAGCCGCTACCGCCCAGGAGAAAGCTCTGGTCGGGCAGGAGAGCGGCGGCCCGTAAGAAGAACTCTTCCACGCGCGCCTCCCGGTCGGGCAGGCGATTGCCCAGGAAGCCCAGGTCGGCCTCGAAGCGAGGGTCAGGCGGTACGGGATAGTGAGTGGACGGGTCGAGCGCGTTGTAAATGGGCACGCAGTCGCGGGCACCCAGGGCCTTATAGGCGTTCACCACCGGGTCGCCGCCACCGTAGGTAAAGACCAGGTCGTAGCGTGGGATGAGTGGCAGGAACGGGTCGTTGGGGTCGTTGTGCACGCGCTCCAACGTGGCGGGCGCGTCCACGTCGCAATACACCACCAGCGTGCCGGGCCGCTGAAGCGAAAGCACCGCGCGCTCAAGCAGGTCATCGAACACGCCCACGCCGCTAGCCTTGACGACCACATCCGCCCCGCGAGCGGCCTCAAGCACCCGGTACGCACCGTCCTCACCCTCGCCCGGATAGACCACCACCGTCGCCCACTCGGGGTCGGGGATGTCGCGGTGCTGCTGGCGCTCGTAAGCGTCCGGCTCGTAGAAGGTGACGCTATGCCCACGCGCGTGCAGCGCCCTGATGAGGCCCCTGTAATACGTGGCCGCGCCGTTCCAGTAAGCCGAAACGAGGCTGGAGCCGAAAAAAGCTATGTTTAGTCCGTTCGCCATGTTGTCGTTACTCTCCTGTCTCGTAACGCGTAACACGTAACTCGTAACTCGTAACTCGTAATAAGCCGACTCGTTACGTGTTACGTGTTACGTGTTACCCCGGCCATCTCTTGTGTTGCGCCAGATAGTTGTCCGTAAATGTCAAGCAGTTCGTTTACCCGGTGGGCGCAGGTGTGCCTCTCCAGTATGGTACGGAGGCCATGAGCGGCGAGCGCGGCGGCTAAATCCGGGTCCGATAGTACCTGGCGCAAGTGGTCCCTCATCTCGCGTCCATTGCGGGCTATAAGGAAGTCTTTGTCGGGCGTGAATAGCCCCTCAACGTCGTCCCACGGCGCGGAGATCATGGGGATGCCGCACGCCAGCGCCTCGAACGGCCTGATGGTGGGGATGCCGGGTAAGGCCTGCGTGTAGGGGCGGCGGGGTACGTGCACCGTCACCCGGTAGCGGGCGAATACTTGCGGCACCTCAAAATTGGGCAGCCAGCCGCCGTACTCTATATTGGCCGCCGCGAGGGCTGCCTTGGCGTGGCCGGGGTAGCGCACACCGTATACTCGCGCCTTCAGCCCAAGCGACTCTACAGGCTCAAGCAGGAACTCGTGCAGTTCGGCGGTGCGCTCATCGTCGCCCCAGTTGCCGATCCAGACGAGATCGCCCTCCTGCTCGCTTCCCTCGATGGGGTGGAACAGACGCGTGTCGGCGGCCTCGTGCCAGGTCCAGGCGTGCTGCGTCCAACCTTCCGCCAGGTACAATTCACGCAGCACCTGACCGTAGGCCAGCACGCCGTCGTAATGCCGCAGGTCGTAGGCGGCCATGCTTTCGCGCTCGGTGACGGCACGGTGGTGGGTGTCGTGGAACAGCAGCCTGTAAGTATTGGTGCGGGCACGGTGCTCGCCCAATCGCCCCACCAGGCCGCGATCGTTCCATTCGTGCACCAGCACCAGGTCCGCGCCATCCAGGGCCTCGTCCAGGTCCAGCGTTTCGAGGTCGTAGCGGGTGCTGCGTAGCGCCGGGTAAGCCAGGTGGAAGCGCGCGATTGGCTCAGTGCCGTACTCCTCTAGCAGGTTTCGCACGCTCCACGCATCGTCCGGCTCGTAGACATCGACATGGTGGCCGCGCGATTGTAGCTCCGTCGCCACGCCACGCAAGAAGTGGGCGTTACCGTGGTTCCAGTCCGACACGAGCGAGTGATAGAACATCACGACACGCAAGCGGCGGACTCCTTCCAGTCGGCGGCCAGTTCCCCGGCTACCAGCGCGTTGTAAACCGCGATGTAGCCCTGCAACATGCGCCCGACGCTATACCCCATCGCCCGGCGGCGAGCGCGTTGGGACATCTCGGTGCGTAACGACGGGTTCTGTATAAGAGCGTCCAGGGCCAACCGCAAAGTCGCGGGGTCCTCGGGCGGCACGAACAACGCCGCCTCGCGCCAAATCTCCCGCAGGCTAGGAATATCGCCCAATACGAGCGCGCACCCGGCAAGACCCGCCTCCAGCGCCGATAAGCCAAACGGCTCGTAGCGGGCGGGCAGCGCGTAAATGGCGGCCCTCCCGTACCAATCCGCTAGCTCGCGCGGGGAGAGCCTGCCCAGCGGGTGCAAATCACCGAGGCTCACGCGCCCGCCTTCAGGGTGCTGCTCTTCCCCACCTACGTACACCGGCCAGTCCAGCCCTGTAGCCGCATAGCGCAAAGCGGCCACGTTCTTCCCCTCGTCCCATAGCCTGCCAACCGTCAGCACTAAAGGTTCTTTAGAGGCGGGTGAGAAGAGAGAGGCGTCACGCCCGTTGTAGATCACAGTCGAGTTAGGGAGCGGGCCGTAATGCCGCTCGAGGGCGGCAAGCATGGCACCGGAGGGTGCTGCAACCATGCTGGCGGCCTGCAAGCCCCGGCGCACCTCCTCGCGGTAGCGGTCCCAGGCGGGAGGCGCGGCCTCCCCATGCACCGCCTCCCACCACGACAGGCTGCACGAGTGCCCCACTACAAGCACCGGCACCGACCAGGGCAGCGCGCCGTGTGCGTAGCCGTTCAGGTGTACCAAATCGGGCTGTATGTCCCGCGCCAGGTCGAGCAGCCATGCGCCCGCCGCCGCGACATCATTCCAGGGGTCGTCCATCCATTCCAGCTTGTAGGTGCTTTCATGGACGGTGAGATTGGGGATGCCGAGGGCTTCGGTGCGCTGTGCGAGCGTCAGGGGCGCGCCCATCGTAGCCAGGTGCACCTCCACGTCGTAGGGTGCGAGCGCGTCCGCCAGTTGCAGCGAGTAGTTCCAGACGCCGCCGACCGTGTCCGCCGTCATGAGCACCTTCATCGCCCGTAAATCCTGTCCAGCGTAGCCGCCACGTCCACAATGCGCTCTATCGAAGGGTCGTACAGTTCTCCGGCGGCCAGGCGCTTGGCCCAGTCCACCGCCGCGCGCCCGCCCCACTCGTCTGGGGGGCTGCTCAATACCTCGCTGGAGGTGCCCCGGAACCGCTCCACGCTGAAGTCGTAGAACGAGCCTTTCACGTTGCGCAGCGCCGCGCCACCCTGCGTGCCGTAGAACGAGGCTTCGATCATCGCCTCGCGTCCGGCCTGCAACCGCCAGGAACAGGCAAGCTGTACGTTCGCCCCGTTGCTCAACTCCATGCCGGCGACGGCATAGTCTTCCACGATGCCAGTCCTGCCGTCGAGAGGCTTGCCATCAGCGTAGAGGTTGCTCTGCACGCTCGCCACTTCGGGAAAGTCGAGCATCCAAAGTGCCAGGTCAACCAGGTGGATGCCGAGGTCTATAACGCAGCCGCCGCCCGAAAGCTGGGGGTTGTAGAACCAGGCTTTGTCGGGGCCGTAGGCGTTGTGGAAGACCAGGTTGGCGGCAAATACGTCGCCTAGCTCGCCGTTACGGATGATGTCACGCACGTGGTCCATGCCTGCGACGTAGCGGTAGGAAAGGTCCACCGACAGGAGGCGGTCGGCGGCGCGGGCTTCGTCCACCACCCGGCGTGTCTCCTCTGCGGTGCGGGCGAGGGGCTTCTGGCAAAAAACGGCGATACCGCGTTCGAGGGCCGCGATGGACTGCTCGGCGTGCATGGCGCTGGGGGTGGCGATTACTATGCCGTCGAGGTCCGCCGACAGCAGGTCGTCCAAGCCGCCCATGAGGTTAGCTTCGGGGGCAATTGCGGCGGCCTGCTCCTGCGTCTCAATTGCGGGGTCGGCAATGGCGGCTACCTCTATGAAGCCGCTGGCATGCATGGCCTCCATGCGGTGCCTGCCTATCCAGCCAAGCCCCAGGAAGCCGACCCTCGGCTTGCGATGCCCGGTGTGCTGGCTAACCGCACCTGCCGCGCCCACAGTTGTGACGGCGGCAAGGTCGCTCATTCCGCGCCCTCTCCAACTCCCACCGGGGCGGGGAACACCGGGGCGGCCCAAGGGCTGCTCATGCGGGGTTGGGGGGAGGGTATCGCAATACGGTTCTCGTGCAGCCAGTTGTAGAGCCGCTCGATGCCTTCCCGCACGCCAACCTGGGGTTTCCAACCTGTCTCAGCCTGGAACCTGGCCGTGTCCGAGACGTAGTAACGCTGGTCGCCAGGCCGCCAGGCATCCAGGTGCACCCTGGGCCGCTTGCCATGCACGTCGCTTATAATATCCAGCACCTCAAGCAGGCTGACCGAGTTGGACGGGCCGCCGCCCATGTTGAAAGCCTGCCCTGACACCGTGTCGATGTTCTTGAGGGCCAGCATAAAGGCGTTCACCAGGTCGTCCACGAAGAGGATATCGCGCACCTGCAAGCCGTCGCCGTACAGGGTGATAGGCTCGCCGTGCAGCGCCCGCAGGAGGAAGTGGGCTACCCAGCCCTGGTCCTCGGTGCCGAACTGGTGCAGGCCGTAGATGCAGCTCATCCTGAAGACCACCGACTTCAGCCCGAACGTGCGGGCGTAATCAATCACGTACTGGTCGGCAGCGCCCTTGGAGCACCCATAGGGGCTGTGGAAGTCGAGGCGGCGGCGTTCGTTGATGCCGTACATCTTGATGAAGGGGTCGGCGGGTTCGTAGCGCCTCTCGGCGGCCCGGAACTCCAGGTCTTCGAGGCCGCCGTACACCTTGTTCGTGGAGGTGAATATCAGGGGAGGCGGGTTGTCCAGAGCGCGCAAGGCTTCCAGCAGGTTGATTGTGCCGCGGGCGTTCACCGTGAAGTCCTCAATCGGGTCTTCCAGGCTGGTGGTCACCGCCACCTGCGCGGCGAAGTGGAACACGGCGGCAGCCCCGGACACGGCGGCCCGCAAACTTGCCGCGTCGCGAATGTCGGCTATCTCGGCCTGCACGCTGTCGCCGTGCGTCTCCTTGAGCCAGTCCAGGTTCTGCTCGACCCCTGCGCGGGAGAGGTTGTCGTAGACGAGCACCTTGCGCCCCTCGGAGAGGAAGCGATGGGCCACGTTGGTGCCGATGAATCCGGCACCCCCTGTAATGAGGACTGGGCGCTCATCAGGGCCACCGGCGTCGCTGGTGGATATGTCGTTCGGCATGAGGCCATTATGTGTAACATGGCCGTTGTTCGGGCTTATATGCACACCATTTCCGCCGGATTTGCCGTTCACGGTGCCTGCTGCCCGACTATGATGCTCCTTCATACTGTCAACCCTCGTGTGGCGAGTTCTGCATAGGCTTGCGGGACATAGTCTACCACAATTTGCTCCTGAAGCCAGCCCGCTAGCTGGGTCAAGCCCTCTTCGAGCGTGACTTCAGGCTCGTAACCGAGCACCCTCCGCGCCAGCGTGATGTCGGCGAAGCAGTGCCTAATGTCGCCCATGCGATATTTGCCCGTGATTTCGGGCTGCAAATGCTCTTTGTGGAGCAGGGGGGCCATGCGGGCGGCAATCTCGCGCACCGTGTAACGCTGGCCGCTGCCCACGTTGAAGACCTGCCCCGCCGCTTCCGGCACTTCCAACGCGAGCCGGCAGGCCCGCGCCACGTCATACACGCTCACGAAGTCGCGCTGCTGGTAGCCGTCCTCGTTAATGAGAGGTGGCTGGCCGCTGAGGAAGCGAGAGGCGAAAATCGCCAGCACTCCGGTGTAGGGGTTGGAGAGTGCCTGGCGGGTGCCGTACACGTTGAAAAAGCGCAGGGCCACGGTGGGGATGTTATAGGCCCGGCCCACCACCAGGCACAATCGCTCCTGGTCGTACTTGGAGAGTGCGTACACTGAGGCGAGGGAGGGGGTCTTCGATTCGGGGGTGGCTACCGGAGTGAGCACTTCGCCCCTGGCGTTGCGGACCTCCCACTGCCTGGCCTTTAGCTGCTCTATGTCGCGGTCCTGGCCTTCGGAGATGGAGCCGTCGGGTGCTTTATATAGCCCTTCGCCGTAGATGCTCATGCTCGAGGCTACTATAAGGCGCTCGACCGGGTTCTCGACCAGCGCTTCCAGCAACACTGCGGTGCCGATGTTGTTCACGTCGGTGTACCGCTCGATCTCGTACATGCTCTGTCCGACGCCCACGGCCGCCGCCAGGTGGTACACGGCGTCAACGCCCTTGAGGGCCTTGCGCACCGCCTGGGGGTCGCGCACGTCACCGACTACCAGCTCAACCTCGGAGTTGAGGTAATCGGGCCTGGGACGGTCGGGACCGTGCACCTGTTCGGTGAGGTTGTCCAGCGCCCGCACCTGGTAGCCGCGTGCTAGTAGCTCGTCGGCCAGGTGAGAGCCGATGAACCCGGCACCCCCCGTAATTAGAACCTGTTTGCTCACGTGCTAATCTCCCTCTCGTCCTCCCTACGCGTAATATCCATAGGAACGTATGGAGTTGCCTGGCAAGAATGTGTTTAACCGTCGAAACGTCCGCACCTTCACAAATGGAAGACACGGCGAATACATGTTTGGTGGCTGCTCTGCCCCGTGGTTGGCCGTGCGAGCGCGTAAAATACACGAAAATGCCTGAAAATGCAACCTGCATACAGGCCTTACATGCCGGTGTGCGGTGCCTGGAGTGCCAGGCCATGCGGAAACGCGGAACGTGAAGAGGCCGGCATCTATGACATCATGGCTTCTTTGTTCATGCGTTAGCATAGCAAGGTATGTACCACGAAGAAGTGAACGAGTGTAAATAGTACTCGTTGATATGGTAAAGAATTGTTAACGCTACCTCTTCATTTTGCCTGGTCGTGTGTAGAGGCTAGATGACTGAGCAGTATAGCACATCTGTGCAACAGGGGCGAAATTCTCAACATCTGGCGCAAGAACTGGGTGTCACTGTGCGCACGCGCTTGTTCCTAACGTCGTACAAGACCACTCCATTGTGGAAAACTCTCTCTGCTGCTGTTAAAGAGTCAAAGAGGGCCTTGTCATTCTGAACGCAGTGAAGAATCAGGTGGGGAGGGATGTTGTTGAACTGCGGACACTAAATCAGGCCATGTCATTCTGAGCGTAGCGAAGAATCTCGTCCCTCACCACCCAAATACCACCTTTCTTCGTGGGACACTCTCGCATTTGCAAGGGGAAACACCCCGGTAAGGGACGAGATTCTTCGCTACGCTCAGAATGACAAGGGCGGGAGTTGGTCATCCTAGTTCAACTGCATCCTTACCCACCTGATTCTTCGCTACGCTCAGAATGACAAGGCCCCTCTTTGGTCCTGAACATTATGCAGTGGGGTTGAAGCACCAGAATATAACTCGCCGTCAAAAGGGTTGAAGCAGGGAAGGCCCCGCTGTGCCTCTACAGCGGGGCCTTCCCTCTATGAGCTACGTTATCAGCGCAGGATACCTTACTTGACCGTGAACTGCCCGCCGTCGCTGTGCCCGAACACGTCGGGGTAGTAGAGCAGTTCGGCGTGAGCGGGCAGCGACATGTAGACGCCGGGGGTGGTGGCGCGGGCGTAGTATTCGTAGACGTAGGTGCCTGGGCCCATGTAGCCGGCGAAGAGCACCGTGCGGTCGTCGCGCATCTCAACGTTGTCGAACGGCCCCCACCGCCACCAGCGACTATAGTAGCCGTAGTCGAAGCCCATGTCGGACTCGCTGCCGGAGGCGTCCGCCTGGTTGATGCCCATGGGGTTGGGTGGGCGCTCGGTGAACGAGGTGGTGTTGAGCGAGCCGTTCACGCCCTCCAGCCCGGCGGGCAGCGGGTCGTTCACCATCACGTAGTACGAGGTCTCAGGGGCCACTATCGTCAGGCGCACGCGCACCAGGTCGCCCGCGTTGACTTCCTTCACCGGGTCGTCGCTGTCTTCCTTATAGTAACTGCGCGTGATCGCCAGGCCTTCGCTGCGCGACTTGATACCTTCACCGGGCACGTAGTAGCGCAGGCTCACCTGGTAGTACATCTTGCCCCGGTCGCTGCTGCGGGCCAGCCCGAGCGTGCTGAGCGTGTTCTGCGGCATGGACGACACGGGCAGGTTCATAGTCACCGTCTGGGTGACGTTGGAGCTATTGGCGACAGCGTTGCCCAGGAGTTGATCGAAGGCGGTCACCTGCCAGGTGTAATCGGCGGTAAGCTCCTGCGAGGCGCGCATGTAGTGGGCCAGGCTGATGATGCTGATGGAGGTCTCCATGCTCGACAGCCAGTGCCCACCCTTCTGCGCGGTCATG
>JALZHI010000216.1 GCA_030913985.1 Chloroflexota bacterium | reverse complement strand
GGACCGTCCCGTGCGCCGTGTGCGATGCGAACAAGCATCTAGTTGGCGCAGGGCGGTTCCCGTTTTTTGCGCCGCCAAAAGAAATTCGCAATTCGAAGTTCCAATTTCCAAATGGAGGAAATGGTAAATGCCACGACGAGGTAGATACGAGAAGCACCCGACGCTGCCCGATGCCAAGTACAACAACGTGCTGGTAGCCCGCTTCGTGAACAAGCTCATGGTGCGCGGCAAGAAGAGCACCGCCGAGACGATCATCTACAACACGATTGACGAGCTTGAGCGCCGCGCCAAGCGCCCCGGCCTCGAAGTGTTCGAGCAGGCCCTGCGCAACGCCACGCCCGTAATCGAAGTGAAGCCCCGCCGCGTCGGTGGCGCTACCTACCAGGTGCCCGTCGAGATCAAGGGCGACCGCCGCCAGTCGCTGGCTATCCGCTGGATAATCGGTGCGGCCCGCAAGCGCAACGGCAAGACGATGAGCGACAAGCTGGCTAACGAACTGATGGACGCCGCCAACAACACCGGCGTGACCATCAAGCGCCGCGAAGACACCCACAGGATGGCTGAGGCCAACCGCGCCTTCGCACACTACAGATACTAACGATTTGGGAATTGGGAATTCGGATTTCGGATTTAGTTGATATCCGGCCAAATCCGAAATCCGAAATCCCCAATCCTAAATGGAGGAACACAGTGCCCAGAGCCTTTTCTCTGGAAAAGACCAGAAACATAGGAATCATAGCGCATATAGACGCCGGTAAGACCACCACCACCGAGCGCATCCTTTACTATACCGGCCGCATCTACAAGCTGGGCGAGGTACATGAGGGTTCCGCGACGATGGACTGGATGGAGCAGGAGCGCGAGCGTGGTATCACTATCACCGCCGCTGCTACCACCGCCGAGTGGAAGGGCCATCGCGTCAATATCATAGACACTCCCGGCCACGTGGACTTCACGGTCGAGGTGGAGCGCTCCCTGCGCGTGCTCGACGGTGGCGTGGTCTGCTTCGATGCCGTGGCCGGTGTCGAGCCGCAGTCCGAGACGGTGTGGCGACAGGCCGACCGCTACGGCGTGCCTCGCATCTGCTACGTGAACAAGATGGACCGCACGGGTGCCAACTTCTGGCGCACGATTGAGATGATCAAGGACCGCCTGGGCGCTACCCCGGTGCCCGTCCAGCTTCCCATCGGCGTCGAGCAGGCATTCAAGGGCCTCATCGACCTGATAGAGAACAAAGCCTACATATATACAGACGATCTCGGCACCGTGATGGAGTCGAGTGACATCCCCGCAGACATGCAGGACGAGGTCACCAACCAGCGCGAGAAGATGATCGAGCTGATAGTGGAGAGCGACGACGAGCTGACCCTGCGCTACCTTGAGGGTGAGGAGATCACCACCGAGGAGCTAAAGGCCGCCCTGCGCCGCGCCACCCTGACCACCCGCCTGGTGCCTGTGCTCGCGGGTTCGTCGCTGAAGAACAAGGGCGTGCAGCTCTTGCTCGACGCGGTTATCGAGTACCTCCCCTCGCCGCTGGACGTGCCGCCCGTGAAGGCCCAGCTTCCTGGCTCCGAGGAGTGGATGGAGATCCCCACCGACGAGAACGCCCCGTTCTCAGCGCTGGTCTTCAAGATCGTGGCCGACCCCTTCGTGGGCCGCCTGGCTTACTTCCGCGTCTACTCCGGCAGGCTCTCTTCCGGCTCTTACGTGCTGAACAGCACCAAGGGCAAGAAGGAGCGTGTTGGCCGCCTGCTCCAGATGCACGCCAACCACCGCGAGGACATCCAGGAAGTATACGCCGGTGACATCGCCGCTATCGTGGGCCTGAAGGAGACCTTCACCGCCGATACGCTGTGCGACCCCTCTAGCTCCGTGATCCTGGAGAGCATCAAGTTCCCCGAGCCGGTCATCTCCATCGCGGTGGAGCCTAAGACCAAGTCGGACCAGGACAAGATGGATAACGCCCTGATCAGGCTTGCCGAGGAAGACCCCACCTTCAAGGTGAGGACCGACCCCGACTCGGGCCAGGTGCTCATCGCGGGCATGGGTGAGTTGCACCTCGAAGTGCTGCTCGACCGCATGTTCCGTGAGTACAAGGTCGAAGCCAACCGGGGCCGCCCGCAGGTGGCTTACAAGGAGACGCTGGCCCAGCCGATTCGGGTGCGTGGCACCCACAAGCGCCAGACCGGCGGTCGCGGCCAGTACGGCGACGTGGTGGTCGAGTTCGAGCCGCAGACCCGTGGCGGTGGCTACGAGTTCGTCAACAAGATCGTGGGTGGTGCTATTCCGAAGGAGTACGTATCCCCCGTTGACAAGGGTATCCGGGGCAAGATGGAAGCCGGCGGACGTGCGGGCTACCCCATCGTAGACCTTCGCGCCACCCTGGTGGACGGCTCGTTCCACGAAGTAGACTCGAGCGAAATGGCGTTTGAAATCGCCGGTTCGCTGGCCTTGCAAGAGGCCGTGGAGCGGGGCAAGACCTCCATCCTCGAGCCTATCATGAAGATCGAGATTACCGGCCCCGAGCAGTTCATGGGTGACATCATCGGTGACCTCAACAGCCGCCGAGGCCACATCGAGGGTACCGAGCAGAAAGCGGGCGGCGTGGTCATTCGCGGGTTCGTGCCCCTGGCTAACCTGTTCGGCTATACCACCGACCTCCGTTCAATGACCCAGGGCCGCGCTTCTTCCTCGTTCGAGTTCGATCACTACCAGGAAGTACCCGCCCAGGTCGCCAAGGAACTCGTGGAGAAGGCAAAAGCATAAGCAACAATCAGGGGGCGAACCCTCAACCAGTTCGCCCCCTCTGTATGCCCATGTACGTAAAGCGTAACGCGTAACTCGTAAGACGCAAGGCGTAACAGGGGCAGCGAAGCAAGAACGGTTACCAGTTACGCGTTACGTGTTACGAGTCAAACTCAGGAGCAGTAATTCACATGGCCGAAAAGACCAAAATACGGATCAGGCTCAAGGCGTTCGATCACAGGATACTCGACCAGTCTGCCGCGCAGATAGTCGAGACCGCCGAGCGCACCGGAGCGCGGGTGGCAGGCCCGGTGCCTCTGCCCACGAAGATAGAGAAGTTCTCCGTGATGCGCTCGCCCTTCATCGACAAGGACTCGCAGGAGCAGTTCGAGCTTCGCACTCACAAGCGGCTGATCGACATCGTGGAGCCTAACCAGAAGACGATCAACGCCCTGATGAGGCTCAACCTCCCGGCGGGCGTGGACGTGGAGATTCGTTAGTTTTGAGTTTTGAATTCTGAGTTTTGAGTTGAAGATGGACGATGTAACTCATTACTCGAAACTCGACATTCAAAACTCGCTTCCGCCTTGTCCCGGCTGTAGCGCCAACATGATGGTTGCGTACCGGAGCGAGGCGGCACTTAACAACTTAGTATGGACCTGTAGGGCGTGTGGTGCCGCGTTCATCTACAACGCTGAGTACCAACTGGTGCCCTATCACCTGGAGCTTTACATACCAGCCTGCCCCACGTGCGGCAGCGACATGATTGCTCTAGGTTCGTCCAGTGAGAAAGCCCCACAGGCAGGAATAGGCACTGACTGGTCCTGCAAAGCCTGCGGGGAAGTAATCAACATTTAGCGGGAATCTTGCCTCGGCATCTCGACGCCGCAAGAACCCGGCCGGGTAATTCTTAATTCTTAATGTTTAATTCTTAATTGGCGGAAGACGACCAACAATTAAGAATTAAGAATTCAAAATTAAGAATTGCGCGCAGCGCGGGTTGGGCAAGCGAAACTCCAAGGAAGGGAGCAAGTACCGAATATGATAAAGGCACTTATAGGTAGAAAGCTGGGCATGACCCAGGTGTTTGAGGCGGGGGGCATCGCCACCGGAGTGACGGTGATCGAAGCCGGGCCTTGCATCGTCACGCAGGTGAAGTCGGTTGAGAACGACGGCTACCGGGGCGTGCAGCTTGGCTGGGAGACCGTTGAAGAGGACAGGCTCACGCAGCCGGAGCGCGGCCACCTTCGCAAGAAGAAGCTGCCCCTGGTCCGCCACCTCCGCGAAGTACCCGTAGACGAGGCGGGTGACGACCCCAAGCTGGGCGACCGCATCGACGTGACGATGTTCGCGGCTGGCGAGACTATTGACATAATCGGCACCAGCAAGGGTAAGGGTTTCGCCGGTGTGATGAAGCGTCACAACTTCCGCGGCGGCAAGCGCACCCACGGCCAGTCCGACCGCCAGCGCCACCCCGGCTCCATCGGCCCCGGCTCGACCCCCGGTCGCGTCTTCCTGGGCACCCGCATGGCAGGCCGCATGGGCAACGACCGCGTCACCGTGCAGAACCTGCGCATCGTCTCGATAGACGCGGAGCGCAACCTCATCATGGTCAAGGGTGCCGTGCCCGGACCCACCAACGGCATGGTATTTGTCCGCAAGGCTGTAAAGGCGAAGAAGAAATAGAACGGCGGAATTCTTAATTCTTAATTCTTAATTCTTAATTGAAGAAGGCCGATAGAGCACCAAACCAATTAAGAATTAAGAATTAAGAATTAAGAATTCTCTCCGAAGGAGAGACAACAGTGCAAGCTAACGTTTACAATCTAGCGGGCGAGGTGGTCCGGAGCATCGAACTGGACGACGCGATTTTTGGCATCGAGCCTAACATGGCTGTGGTGCACCAGGCGGTCGTCCGGCAGCAGGCCAACGCCCGGCAGGGTACCGCTAACACCAGGACCCGCGCCGATGTACGCGGCGGCGGTCGCAAGCCGTGGCGCCAGAAGGGCACCGGCCGCGCTCGCCAGGGTTCTACCCGCTCGCCCCAGTGGACGCATGGTGGTGTGGTCTTCGGCCCGCATACCCGCTCCTATGAGCAGCCCATGCCTCGCAAGATGCGCCGCCTGGCAATCCGCTCGGTGCTGTCGGGCAAGGCCCGCGACGGCCAGTTGGTGCTCGTGGAGAGCTTCCAGGATATCGAGCCTCGCACCCGCGTGATGTCCGACACCCTGAAGAACCTGAACATCACCGATAAGAGCAGCGCCCTTATCTTCACCACCGGCGAGACCAACCTGTTGCAGGCTGCCTCTAACCTCGGCAAGGTGAAGACGTTGAGCGCCCATCTCCTCAGCGTGGTGGACATGCTCAAGTACGACTACGTGGTCCTGCCGCTCCCTGCGTTGGAAGTGGTGACCTCGATCCTGGGCAACCAGGGCGGCCGCAACAAGCACGAGCTAAACGGCGACGGTGCCGAGGAAGCAGAGACTCCTCGCGAGACCCCTCGCGCGGGCGCTCCCACCCTGAACT
>JALZHI010000215.1 GCA_030913985.1 Chloroflexota bacterium | reverse complement strand
ATTTCGAATTGCAAATTTGTCGGATACCATCTAAATTCGCAATTCGAAATTCCAATTTCGAATTCCACCCCCCTACTTTATCTTCTTCCTCTTGCTGCTGACGTAGTCCACCAGGATGTACTCGCCCAACGCCTCCGGGGTGGCGTAGAAGGCGCGGCCCTTGTTCACCTTGGTCATTTGCTCCACGAAGTCGGCCATGTAGTAGCTACGCTCCAGCATAAAGGTGTTGATCGTTATCTGGTCGCGGGTGCAGCGCACTACCTCTCGCATCGTCTCCTGTATCGTGCGGAAGGTGGGGGGATAGTTGAAGAACACCTCGCCGTCTTCCAGGTGGGCGGTAGGCTCGCCGTCCGTGATGACGATTATCTGCTTGTTGGGCGACTTGCGCCTGCCGAGTAGCTGCCGCGACAGCATGAGGGCGTGCTGCAAGTTGGTGCCGTACTGGTACTCGCTCCAATCAAGCTGGGGCAACATCTCCGGCTTCAACTCCCGCGCGTAACCCGAGAAGCCGATGATATACAGGTCGTCCTTGGGGAACTGCGAGCGAATGAGGTGGTTCAGCGCCAGGGCCACCTTCTTGGCCGCCAGGAAGCAACCCCGCAGCAGCATCGAGCGGCTCATGTCAATCAAGAGGCAGGTGCTGGACTGCGTCATGTACTCGGTGGAATAGACCTGGAAGTCCTCAGGCTTGAGTTGCACCACCAGGTCGTGCAGACCTTCCGCACGCTCCCGCCCTGGAACGTGCGGTCTGGGTGTGCGGGGTCTGCGCTCCTCCGAGGTGCCTTCGCGGAGCATGGCGTTGCCAAGCGTGGTGTTGAGGTCCAGGTAGAACGGGTCGCCAAACTCGTAGGCCTTCGAGTCGTAGGTGCGCTCGCCACCCCTGCCCTTGACGCTGATCGCGTGCTTGCCGAAAGCGTCCTTCTTAAGCATGCCGAAGATGTCGTGCAGCGCCTTCTGCCCCACCTTGCGCACCGCGCGGGGCGTTAGCTGCATCTGGCTGCCGTCCCACTCCAGGTAGCCCGCGTCCTCTAGCTGCTGGGCAAGCTCGCGCAACTGCTCCAACGCCTGGCGGGCGTCGGGGCCAAGTAGCTGCTCCACCTCGTCGGCGTCTATGTTGTCCAGGTTGGGGTCGCCTCGACGGGCGGCGTTCAACTCCCGCTCCAACTGCTCCATCTGGTCGAGTTGCTCCATGACCGACATCGCCTGGGCCATGCTCATCGATTCGTCGGGGTCGCCAGAGAAGCGGTACTGTCGGCCCGGCTGCGGCGGCATCATCTGGGACAGGTGCATGGCAAGCTCGTTCATCTCGGCCTGCAAGCCAGGGTCCTGCATGATCTGCATCATCGCCTCTTCAAGCTCCGCGCGCTGCTGGGGCGACATCGAGTTGAGCATGTTCTCGACGTACTGCATCTGCTTCTGGAGGTGCTCCATTAGCTGGTCCATGTTCTCGATGCCGGGCGGGAAGTGGTGCCCGTGCTTCTGCATGAAGTCGTTGAAGCGCGACTGCTCGTTGGGCCTGCCCTCGGCACGGTCCCGCATAAGCTGGTTGAGGTCGCGCATCATCTCGCGCATCTCTTCCATCGCCTTGGGGTCCTGCTGGATTTGCTGCATGCCCTTCTGCATGCCCGAGAAGTTGTTCTGCATCATCTGCTGCTGGAGCATGTCGAGCAATTCCTGGAACTGCTGGCGGGCGTCCGGCTCCATGAAGTCGTATTCGCGCAGGCCCTTTATCTGCCCGCCGATGTCCTTCGGCAACTGCTCTAGCTGCTCCTTGCGCCGCTCCGCCATCTTCTCCAGCATCTTTTGCATCATCTGCTGTTGTTCGGGTGAGGGTGAGCCTGCATCCTGTTGGCCTTGCTGACTTTGTTCTCCATCGTTCGCATGCTCAGGACCCATCGTCTGTCGTCCATCGTCCAGACTCTGCCGCCCCTCTTCCACACGCTTATCTATACCTGTGCGCTCGGTCTCTTTGATCTTGTCGAGGCGCTGCTGGATGTCCTTGATTACGCCGTCCATGTTGTTGCGGCGCAGCGTGTCCTGGCGCTGCTGCTTGAGCCGCTCTATCAGGTCGCGCAGGCCGGGCATGCGCTCGCCCGATTGGAACTTGTGCCCCTGCTGCATCAGCTTTTCCAGCGCCCGGCGCACGTCGCCATGCGCCAGCACGTCCTCGGCTATCGCTTCCATGATCGCGTCGGCGTCAAAGGGCATGACCTGTTGCGTGCCGTCCCAGCGCGAATACCTGTAAACCATGAGGTGCTCCCTTCGGGTGAGTGTTAATTCTTAATGTTTAATTCTTAATTCTTAATTGGGGTTGAGGTTGTTTGTTGGGTGCTGTTGCTGTTGGTGACAGCATAGCGGATGGGTTGGTGGATGGGAACAGGAAAAAAGGCTGGGGGTCAATTAGCGTTCGGCTAGGGCGGGCACCGGTTCCTGGTCCTCGACGTGGGGTGGGATGCCCTCGGAGGCGGGTGTGGAGTCGCCGCGCTCATGGGCAGTATAATCTTTGTCCCATATGCGCTGCAACACCACCCACTGGTCGGGGGCCTTGCGGATATGATCTTCAAGCATGTCTGCTAACTTGCGCATGTTGACCTCTACATCCAGGTCGTGGTCGCCCGTCAGTTCCCACTCCATGGGAGGGGAGATGATGAGGATAGACTTGTTGTTGGGCAGGCGGCGGGTGAAGCAAGGCAGCAGCGGCACCTTCATGCGTAGAGAGAGCACGACCGGTCCGGTTGGCAGATCGGCGGTGGCGTCGAAGAACTGCACGGGCATACCGTTGTCGCTCACGTCCCGGTCGCCCGCTACCATGAGCACGCCCCCGCTGCGCAGGTGCTTGAAGACAGTACGCACCTGGGCGCTGCCCACCCGGATCATCTCTACGCCGAAATGGCCGCGCAACTCGTTTATATACTGGTACAGCTTCTCGGGCTTGATGTCCTCGGCCACGATGGCGGCCTTGTAGCCAAGCACTGCCGCAAGCTGGGCCACCACGCTGAAGTTGCCTATGTGCCCCCCCGTGACCAGCACGCCCTTGCCCGCGTTCACAGCGGCTTCCAAGTGCTCCAGGCCCTCTATTGAGGTTATCATGTTCCGCACGTCTTCGGGCTTCATGTGGGGCAGGCGCACAACGTCGTAGTAATTCTTTAGCTGGTTGCGGATTACCTTGCGGGCCAACGCCCGCCGCTGGCGAACGGTAGAGTCGGGCAGCACGTGGCGCATGTTGTCCATCACGGACCGCCGCACCGAAGGCACGAAGTAGAAGACCAGCCCACCCATAAGGGAGGCCAGCCAGTAGCCGAACATGGCAGGCATGTAGCGGGAGAGCGCAGAGGCTATTCGTAGCAGGTAGTAGGTCTTCATAAACAAACAGCAGTTGCAGTATAAGCAATTATAGCATGCCCCCGATACAGGAGCATCTTGAAACGCCAAGACGCGGAGACGCCAAGGACCACGCCAAGAGTGGGATTGTGGCTCAAGATAAAGGAGCAGGGTACGTCATGTTGTACCCTGCTCCTCTTGCTTAGAACACCTTCATAACCTTGGCGTGGTGCTTGGCGTCTCTGCGTCTTGGCGTTTACGTCTAGGTCGCCTCGTTACATCACCACAGGGTTGAGCACCGGGGGCTGCACCGCCGCTTTCATGGTGTCGGCCAGCAGCGTGTAGACTTCGGCCCAGGCTTCGCGCACGTCAGGGGTGAACGACGGCCCCAGGCTTTTCGCAAGCGCCCAGAGGAGAGCGCCGGACATGGTTTCATAGTGGGAGTCGTTGACACCATAGGCTGCGTGGCGGCGGCCAAGCGCCTGGAGCATGGGCACAATGGTGTCGGGGCGGTCCAGGTTGGCGACCACTAGGTGTATCAGCGCCATGTACTTATGCCCCTGCTCCTGCATGCCGGCATTGAAGAGGGACCTCAGGCCGGGGTCAAGCTCGAACAGTCTGCTATAGAAGAGCGCCGCCACACTATCGGCTATGGGCAGCACCTGCTCGAACGATGCCTGTACGAGGTGTATCTTTTGGGGTGACATATGTTTGCCTTTCCTGTCCCAGTATTAGCGACCGGCACTGTAGGGTGAGTACGTGCTTGGCCGCTGCTTACATTATGGGCAAGGACAGGCGGGGGAACATCGCGCATATGAATTAACTATCGGGGTGGGAGCAATTAACTTCGCAAGTTGCGGAAACAAAAAGGACGGCGTGACCGTCCTCTAAAGTGGGTTTCTATTGTTGACGAGCCGTCTAAGCAGCGCCCTCCGAACCCGGCATGCGCTCGGCCAACCTTCGGCGGAGGCTGCGCGTGCCATAGAGGCGGCGCTTCTTGATTTCGGCGTTGTGCCGGGCGGTGCGGGGCCACATCTCGCGGAACATGTACCACTGCTCCGGGTGCTGCCGGATTACCGGCTCGAAGCGGCTGACCATCTCCTGCGTCACACGCTGGATGTCGGCCTCCTTGTCGCCCGTCAGCAGACGCTTGTAGTCGATAGGCTCCATAAAGGTGCCGGAGATGGTCATATCGCCGGGGTCGCGCAGGGCGTAACCAGTCACGAGGGCCGCGCCCGTCTTGATAGCGATAGCGGCAGGTCCGGCGGGCACGTAGGCTGTTTCACCGAAGAACTCCACCGGCACGCCCTCCTCGGGTTGCGGGCGGTCGAACAGCAGCATCACGATCTCGTTACGCTTGAGGGCGGTAAAGATCTGCTTGAGCGAGCCTGTTTCCAGGGAGATGATGTGGATGCCGTGCTTCTCGCGGGTGCCGTTGATCAGGTCGTCCATGCGTTGCGGCTCGAACCTATCGGCTACCGCGTGCACCGGGAAACCATAGTGCCCTAGCAGCGCGCCCGCCAGGTCCCAGTTGCCGATGTGCCCGCTGACCACCACCACACCCTTCCCAGCCGACAGGGCGCTCTCCAGGTGCTCCATGCCCCCCTTGCCGGCTATCACGTCTTCGAGATCTTTGAAGCTGAGGTGAGGGAAGCGCAGGAAATCGACCAGCGTCTTGGCGTAGTTGCGAAACGAGTCGCGGGCCTTCTCCTTCACCACCTGCCAGCTCGCCTCCCGTCCCATGACGCGCCGAGTGTTGCTGACTGCGTTGGCCGCGTGCCGCTTCCAGGTGAGATAGATGAAGTCGCCCACCAGCGTCCCGACCCAGTACCCGATGCGCACCGGCACCCGGTACGACAGGTAGCTAAAGAAGCGGTACCCCTGGTAGCGTATCCCCTGCCAGACGGGATTTAGCGCCCGTTTTACGAAGTCCATAAGGCAAACTCCGTTTGCCGATTTGGGAATT
>JALZHI010000041.1 GCA_030913985.1 Chloroflexota bacterium | reverse complement strand
CTGCATACCTCGTGAGCCGCTTTGCGATATCTTGTAATTCGTAATTCGTAATTCGTAATTCGTAATTACCTCACTCCCCGTTCGCTTCCTTCTTTATCTGCGTTAGCTCCCACTCCAGCAGGTCGTTCCAGTCGGCGGCTTCGAGGCTCAGGACTACGTCCAGCTTCACGCACAGACCGTCTTCGGTGAAGTAGCCGTACACGGGGTACTGGTCGTCGCCGTCGGGCGGGGATACCACCAGCGCCTCGCCGTCCAGCATCCAGCCGTACCAGGGTTCCTTCAAGGTGATCTTGCAGGCCTCATCGTAGCTGTTCAAGAACCCCGGCATCTCCTGCCGGAACTCCCCCGCCCGCCACCGCTTCAAGAATATCGGGTCTACCAGCACGAGCCGCCCGCTCTCTACGGATATATGACCTATATGCCTGCGTACAACTGCCATCTCTAGCACTCTCCTCTGCTCTCTTATTATTCTTTACTCTCTCTTGCAATCTCCGCTTGCACATGCGCTACCCTGCGGTCCAGAAGCGCGACTCCTTCGCATCGCATCTAATAATTGTTCCCGTTGGCGGTGCCAACTTCGACACTGCTTTGCCATGTTGACAGGGTATGCTACATTTGAAGCGGACCGCTTGAAGATGGATGTGAGGACCGGAGAGGATGCAAAGCGATTGAGCGAGGGCGTTATATACACCATAGGCTACGGCGCGCGCAGCCTGGACGAACTGATAGCCACGTTGCGCCGCTACAAAGTCGAGTACCTGGTTGACGTGCGCTCGCAGCCCTACTCGCGGCACAAGCCGGAGTACGCAAAGGCGGCCCTGGAGCAGAGCGTACGCGAGGCCGGGCTGCGCTACGTGTTCATGGGTGACACGCTAGGCGGCAGGCCCCCCAACCCTGAGTACTACAGCGGCGAGAAGGTAGACTATGTGAAACTACGCGAGGCCCCGTTCTACAAGGAGGGCATCACACGCCTGCGGACCGCCCTCGACAAGGGGCTGACCCTGGCCCTCATGTGCAGCGAAGGCAAGCCCCACGAATGCCACAGGAGCAAGCTCGTAGGCGTGACGCTGGAGGCTTTGGGCGTAGAGGTGCGCCACATAGACGAGCAGGGCGAGCTAAAGACGCAGGCAGAGGCCCTGGAGGAGATAACTCACGGCCAGTTGTCCTTCTTCGAGGACAATCCGGGCACCTCTACTTCGCGCAAGGGCTACGCCAAGACGTGAGCGCACAGGATGTAGAAGGAGGCACAGTGCGGCCCAAAATCGTGACAATCGGGGTGTACGGCTTCTCGGAAGAGGAGTTCTTTGGGGCGCTCCAGGCGGCGGGCGTGGACACCTTCTGCGACGTAAGAGCCAGGCGGGGCCTGCGCGGTCCTCTCTACCGCTTCGCCAACAGCGCATACTTGCAGAAGCGGCTGGCCGAGATGGGCATACGCTACCTGCACGTGAAGGAGCTTGCGCCCAGCGGAGACGTGCGCTCGATGCAGGACGACGCTGACAAGACCACCGGGATCCCTAAACGCAAGCGGTTGGTGTTGAGCGACACCTTCGTCCGCAGTTACGAGCAGGAGCGGCTGGCCGGATTTGACGCGGCGCGGTTCCTCGAACAGGTGGGGCCGGAAGCAAAGACGGTGTGCCTGTTCTGCGTCGAAGGCGCACCGGAGGCCTGCCACCGCTCGCTGTTGGCGGGCAAACTCAAGCAAGAGCTAGGTCTGGAGGTAGAGGATATAAGGCCGCCGCAGTAGCAGCTATAGCCTAGCCGGGAGGGTCTATGAGGTCCGTACACAGCATGAGGGTGCTCATCGTCGCGAAGACGCGCATGCAGAAGTACGCCTGCGTCGGAGGCATGGCGCTGGACCCCGACCGCAGCCTCAGGCTGATGCAGGCCGACGGTTCTCCGCAACCGGGGGACACCGCGTACGAAGTAGGCGACCTGTGGCAGCTAGAATGTGAGGCACCCAGGGAGGTCCGCCCGCCCCACTTAGAGGACGTACACGTACGTAAGGCCCGCAAGATTGGGGAGGAGGTGCAATTGAAGCGCTTCCTCTTGGAACGCCTCTCCCCCTGGTGCGGCGCTCTGAACCAGACGTTCGAGGGCCTGGTGCGCTTCACCTATCATGGGCACGGCTACATCAACGACATAATGGGCGTGCCCGGCAGGAGCACCGGGTTCTGGCTGACGGACAAGCCCCTTCAGAAAGTGATAGATAAGAAGGTGTACTACAGGTACCCACGACCACAAGGCGCGTGCCTGATCCCATACGTAGGCTACGGCCCGCCCGCCGACCTGATCCCGGCCAACACGCTTGTGCGCCTCTCGCTGGCCCGCTGGTGGAAGCCCCAGGACGCCGACGTAGAAGAAAGGTGCTATCTACAGCTATCGGGCTGGTATCTCTAACATGGGATGGGGGTGCCCCCATTTTCCTGCATAAACCTTCCTTCAGTATGTAACCACAAGGAGTCGACATGGAGTTTGCAGAGGTAGTGCTCAAGCGCCGGATGGTGAGGCATTTCTCGCCGGAGCCGGTGGACCCGCAGGTCATCAGCCGGATACTGGAACTGGCCCAGCACGCCCCCAGCGCGGGCTACACGCAGGGCCAGTCGTTCGTGGTGGTCACCAACCCTGAGACGAAAAAGGCGCTGGCCGACCTGTGCGGAGAGGAACACTATGTGAGCAGGGGCTTCCACCCGTTCATTTCGGGAGCGCCCGTGCTGGTAGTGCCCTGCACCAGCGAGGAGGCTTACCACAGCCGCTACCGCGAGCCTGACAAGATGGAGCCGGGCGGCACCGAAATCGAGTGGCCCGTCCCGTACTGGCACATGGACATCGGTTGTGCGGTGATGATACTGCTGCTAGCCGTGGTGGACGAGGGCCTTGCCGCCGGTTTCGCCGGCACGCACGACTTAGAGGCGGTTCGTTCGCTGCTCAACCTGCCCGGCGAAGTCACCCCCGTCGGCGTTATCCCCATCGGCCACCGCGCCCCCGACGTGCCCTCCCCCTCTCTCAAGCGCGGCCGCAAGAAGCTGGAGCAGCAGGTCTATTACGAGAGATGGGGAGGTTCTGAAACGTGAAACGTGAAACGTGATGCGGCTCATGTATAGGGTACGCGAATGCGATCCTACTGGGATATCAGGACCAAACCTCCGCCTTGTCATCCTGAGCGCAGCGAAGGATCAAGTGGATAAGCGAGAGTCCTCAACGTGCAGGATGATGCAGGCATTAGGAACCATGCGCTTCAATAGCAGGAGTCAAACACGGGCTACTGATCCTTCGCTGCGCTCAGGATGACAGGGTGGTATAGGGTCCCGCGTAAGAAACAAAGCTGCATTCACGTACCCTGTACCACAAGCCGCATCACGTTTCCCGTTTCACGTTTCAGAACCGTTTCACACCCTGATCGCCAGTTCGGCTACCGTCAAAGCCTCCGCGTCGTCGTCTCCTGGGGGTTGGGGCCACCATACGTCGATACTGCGGAAGAACTTGTTGTGCTTGAAGGTCCACTTCAGGCCGTCGTTGCGCAGGACGCGGACGACGTTAGGCTGGCGCAGCTCCACGGTCCAGTTATGGCGTAGCCCGGCGTTCTCGGCTACCTTGTGCCGCACCTGCTTGCAAACGTCTTTGCTGTCGTACTTCTCCACGGTGAGCAGGCGCGCATCTGATCCGAGGGAGCGCAGGTCCGCCTGCTCCACCCAGCACTCAAAACCGCCGCCAATCCAGCGCACGAGCACGTAACCGTCGGTAGCCGGCTGCTGCACCAAGCCATACCCCAGGCCATCAGCCGCGACGAGCCTGCCGTCCGGCCCCTGTATCGAAGCAAGCTCCCTCGAAAGGGACACCACTAGGCCGCAGGAGAAAGATTCCGTTCTCTCCAGCGTGCCAAATGCAAGCATGTTGACCATGTTGCACCTCCTCGTGCCCGCTTCATCTTCACTGTCGTGTAGCACCCGCGCCTTCGTTCGGTGAGGCAGCGGTACCCTCATAACTAATTATAGCCTCGCAGACCGCCCTTGTACACTTGCCCTGGCTAAGAGACCCAGCCCCGCTCTTCTGTCATTCTGAGCGCAGCGAAGAATCAGGCGGGTAGTTAGGCCGCTGAACATGTGAGATCATTAGAGCGAGAGCAAGAACGGTCAAGAACGGTACTGATATCGTCAGCATCAAGCATGCGTGGCTGATTCTTCGCTACACTCAGAATGACAGGAGGGACTTTGGTTGCTCGTCTCCGGCAGGCTACTCACGCTGCGTGGCGCATACTGTACCCTTATAATGTAATATAGAAGACACTTCCATAAAACTCCTACCTCCGCGAGCGTCGTGTTGGAGATGGAAAGAATCAGGCTAATATGGTTGCACAGGTGCTGGACCCTCAAGGTTATACCTTCACCTTTTACTCGCTGCCTACGCTACTCACTATGGCAGCGGTGTTCCTGCTTGGCCTGTTCGTGCTCGTCAGGGAGCGCATCAGCCTGGTCAGCATCTCTTTCTTCATAGTGACCCTGGCGGTAAGCATCTGGCTCTTTTGCTTCTCCTGGATGTACGCGGCGAACAACGCTGAGACGGCAAGTTGGTGGTCCAAAGCAGCCTATCTCGGCGTGCCGTTCATCGCCCCCGCGACGTACCAGTTCACGACGGTGGTACTGGGCATCCACAGGCGGTTCGGGCCGGTCATCATGTCGGCTTGGCTGCTTTCCGCCCTGTTCGCCTTCGCGGCCATAGCCACCGATAGCCTCATCACGGGCGTGGAGAGGTACTGGTGGGGCTATTACACGCGATTAGGGTGGCTGGGATCGGTGTTCGTGTTGTTCTTCGCCGCTTTGCTCGTGGGCAGCATGGTCCACTACTGGTCGGCCTACAGAGAACTGCAAAAAGGCCGGGCCAAACGGCGCATCCAGTGGCTCATGCCCGCCTTCGGTGTTGGCTACCTGGGTATCGTGGACTTCGTGGCGGCGTATGGCATCCCCCTCTACCCGTTCGGCTACCTGGCGATCCTGGCCTTCGTGGCCCTGGCGACCCGCGCTATCTGGGCCTACCACCTCATAGATATCACTCCCGCCTTCGCCGCCAACGAGATCATCGAAACGATGAACGACGCGCTGCTGGTGTTCGACCGGGAGGGGGTGTTGCGGGTGGTGAACGGGGCCGCTTGCGAGATGTTCGGCTACGAGAGGGAGGAACTGTTAGGCAGGCCTGCGGGCAGCACAATCGGAGGTGTGGACTTCGCCCGTCAGCTTGAGGCGCTAATCCGAGTAGGCAGGATACGTGACTATGAGATGACCTACTCGCATAAGGAGGGCGGAGTGCGGTTCCTCAGCATAGCCGCTTCCGTGATGAGGGGTGCCGACCGTGAGCCTGAGGCAATCGTGTGCATAGCGCACGACATCACCGAACGAAGGGCCGCCGAAGAAGAGGTCCGCAGCCTCAACGAAAGCCTGGAGCAGCGAGTAGCGCAGCGGACGGCGGAGTTGCAACGGGCGAACCAGGAGCTTGAGAGCGAAATCGCCGAGCGCACGCGCGCCGAGGAGGAACGCATTCAGCTACTGGACCGGGAGCAGGCCGCGCGGGAGGCAGCGGAACAGGCGGTGCACGCGCGTGAAGTGCTGCTCTCCGTAGTGTCCCACGACCTGAGAAACCCCCTGACCGCCGTCAAAGCCTCGGTAGGTATGCTGAGGCAGGCGCTCAAGCAGGTGGTTGCCGGCGCGTCGAGCACGGACCGCATGGAAGTAGGCTTGGCGCGCATAGACACGGCGGCCAACAAGATGAACATGCTCATCAACGAGTTGCTCGACTTCGCGCAATTGCAGGTGGGGAAGCCCCTGGAGCTTTACCGGCGCAGGTTCGACCTGGTGAAGATGTGCGACAGGTTGGTCGCGGAGTACCAGCAGAGCACCAAACGGCACGAAATCTCATTCGAGACCGAATTGGCCGAACTGATATGCCTGTGGGACCCGCTTCGCATCGAGCGAGTGCTGGACAACCTGGTGTCGAACGCCATCAAGTACAGCCCGGAAGGTGGCCCGATAACGTTAGAAGTGCGGCGCGAAAGCTTCAGGGGAGAAGCCGAGGGGCCGGGCGCAAACTGGGCCACGCTCGTCGTGAAGGACCAGGGAGTAGGCATCCCGGAGGCAGACCTCCCCTACATCTTCGACTGGTTCCGGCGGGCGGGCAACGTCGCGGGCCGCATACGCGGCACGGGCATCGGTCTGGCGGTCGTTTGCCAGGTAGTGGAGCAGCACGGCGGCACAATCGAAGTGGAGAGCAAAGAGGGAGAAGGCTCAACCTTCACGATAAAGCTACCCCTGTACGCGCCCGAAGCCGCATCGGAAGGGACCGCCGTCGAGCCTGCGGGTGTGGCGGGTGAATAGGCACCACCGGATTTATGAAGCAGGGTTAGGTCGGGGTGGCGTCATTTCCAGTAGGATAAATAAGGGAAGAGGTAGAAATGTTACAGGTGGCGAGGCCGACGCTCGGCGAAGAAGTAACATGCGCCGCCAGCCGACGCCCGTCGATTGAAATCGAGGGCTACACCTTGCAAAGTCTGCCCTGCGGCAGACTGGTGCCTCTTAGAGAACCTCGACAGCCCTTCTTGAGATAGACCAGTCCCGTAGGGACTTTGCAAAGTGTAGCCCTCGATTTCAATCGACGGGCGTCGGCTTCGCCCTCAGCATCTTGTGCAAGATCAATCGACGGGCGTCACATACCGAGAATGCCCTTCCTCTGACAGTTAGTGCAACCTTGTTTCAGGGCTGCATGCACGCTCCAGCACGCTAACAACATGGCGCACATGGTCTGGCTGGTAGCGCTTGCGACTCCTGAGAGAGGCTAGTTGGACATCTAACTGGTCCAGCATCCAGATGTCGGTGCCCGTCGAAAGTACCTCTACAGGGGCATTACCGGACATAATCACGGCACAGTCGACATATTTGCCATGGGTAACTCCGCGCTCCTTCAAGTATTCACAGAGTTGGCTAGCATTGGTGCGCACTTGAGCACCGGGACCACGCCGCATCCTTTCCATGTGGCCGTTACTCGTTTCGTAATACCAGCTACCATTCACCACCCGGAAGGTGCCTTTATAGTTCTTCACCTCTACAGCCCAGATACCCCCAGGACCAACAAGCACTACATCAATATCGCCATCTCGATTGCCCAGGTCGACATTGCGGAAGATGGTCCACTGCGCGTCCAGCACCTCCAGCATGCGGTCCACTACACGCTGTTCGCCCACTGAGCCGGTTCTATAGCTATACTCCTGGCTACGGGGGTTATTGCGCAGGTAGTCGCTACCCTCCACAACGCGAGGTTTGCCCTTGGCAGGACTGGCTGGGTAAGCCGCCTGAGAGGGCACATTCGACGCGGGTTGTTCCGGCAAGGCAGAAGGTCTGGTAGCAGGGTATGCGGGGTGTCGGGTGGACAAGGGAACTTTGGCTGCTGATCTGCGCGTGCCTTGCGAGCGGAGCCTGGGACCTGATAAGACAAAGAATAAAGCCAGGAAAAGGACGATAACGAACCAAGTATTCTCCACGAGTGCCTCCAGGAATGAAAAGTAAGCAGCCAAGCTGGAGGCGTACAGTAAGGGGCTGTACCCTCGTCTCGCATGCGAAGTGAGTATATCAGTGGTGCACCAGTAAGCGGAATATACCTATTGGGCTATTTCTTGTGGAGAGAAACGACTATTGGTCCTAACACCAGTACTACGTGCTCAGTGCCGAGTAGATTTCGCGCAAGAAGTGGCTGGGCACCGTGGCAATCAGTTGGGTTGTCTCGAAGCCGACACTCTGGGCCAGCCGCTCCCAGGTGGGGTAGGAGATGGGGTGGGGCACCCAGGGATTGCCGTGGTCGGTGTTGTACTCGACCAGGATGAAGCGGCCACCAGGCTTCAGGTAGCCGCGTACCAGTTGCAGCACAGGCTCCTTGTGCCGCTGGTAGTGGAGCGAGTTCGACATGACCACGCCGTCCAGGGGAGGCACTTCAACGGGGCGGGTGAAGTCGGCTGCTATGTAGTGGGCGGTGGTATCCGGGAAGCGGGCGCGCATGGCTGCCTCTTGCTCTCGCAGCCCGCCCCGGTCCTTGTCCACCGAGTAGATAGTGGCACCCGGCCCCAGCAGGTCTGCCAGGGCGAGCGTGAACGCACCCCAACCGGAGCCGAGATCGGCCCACACCCCTCCCGGACCGGGGATGCCGCCCTGTAATAGCTGTACGTGGTCCTCGTGGTCCATAGCAACTGACGGCGAGCGGGAGCTACTGCTGCTCCTCTAAATAATCGAGGGCCTCCGCGAACAGCGCCTCGGAGGGGTCAAGGTCGGCGGCCTGCTGTATGTCCGCGAGAGCACTGGGGTCTCTGGGATCGAGCAGGGCCAGCGCCCAACCTCGGACGAAGTACGCCGCTGCCAGGTCGGGTTGCGCCTCTAACTGCAACGTGGTGGTACGCGCCACGTACTCGACCATAAATTCGAGGTTGCCGGCGACGGGCGAGCCTGTGAAGAGGTCCGAGTTGGGATTGAATATCGCATCAATGTTGAAACGGCCCAGCGTGGAGAGCACGGCTGGGTAGTCGCCGTAAAAGATAGTGGACAGAAGCGGATAGCCGCTGTACTCGATGTGCTCGGCCCGCTTGGTGGCATCCAGGTTGATAAGAGCGGCGTTCCAGATGTAGGCAGGGTCTTGTGAACCGAACTTGCGCGTCTCCTCTATCATGGCCTGGGCGTCTTTCCACAGGTCGTGTTCGGCAAGCTCAATCGCCCGGTCGGTCAATTCGCGCAACTCCTCCGGCTCGCTGTCTGCCACCTGCTGGAACCGCACGTTCACCATGTTAGAGCCATCCCAGCGCATTACCTCGGTGGTTATGTAGTCCACGTTGCAGGCGTAGCAGATGACGTAGTGGTCGGTGGCGTCCAGCAGCACGTCCAGCACGTCGTCGCCGTTCAAGTCCTCCAGGCTGCCCGCGCCGGGAGCCGAACCGCAGTGCGACACCTCATTGTGCAACCGCTGCCCGTCGAAGCGAAGTATGTTGAAGCAGCCAGAGTGCGCTCCCACGGCGCTTTCTACCTGCAACCAGACGTTTTCCGGCTCGATAGGCACCTGCTGGACGCCCATCCTGTCGAGGTAATCGGGGTCCTCAAGCTCAATCCGGTCCACTTCCCGCCAGCCGTCCCCTTCACGCGAGTAGACGGCTACAAAGTGCTGCTCCAAAGGCTCGAAGCGGCGCATTCCGTACGAGTACGCCGCCCAGTACGGGCCAAAGCCTTCAGCCGTATCAATCTGCATAACGTGCACGCCCTCGAAGCCTCCGAAGCCGGGGCTTTCCCCGCCCGGCGTGGGGGTAACGGGCAGCCCGGCCACCACCGTAGCCTGAAGTTCTAAGCCCAATGGATCGGTGACTACATTACCCTCGTCCTCCGGTGAGACGGGGCTTTCGACAGGCTCGACGGCTGGGGTCTCGTCCTCACCCTCTCCAGGGGTCGGCGTTTCAACGGGACCAGTGGTGGGGGTCTCTCCCCGTGCCTGCTCGCTGGTGGCGGTGCGGCGGGGCCTGGCGGGGGTGGTCGCCCGTGCCTCAGCGGAGGTAGGTTGGGCGGCGATAGTGGGCGTGGAGGCCGTCGGTAAGCCGGACTGCCCGCAGGCCGCTAGCATCGGCAGCAAGGCAGCAGTGAGAAGCAAGGATAGCCGCTTTTTCATTATCTCTCCTGTGCTGATTTGGCACTTAAGAACTCGAATTGCGGAACTTCTTTAGAAGCTATCTAAAAACAACATTGTCGAACATCGGCACATGGCCCCACCTTGTCATTTCGAACGGAGTGAGAAATCTCGTCCTCCATGCAGGTGTGACTCTTTGCTCACGAAACTCTACGTTATAGGAAAGGTGAGACAAGGGTGCTGAGGGACGAGATTTCTCACTGCGTTCGAAATGACAAGGCCGGACCTTGATGCTCATACCCGATACTGTTATTTTTTAGATAGCTTCTATTAGACCTTCTGGTTGTTGGTGATTAGCGGCCACCACCCAGGCGGGTCATCCACCTTTCTGGATCGGTCAGCGGCCCGAAGCCGTACCTGGCGTAAAGGCCGTGGGCGTCTTTGGTGGCTAGCAGCCATCGCTTGAGGCCCTGCAACTCCGGGTGCGACATGACCGTATCCACCAACCAGACAGCCAGACCGCGCCCCCGGTAAGACTCCAGTATGAACACGTCGGCGAGCCACGCTAAAGTTGCGTAATCGGTGATTACGCGGCAGAAGCCGATTTGCTTCTGTCCCTCGTACACGCCGAACGCCAGCGAGTGCTCGATGGACTTACGAATCGTCTCCAGGCTCCTGCCCTGCGCCCAGTACGACTCGTTGGACAGGAAGCCATGCACCACCTCCAGGTCTAGCTTGCCGGGGTCGGTGCTTATGCTAAATTCGTCTCGGTGCCATTCGTGGACCATATCATCTCCATAGGGTCAATCGTCGTCTCTGCGCGACAGGGGCACCAGACGGCGCTCACCCCGCGCAAGAAGTGACAGCGTTCCAAGGATGATAAACGACGTTGGGGGAATCTGCAAAATGATCGATTTTTCGGTCGAGCCGTCATCGCAGAAATACTGTACCTTGACAAAAGTTGCTAAGTGCCGCACCATTCAGATAGCCGCTCTAACTACTTGTTGTACGTTATTTGTGGGAAGTAGCACATTGAACGCGCTGGATTTACGTTGTCCGACGGGAGGAGCGCAACAGATGCATATTGTTGATACGCGGAAGTGCCATATATTTACTGCTATTATTGCCTTCAGCGTGCTGAGCTTACTGGTGCTGGTCCCGCCGGATATGGCAGCGGGAGACCGCAAAGACGTATCCGGCATGACGGGTAAGACGCCGCAAGAACAGGGTGTTAGCGGCGACCAAGCTGGTGCATCTTGCGGGGTAACCATATGGCGGACCGTTCCCAGCCCGAATGTAGGAACCCTCTTCGACGTCGATGACGCAGCGCCTGACAGCATCTGGGCGCTGGGCGAGCGTGGCATTCTGCGTTGGGATGGGACCGTTTGGTCCGAGGTGCCCTGGCCGGGGTCTGAGTCGGTGACACTTAATGCTATAGAAGCTATATCCTGGAACGACGTTTGGGTAGTGGGCTTCCACAAGGTTGACAATACTACGCTGGCTATTCACTGGGATGGCAGCCAGTGGAGCACAGTATCTACCCCCAATGCAGCAAACGGCAGGGGGCACTTGCTGGACGTGACGGGTAGCTCGTCCAATGACGTGTGGGCAGCAGGCTGGTCGGCCGAGGACGAATGCGGCGAGGAGTTGCTTTTGCACTGGAACGGTAGCCAGTGGCAAGTAGCTTCCAAACCTTCCCCTTGCGAGGGCACAACAATCTATCATAAAGCCCTGGCCCCAGGGCCGGGCCACCTTTGGTTGGCAGGCATCCAGGGCGTACCAGGCGGCGAGCCTGAATGGTTTGTGGTGAATTGGCCTACTACTGAGAGTTCCCGAGGTAGAGCCCGCATCAACGGCTTGGGAAGCAGTTCGCCCAATGACGTATGGGTGGTTGGATACAATCCCTTCAGGGCGTGGCCCGTTGTCTGGCACTTCGATGGTAGTGACTTAACGTACGTAGCGAGTGAAGGCGATGGCCTTGTGGGCAACGCGGAGGCTATAGACTCCGTCTCACCTGATGACGCGTGGGTCGTAAGCCATCGACGTACTGTGCATTGGGACGGCACCAAGTGGTCGGTGGTGCCCAGTCCATTAGCGCATCTGAAGGGTGTTGTGGCAATCGGAGCCGAGGACATTTGGGCAGTAGGTCACGATGACCCATATGGCGGCGATAATTTAGGCAACAGCAGGATTCTGCACTACTCAAAGCAGTACTTCCACGATGTGTATCCCACCAGCCCCTTCTTCCCATACGTAGAGCGCCTGGCCTGCAACAACGTGATTTCAGGTTACCCCTGCGGCGGACCTGGGGAGCCTTGTGATGATACGGCTGACGCAGCCTACTTCCGGCCAAATAACAACATCAGCAGGGGCCAGATTGCCAAGGTTGTGTCAATCGCTGCCGGCTTCGATGAAGACCCGGGTCCGCCGGTGTTCCAGGACATAGACGAGGGGAGTCCCTTCTACGAGTGGGTTAACAGGCTGGCAAACCGGGGCGTGATTAGCGGGTACCCTTGTGGCGATGAGGACTCTGATGAGGCGTGCGTAGCCCCTGGCAACCTCCCTTACTTCCGCCCCAATAACCCCGCTTCCAGGGGCCAGCTTGCCAAGATCGTATCTAATGCCGCTAATTTTCAGGATAAACCGACGGGGCAGACCTTCGAAGATGTGTCTCCGAGCGACCCGTTCTACCCTTACATAGAACGCCTGAGTTCGCGCTCTATTTTGGGCGGCTATGCTTGCGGCGGCTCCGGCGAGCCTTGTGAGGGAGGCAACCGCCCCTACTTCAGAAGTGGAAATCAAGTCACGAGGGGTCAAGCAAGCAAGATAGTGAGTAACACGTTTCTGGTTGACCCTAACCAGAAGTAGGCTTTCCGGTTATAGCCTATTGTGCGGCTTCACCCATGCCCTCGGCCGCGCAATAGGCTATACTATTGAGATGGAAGTACCTACCAACGTTTCACCGGCAGCGTCCGCGGGCAGCACCGGGCCCCTGGAGGAGATCGCTGCCCCACTCGCTCCCAAACCGGGAGCATATCCCCTCATGCCGGGCGCGGAGCCGTTCCTGTACGAAGCCGGGCCGGTGGGCTGCCTGATGCTTCACGGCTTCACTTCGACTCCTTACGAGATGCGCGGGTTGGGCCGCTACCTGGCCGACAGGGGTATCACCGCGGGGGCCGCGCTCCTGGCCGGGCACGGCACAACCCCCGAAGACCTTGCGAACACCACCTGGCAAGATTGGTACGCCTCGGCGAACGATGCCCTGGACGCGATGCTGGCGCGGTGCGAGCGGGTGTTCCTGGCCGGGCTGTCGCTCGGTGGGGCGCTCACTCTCTATACCGCCGCGCACCGGGGGCAAGACCTGGCGGGCATCATCACGATGGGCGCGCCTATCTACGTGCCCCCGCCCATAGGCAGCCTGCTGCGCGGCATCCAGGTCCAGATGCCCTACCTCAACAAGCCCTACCGCGACATAGAAGACCCCCTCGCGCACAACAGGCACGTCTCCTACGAGCGGTCGCCAAGCGCCGCCACCGCCTCGCTCATAGAGTTCATCGCCCAGGTGCGGGGCGTGCTGGGCCAGGTGGCGATGCCCGCTCTCGTCATGTACGCCCGCCGCGACCACGTGGTGCCCTACATGAACTCCCACCACATCTACTCGCGCCTGGCCTCTCACGACAAGCGCCTGGTGGCCCTGCACCGGGGCTTCCACATCATGACGGTGGACACCGACCGGGACAAGGTGCAACAGGCGGTGTACGAGTTCATCAACGAACGTTCTGAAACGTGAAACGTGATGCAGCTGGTGGTATTGGGTTCGCGGACGGGAGGCTGTTGGCCTTACAGGACCAAAGCCCCACTTTGTCATCCTGAGCGTAGCGAAGGATCAGGTGGGTAGTTAGACTCTAGAACGTACGGGGTGCTGTCGGCAGTAGAAACCTTGGTGCTAAGGTAGAAGGAGTCAAGAACGGGGAACTGATCCTTCGCTACGCTCAGGATGACAAGGGGGAGTAGGGTTCCGTATAAGAAGCAGAGTCGAAACCGCGAACCCTATCGAGCAAACCGCATCACGTTTCTCGTTTCACGTTTCAGAACCAAAGGAGTAAGTCACATGCTACGGGGCGTGCTTTTCGACATGGGTGGCACTTTGCTGGAATACAAGCGCGAGGACTGGTCGGCGCTGGACGTGCAACTCAACAGCGACCTGCACACCTACATCGCCTCACGCGGGCACGCCGACAAGCTGCCACCTCTTGACGAGTTCCTGGAGGTGTTCAACGTGCGCACCCGCACCAACTGGGAGCAGGCGGCACGCACCCAGAAAAGCTTCAACATGCTCCACCTGTTGGACGAGCTGTTCAGCGAACACGGCATCTCCGAAAAGCCCACCGGCGACTACCTGCTGCCCTGGTACAAGGGCGTCAGCGACATCACATACATCAGGCCCGACGTTAAGCCCACGTTGGAGCGCCTGCGCGATAGCGGCCTCAAATTGGGGCTGGTGTCCAATACGGCCTGGCCCTCCACCATTCACGACCCCGACCTGGAACGGTTCGGCCTGCTCGACCTGCTTCCGTGCCGCATTTACTCGTGCGAGCTTGGTTGGGAGAAACCCGCCCCGCCAATCTTCCGCGCCGCATTGGACTGCCTCGGCCTGGCACCCGAAGAGACCGTCTTCGTGGGCGACTTCCGCCGCTACGACATCGCGGGCGCTCACGCGGTGGGGATGAAGGGCATCTGGAAGCGCATAGAAGGCCGCCCCGACGACGTAGACGATCCCAACGTAGTGCCCGACGCCACCATCACTACCATAGGCGACCTACCCGAGGCACTAAGCATGCTATACGGATTTGCGATTTGAGAGAACCACAACCACGGCACCCAATCCCTTTTTGTCATTCTGAGCGCAGCGAAGAATCTCGTCCTCCACCGGAATGCTTCTTCGTTCTTGCGGCACACTGTGACTGTAGGAAAAGTGCTACTTGGGTGCTGTTGGACGAGATTCTTCGCTGCGCTCAGAATGACAAAGGCGGGACTCTTGATCTGAAAACCGCCCATCAAACCAAACTCGCAATTCGAAATTCCAATTTCCAAATCCATCATGATTACAGTACCAAGAGAGATTTGCACCGACCTGGACCGGGCGCTCACCAAAGAGTGGGTGGTTGCTAACGGCATCGGGGGCTACGCTTCCAGCACCGTCACGGGAGCGAACACGCGCAGGTACCACGGCTTGCTGGTGGCCGCGCTCAAGCCGCCCGTGGACCGCACGGTGCTGCTGTCCAAGATTGATGAAGTAGCCATTGTAGGCAAGCAGACCTTCTACCTGGGCACCAATGAGTACCGGGACGGCAAAGTGCTACCCGGCGGCTTCGAGCACATCGACAGGTTCAGCATACAGGACGGCATACCCACTACCACCTTCCGGCTGGGCAAAGCCCTGCTGCACAAGACGATCTGGATGGAGCACGGCCAGAACACCACCTACGTCCGCTACACATACGAGGGCAGAGGCCCATGCGAGCTGGTGCTGCACCCGCTGTGCAACTATCGCGACTATCACAGCAGCACAACCGGCTCCCAGGACCACGACTTCGGCATAGAAGAACTACCTGCGGGCTGCATGATAACCGCCCGGTCAGGCGCGACTCCTTTCTGGCTGACCACGTCGCCGGAGGCAGCTTTCGAGCGCCAGGCCGGTTGGCTGTGGAACTTCGTGTACCGGGGCGAAGTAGAGCGGGGTTACGACGACACGGATGACCTCTATGCGGCGGGCGTGTTCCGCGTGGTGCTGAAGCGCGGGCAGAGTGTTACGGTAGTTGCCAGCACCGAGCCGCCGGAAGTCACTTCAGCGCAGGTGGCCGAGGCTTTCGAGCGCGAGCGGGCCAGGGCCAGGGGGCTGTACAGGGCGGCGGGGCTGAAGCGCGGCGATGAAAACGGCGAGGCCGCCGACCCGGACGCTCCCCTGGAAGCTATGGTAGCCCAACTGGTGCTCGCCGCCGACAGCTTCATAGTGCAACGCAAGGTAAGCCGGGGTGGCGACACAATAGAAACCCCTAGCGTGCTGGCGGGCTACCACTGGTTCACCGATTGGGGCCGCGACACCATGATTTCGCTGCTAGGGCTTACGCTGCCTACGGGGCGGGGCCGCGAGGCAGGCAAGGTGCTACAGACCTTCGGCATCTTCGCCCGCGATGGCCTCATCCCCAACCACTTCCCCGATTCCGGCGCGGCCCCGCATTACAACACCGCCGACGGCACGCTCTGGATGTTCGCGGCGACCGAGGCCCTTGCCAGGGGCAGGGGCAACATTACGGTGGCCCGCAACCTCTACCCGCTGCTGGCCGACATAATAGCCTGGCACCTGCGCGGCACGCACTACGGCATCAAGGTGGACCCCGAAGACGGCCTGCTCATGGCGGGCACCGAGGGCGTGCAACTTACCTGGATGGACGCCAAAGTGGAAGATTGGGTGGTGACGCCGAGACAGGGTAAGCCGGTGGAGATCAACGCCCTGTGGTACAACGCGCTGCGCGTGATGGACCAACTGCGGGTGTCGTTGGGCCGCACAATCGTGCGCGGCGGCAAAGAGGAACTGCCCGACTTCCACGCGCTCGCCAATCAGGTGCGCGAGTCGTTCCGCAGGCGCTTCTGGTTCGACGGCGGCAACTACCTGTTCGACGTGATAGACGGGCCGAACGGCCACGACCTCTCCATACGTCCCAACCAGGTGTTCGCCATATCTCTCAGCAACGACCTGCTCACGGTGGACCAGCAACGCCCCGTGCTTGAGTGCGTGCGCAAGCACCTGCTCACCCCCTACGGCCTGCGCACCCTCTCGCCCGAAGACCCCGGCTATCTCGCCAACTATGTTGGCAACCGCCGTGAGCGCGACGGTGCTTACCACATGGGCACCGTCTGGCCCTGGCTGCTGGGTGCCTATTTCGATGCCGTGCGCAACGTGGATGGCGCGGAAGCCGCCGCTGGGGAACTCCGAAGCATGCTCCCCGACCTGCGCAGGCACCTGGCGGACGCCGGGCTAGGCTCCATCAGCGAAATCTTCGACGCCGACCCACCCCACGCCCCCAAAGGCACCATCTCCCAGGCGTGGAGCGTGGCCGAACTCCTCCGCCACATCTGGGGACCAAATCGCCTGCTCTAGAAGAGACGGAACCGCCAAGACGCCAAGGACGCCAAGAGCGCGCCAAGAATAGGGGAGTTGTTCTTAGTAAGAGGACCAGAGTACAGTATCATGTACCCTGGTCCTCTTCACACTCTCTAAACAATTCTTACCTTGGCGCACTCTTGGCGTCCTTGGCGTCTTGGCGGTTCCGTCTTTTTATGCAAGCGGATAGATTTCATCGAGGGTGGGGAGGAGTTTGTCCCAGGTGTAGCGGTCGAGGGCGCGTTCGCGGGCGGAGGTGCCGAGGTCGAGGCGTTGGTCGGGGTTGTTTAGCAGGGTGAGGATGTTGAGGGCGAAGTCTATCGGCGTGCGGGCCAGCAGCATGTCCTTGTTGGGACGCAGGTAGATACCCTCGGCGCCCATCGGCGTGGACACAATCGCGCAGCCCATCGACATCGCCTGCAACACCTTCAACCGCACGCCGCCACCCATGCGCATCGGCACCACGTACACGCTCGCCCTAGCGACCCAACCTCGCGTGTCGGGCACCGCCCCCGTAACGGTCACGCCCGGCGTCTCGGCCAGGGACGCGACCTCCGGCGAAGGATTGCGCCCCACTATGTAAAAGCGCACCTGCTGGCGGTCGGCCCTGACCAGGGGCAGCACGTTCTTGACGAACCACACCACGGCATCCACGTTGGGCCGGAAGTCCATCGTGCCATCGAACACCAGGGCTTCCACGCCACGGGGTATGTTCGCGGGGGGAAAGGCGGCGTCCCTCGACCAGTAGTCAGTATCCACTCCATTGGGCAGCACGCGCATCGCAGCCGCCTTGTCGGGAGCGCGCAGGGCCAGGGCTTTCCTGTCGGCGTCCGATACGGCCAGTACGTGCTTGCTGGCGATGCACACCCGCCGCTCGAACCTGCGCAGCCTCCACCACTGCACGAGCGAGTAGAGCGCGTAGGGCAGGCGGGCCGCATCAGCCATATCGGTCGTGAAGGCGCGGCGCTGCAACACGTACTCGGCGTTGTGAGCGTCGTAGGTCAGGCCCGGCGTGGGTGTCTCCAGCTTGCGAAGTTGCGCCGAATAGCCGCTGAAACCGCCCGGACGCGCCTCTTCGGTCCACAGGCCCATGTCCTCGATGCGGAACCTGGCGGCGAGCAGGCCGTAGGTCGCCATCTCGATGCCCTCTATGTGCACCGCGTCGAACGGCACCTCCTGGCACAGCGCCGTAACCCGTTCGAGCATCTCCGTAGAATGTAGCCGCCAGGCCATGTCGGGCAGGCGCGTGGTAGCCAGTTGCTGCAAGCGCAGGGCGCTGGAGCGGGTGGGGTGGGGCAAGGCCTCGGCCAGCTTGCACACTCGTTGCAGCCGCTCCATCTCCATCGGGCCGTCGGAGGCGAACGTCAGCAGGTAAACTTCATGCCGTTGCGCCAGGTGCAAGAGGATTTGCAGGTTGCGTATAGCCGCGCCCTGCCGAGCGGGGTCAGGCCACTGCGGGGCCAGCACTAGGATTCTCATCGTGGGTATTATAACTCAGCTACACCAGCCGCAAAGCCGCCAGCAGCTTCGGCCCGAATATGAGCAGTCCCACCACTACCGCGCCTATCGCCGTGAGCAGCACCACGCCCGCTGCCACGTCCTTGGAGACCTTAGCCAGGGGGTGATAGCCGGGAGACACCAAGTCCACCAGCGCCTCGACCATCGTGTTGGTCATCTCGGCGGCCAGCACCACTATCACCATCACCCCGAACACCGCCCACTCCGCCAGACTAAGCCCCAGCAGCCAGCCCACAAGCCCCATGACGAGGGCAATGGCTATATGGATTCGGAAGTTGCGCTGAGTGCGAAAGACGTAAAAAAGCCCTGCAAACGCAAAGACAAAGCTGTTGGCGATTTTAGATTTTGGGTTTTTGATTTTGGATTCGGCGCTCAGGGGAGAGTTAGTAGGCTCAAGTTGTGGCATTTCGATACTGCTAATCCAAAATCCAAAATCTAAAATCCAAAATCACTCACAAGAGTGTCCTGGCGCTTGTGCATCTTCTCGCGGTCGGGGTCGGTGGTGTCGTCGTAGCCGAGCAGGTGCAGCAGGCCGTGGACTAGCAGGGTGGCGACTTCGCGCTCGGTGCTGTGGCCGTACTCGGGGGCTTGCTCGGCGGCGCGGTCGTAGGAGATGACCACGTCGCCCAGGTACTGCGGGCGCTCATCCGGGGTAATGAACTCCTCGCTGCCCTCTTCCGCCATGCCGAACGAAATCACGTCGGTCTGGTAGTCGTGTCCGAGGTACTGGCGGTTGAGGGCGTGTACCTCCGCGTCGGTGGTCACCACCACACCCACTTCGAGGGGAGCGGCCGCACCCTCAGACTTGAGCACATGCATAGCTAGCCTGTGCAGGGCGTCGGCGTCTACTTTGTCCTCAAACAGCGACTCCACCTGCACGGTGATGAGGTAGCCGGAGTCGGGGTCGGGGCTGACCTGCGCGCCCGGCGTTTCGGGGATGTGGGTGTCATGCTCTTCAGGCGAGAGGGGCTGTTGTGGACCGGGTTGCATGCTCGCTCTCCGTGGTAGGGGTGGTCTCCGCAGGTAAGGCTTCGTGGGAGTATATGCCGTGCCCATTTGCGCCGTTAGTGCCGTTGGTGCCATTGGTGCCATTCGGCCCGTTTGAGCTATCAAAGCCATTGGGGGCCGCTACTATTACAGCGGCAGCGGGGACAGCCTCAACGGGCGTAGCGATGGGGGCTTGCTGGGCCTGCTTCGCGGGCGGCTCAGGGTACACGATGCGCGGGTGGTAGATACCCTTCAGCATGCTGACGAACGCCTCCTGGATGCGGGCGAGGTCGCGTACGGTAAGGTCGCACTCGTCCAATTGCCCTTCCTCGATCCGCTCGCTGATGATCTTGTGCACCACCTCGGCAATGACATCGGCGGGCAGCGAGGCGTGATCGCTGTAGAGCGATGGGCTTTCGGTGGCATCGCTGTTGGTAGTGGCCGCAGCCGCGGCGGTAGCCATCTTGTCGAGCGCGCCGCTCTGGGCCATCGACCGCACCGTGGCCTCAACGCCGTCGGCCAGCATCAGGATGGCGTTCTCCTTAGTCTGGGGGCGCGGGCCGGGGTAGCGGAACTGGTCCTGGCTCACGTTGGGGTCCGCTACGGCGGCCTTGTAGTAGAAGTACTTGATGAGCATCGTGCCGTGGTGCTGCGGTATCGCATCAAGCACGCGCTTGGGCAGCTTGTACCTCTGGCCCAGCTTCACCCCGTCGCGCACGTGCCCGGCTATGATGTGGGCGCTGTCGGCGGGGCTGAGGCGGTCGTGCAGGTTCGCCATGCCCGACTGGTTGTCGATAAACGCCTCCGGGTGCTCCACCTTGCCGATGTCGTGGTAGTACGCGCACACCCTCGCCAGCAGCGTATCGGCCCCTATCGCCTCTGCCGCCCGCTCGGCCAGGTTGCTCACCACCAGCGAGTGGTGGTAGGTGCCGGGGGCCTCCTGCATCAGGCGGCGCAGTAGCGGCTGGTCGGGGTGGGCAAGCTCCATCAGTTGCAGGGGCGTGGTGATGCCGAACAACGTGCCCAGCAGCGAGAAGGCCGCGTAAGTGATCGAGGTGGAGATGCCGCCGTTGAAGCCCGCCGCAAGCAGCAGCAAGCCGACCGAATACCAGTCGGGCACGCCCACGGAGAGCACCTGCGTAACAAGGGCCGCCGCGAACGAAGCGCAAGCTATGAAGAAGCCCGCCCTGGCGAAGGTGCTCACCTTTTCGATGCGTGTCAGGCTGAATATGCCCGTCAGGCCGCTGACAAAATAGTAGACCGGCAGGTCCATCGACAGGCCGTTGCTCAACATCACACCCAGCAGCACCGAAGTCACCGCCGTCACCACCACGGCGAGGTCGGCGCTGAGCAGCACCGCGATGAGCATCGACACGGCGGCCACGGGCAGCAAATAGGGCAGCAAGGAGTGGCCGGGCAGTATCAGGCGCGCCGTGCCAATCGTGATGATGAGCAGCATCGCCACGAGCGCCAACTGCTTGTGTCGCCGCCACACCTGGGGGGTGTTGCGGTAGATGTAGATGTGTAGCAGCAGCATGAGCAGGCCGACGATGCCCGCCGTGCCGAGCACGTTCTGGGGCGATAGCTGCCTGCTGAGTAGGCCCGCCTCCTGTAGCTTCTCAATCGCCTCCGGGGTGATAAGCTCGCCCTGCCGCAGTATCGTCTCGCCGCGCTGCACCTCAACCACAACGGGCTTGACGGTGGCGGCTGCGTCCTGGCGGCGCTGCTCGGTCTGGGCCTCATCGAGCGCCATGTTGATTGACAGGCGCGGGCTTATAAAGGCGACGGCGGCGGCTTCCTGGTCGGAGGTAAGCGCGGGCACCAGCAGGTCGGGCAGGCCGGCGCGGGCCGCGTTGAGGTCGGCTTCGCTCGTAACCCTCCGGCTCTTCATCACCGCGTCGAAGCCTGGTATGACCGCGTTATCGCGCCAGTAGCGGTAGTCGCTGTCGTCCATCTCCAGCAGCAGGCCCAGATGGGCCTGCGTGAGGGGCGTATCCTGCAAGGCGCGTATGCGCTCACGTCCGGGGCCGGGATTGGGGTCCTGGTTGTTGCGCACGCCGTCTATTATCGACAGGTTGTTGAGCAGGATAGAGCGTTGGCGCTGCACCTCTTCGGCGTCCTGCACCCACACCTCGTTGGAGGGCGACTGCATAGCCTTCTCGCGGGCCTGGTCAGTGAGCACTTTCGACTCGTAGCGCAGGAAGGTGGGCGAAAAGATGTCCTGCGTTGCGGGCACGCCCGCCTCGATACTGTCCTGCCCTGGCTGGAACGGTACCACCATGATACCTGTGAGGACCACGATAAGGAAAATAGCGGAAAGGACTACGTGCCGGGGCCTGCCCTTATAAGGCTCAGCTTCGCCCGCGATGGGGCTGATGGGGCGGGAGCGGAACGGCAGCCGCAGCCGCATCGCGCTTGCCAACTGCTGGCTCTGCCGCCTGGCACCCGTGGCCGCGGGCTTGTGGGGCTGGGTGGAACGCGCCTCGTCCGCCACCTTGCGTGGAGATTGGGGCGTAGGCTGGCGATTGGAGTTGGGAGGCTGGCTAGGGCTGTCCATAGGCCTGGCTGCTTTATGAGAAGAAAACGCGGCTCGCGGCTGACGGCTAAATGCTGCCTACTTGTGCTACTGTGCCGCGCCTTCGGAGAGGATGCTGGTAACGACTTTGTTGACCAGTCGGCCCTCGGCACGTCCCTTCAGTCGAGACATGGCGACGGGCATCACTTTGTTCATGTCCCTGGGGCCGTTCGCGCCCACCTCGCTAACGATGCCGCGTACTTCGGCCTCGATCTCAGCCTCGGACATCTGCTGGGGTAAATAAGCCTCGATAAGCGCCGCCTCGGCCCGCTCCTTCTCCGCAAGCTCGGACCTGTTGTGTCGCTCGTACTCGTCCGCCGACTCCCGGCGCTGCTTGATCTCCTTGCGCATGACGTTCTCAACGCCCGCGTCGTCAAGCTCGCCTATCTGGGCAATCTCGGCGTTCTTGATAGCCGCGCGCACCATGCGTATCGTGGACTTCTTCAACTCGTCACCACTACGCATAGCGTCCTGCAAGTCTTTGGTCAGTTGCTCTTTGAGGCTCATGGGTCTGAAACGTGACGAGTAACACGTAACGCGTAACTCGTAAAGAGGTTAGAGGAACTTAGTTTCTCACCAATTACTGTGTCGCTTCTTGAAACCTTACGTGTTACGAGTTACGCGTTACGTGTTACTCGTCACGTTTCACGTTTCAGAAACACAAGGGCCTAGGGGCGGCACTGCACTAATACGCACATCGCACTCCTAGACCCTGGCGCTGGTTCATTCAATCTAAAGAAGTTATCGAGAGGCCTTCAGCATAGCCTTGCGGCGGCGGGCGGCTTCTTTACGCTTGCGCAGCACACTCGGCTTCTCGTAGAACTCGCGGCGGCGAGCCTCAGCCAGAATGCCGTCCTGCTGCACCTTCTTGTTGAATCGGCGCAGTGCGCTTTCGAAACTCTCGTTATCGCCGACTACAACGTCAGTCACGCTACATCACCCCTTTCGCCACTGTATGTCTAATTTCCTGCTGTCTGATATTTCTTGACGTTCCAGATGATTATATGTCAGGCGTGCGAGGGTGTCAAGCTATGCTGTCCCACCAAGCCCGGCAGCCTCACGAGCCAGGAGGCCCTCCGCCGCCCGCAGGTGTAGTTGGAGGCGGCGTTGGAGCCGCGGCAGGTACATTTACTACAACCGTGGCGGGGGTGGTCGTGGTTGTTTGTGTTGTGACTTGCGCTCCCTGTGAGGCTGCGGCCTGCGCTACCCGGTTCTGTTCGTACGGCGACTGCGGCACCAGCTTTTTGCCCAGGTAGGTGCCCGCACCTATGCCTGAAAGCACCAGGAGGGTAGTGTCTATGTCTGGCAGGGTGAGTCGATTGCTCTGGTCGAGGCTGACGAGGAATACACCTATGGCTACAAACGTCCAGACAAGGTACTGTAGCTTGTGCAGGCTGAGCGAGCCATCGTCGTCCGTCAGCAAGGTAGATAGCGGGCCATGGTCGTTGAGGGTAGTGCTTAACTCCTTGCCGGTCCGTAGATTGTTCACTTTGATGCCCTTAGCCACTACTGAAGTAGCGCCACTCAGCCCAAGAGCCAGGAGCACGTTGTCGGGAACGTTCGGCACGTCGCCGGACAGCCCTTGTTCGATCCTGGCGTACACCACCGCAATATAAGCAAAGAGCACCGTCACGGTCCACAAGAGTAACTGGAACTTGGAGATGCTATAACGGTTGTCTTCCCCCATTGCGAACTTAATGGGGTTCCACGTACCTGTGATGAGGCTTACCACGAGCCACATGACAGCGAGTACCAGGGCGGGCGGCCAATAGGACAGCAACCAGGACACAACGCTCCTCCTTCTGAGTAAGGTGCGGGTTTGCTAATATGCCACCAAGCTCTAAGGGCAGCAAAGCACAAACGCCCAGGGACCAAAAGATCCTGAGTTTCTAAGCTTGTAGGGCCAGTCTGCCAATAGCGCCAGCGTGGTCCAATAATAGCATACCAGTTACCCGGTAGCAATGACATCTTTTTGACCGAGAAGAGACCCGCACTGGCGTAACCCACAGACGTATCTGCTTAAAGGCCGTGCGGGCTACTTCGCACTCTGGGAGGACTGTGAGGCAGCTAGCTCGGCTCTTCTTTTTGGACGATAGACGATAGACGATAGACGATGGACGATGGACGAGAGGAGTGATGAGGACTGAGGATTGAGTATCAATCAGCACCCATCCGAACCATCATCCTCTTGGCGCGTCCTTGGCGTCCTCTGCGTCTTGGCGGTTCCGTCTCCTAGATCCATCGTCCATCGTCCATCGTCCCACCACCTATTCCACCAACTTGACCAGCTTTCAGGCGGTAGGTTATAATAGTCTCGCCCCCGGCAAAGCAGGTTCTACATATGAGGGGAGCCTGGACAAACGGGGGACCGAGCGACGAGGCTTGGTATATCAGAGTAAAGGGGAAATATAAGATGGCTGAAACAACCACAGTGGAAATTATTACCGACAACGAGTTTCAAAATAGAGTGCTGGAGGCCGAAAGCCCCGTAGTGGTGGACTTTTGGGCCCCCTGGTGCGGGCCTTGCCGCATGGTAAGCCCCATAGTAGAGGAACTGAGCAACGAGTACAGCGGCAAGGTGCGCTTCGCCAAGATGAACACCGACGACAACGAGGCCACCGCCACCCAGTACGGCATCTGGAGCATCCCGACCCTCATCATCTTCAAGGAGGGCAAGGAAATCAACCGCCTGGTAGGTTTCGCCCCCAAGGAGCAGCTCAAGCGCCAGATAGACCGCTCGCTCGCTTCATAAGCATAGATCGGGAATAGTAAGAGAGTAGGCCAACGCCTACTCTCTTGCATTTAAGGAACACATCACTTAAAGACAGAATATTATTCACCGCAGAGACGCAGAGGACGCAAAGGTACGCAGAGGTGATGAAGGTATGGAGGAAGAAGCGGCTGGCACCTATGCCCCGCTACTGAGGACCAAAGCCCCTTCTGTCATCCTGAACGCAGTGAAGGATCTAAAGAAGGTGAGTAGGGAGCCTGTTGAACTAGCACGAACAGAGGTAGCGAGCGTTCAACACATTGAGACACTCAGCATCTGAGATCCTTCGCTACGCTCAGGATGACAGGGGGAACAGGGTACTTGGTACCCTGATAGAGTCGCCAAACCCTCACCCTACTCAGCGTAACCTCTGCGCCCTCTGCGTCTCTGCGGTGAATAGACAAGCCTTCACGTCATCCTGGTGGTTGTCTGCGTTACCGCGCGTATATTTCGCGGTAGAAGCCGTAGTTCTGGTAGACCTTGCGCAGGTAGTCCTCGGTCTCGAAGAGGTCGATGCGCTCGATGTAGAGGTCGGGGTCGATGAGCGCGGAGCCGTCCAGCCAGCGGTCGGCGTTGCCGGGGCCACCGTTGTAGGCGGCGAAGCCAGGCAGGAGCTTGCGGTCGAAGCCAGGCAGGTTGCTGGCAAAGTAGTAGGTGCCGTAGCGCACGCTGACATAGGGCAGGTAGAGGTCGCTGGTCGAGAAGTTGGTGTCGCCAAGCTGCTCAGCGATGCCCTCCCCTGTAGATGGTATCACCTGTGCCAGGCCCCGCGCGTCGGCGTGCGACTGGGCGGCGGGTATAAACTGGCTTTCCTGCCGCATCAGGGCGTACATCACGAGCGGGTCAAGCTCTCGCTGGGCGGTCTCTTGCAGCACAAGCCCCTCGAACGGCGTGGGGTACATGATCTTGAGCAGCAGGCTGGGGCGCTTGAGCGGGTCGGCATGGTCCATGCTCGCCAGCAGTTCGCTTACCCGCATGGCGATATTCGCGTTGGAGTTGTAGCGCAGGTAGATGACGAGTTGCGCCAGCGAAGCCCCTTCGCCCCGGTCCCTGAGCCGTTCGGCCAGTATGCGATACGCGCTGTAAGCCTCCCCCTCGAAGCCCAATTGGAACAGCGACACCGCCCGCAGAAACTCCGGGTCTTGCGCCAGGGTGTTACCTATTTCGTCTGACGCGGGTGCCGCGCCTGTACTCGTAGCTGTGGCCGCAGGAGTCGAACGGGGGCTGCTTTCGGACGCGGGACGCAGACCCGCCGCCCAGGATACGAGGGCAGCCCTATCCGGTGCCTCGCCTTCGTAGCGCACGCCAAGCGCCTCGGCTGTTACGCCGCTCTCCTGGGCCGTGAGAGCCAGCGGGCCACCCTCGCTCTCACCGGCCAGCAGCGACTCCGCACGGAAGGCGTAGTACGAGCCTGGGTTCAGGGCAGGCACCTGCGACATGTTGTTGCGCCACGCGCTATCACCCAGGCCCTTTTGCAGCTTGCCGATCCAGAACAGCGCGTCCGATTTGAGCGTGGGCGACACCTCTTGAGCCGAGAGCACAGGCTGCAACAGTCCCAACGCCACCTCCCGCTGCTCGAGCCTGTAAGCCAGCACCCCGCCATTGATGCGGGCGCGGATAGTCTCGTCGCCACCATTGGGGTACGAAGTGGTCGCCTGCTGGTAGGTGCCCACAGCCTCGTCCCAGAGCGCCTGGTCGCGCAAAGTGTCCCCGGCGCGGCGGTTAGCCTCCACCGCGAAAGTGGACGTGGGGTAGGTCTGCACGGTGGCGGTGTACCAGTTGTAGGCCGACTCGTAAGCGCCCGACGCCTGGTACGCCTTGCCCGTCAGCAGGCTTGCCTCGGCCCGTTCGGGAGAGTTGGGCGAACCCTGGCGCAGGGCATCCAGGAAGCTTATCGCCCGGCTATAGTAGCCCGACTCATAAGCCGCCCGCGCCGCCTTCATCGGGTCCACCGGGCCGTTGAGCAGGGCCGACGAGTCGATCTTGAGCAGAGCATCTACGGCGCTGTACACCCCATAGGAGTAATAGGGGCAGGGTAACGTTCCGTTGTCGCCGTTGCCACCGCACTCCCCCTTGATGTAGGAGAGCAGGCGGGTCCTGGCGAGGTTAGTGTCGCCCCCGGCTTTGGCTTCGTTGGCGGCGAGCACGGCGGCGGGCAGGCCATAGTTGTCCAGCAGCGGGCGCGGGTCGGACGCTTGCAACGCGGCCAGGCGGTCGTACAAGCCGAGCGCGCCTTTGTGGTCGCCCCGCCGCGACTTCACATCCCCCCAGGCCAGGAGCGCCTCCCGCAGGTCTATGTCCGTGGGGTTGCCGTCCACGATGGACTTGTATACGTCCTCGGCGTCCTGAGTAGCCCCCAACAGGCGCGCCTTCATCAGCATGACGGCGTGGCGGGGGGGTCCGGCGCGTTGGAGATAGTTGTCGTACGCCTCCACCGCCTCTGCGTCCCGCCCCGTCTGCTCGTAGATGTGGGCTATGCGGGCGAGCGCGCGGGCGGAGCGTGGGTCGTCAAGCTGGGAGAGGATGGTATAAGCGCGTATCGCGGAGTCTGGCTGCCCGCCCTGCCAGTAGGCCGAGGCCAGGCCCCAAAGCGCCTCGCGTGAGTCTGCCCGCGTGCCGTCGCCCACGAGGGCCGAGAACTGCGAGATTGCGGCGCTGTAACGCCCTTCCTCCATCGCGGTGTAAGCTTCGCGCAACGGCGTGCTCCACCCATCGAATTGAGGCTTGTAGGTGAGGTCGCCTACCGCATCGTTGGGGCCGCCGGGCACAACGCTTGGCAGCGGAGTAGAGGAATTGATGAGGGCTATAACATCCGAGGGGATGCTGGACCGGCCCTCGCCCCTGGTAGCCTCGCCCCGGTTGCGCGTGACGGACCACCATACCGTGCCAGCCAGGACGGCCAGCACCGCGGCCAGGGCAGCCAGTGGCACCCAACTCGGCACTTTGCGCGCGGGTGTCTTGTTCGCCTCCTCAATAGCTTCGGCAGCGATGGTGTGGTTATCACCCGCCGGGGCGTGCTGAGGCGCGGTATCGTGCACCCTTACCTTGACGGGCGCTATATCTTGCGGGGTGTTGGGATCCATGAAGAACCTGGGAAGGGGGAAGGGGACAGTCCTGGGCCGCTCGCCCATACGACACCGACAGTATAGGCGGGTGGCAGAGCCGAGTCAAGCAGCCTGGTCTTAGGCCGGGAGTTATCTATTCACCGCAGAGACGCAGAGAGCGCAAAGGTACGCAGAGAAGAATAAAGGGTATTCTATGAAAAAGGAGCATCCTACAGTACGATGCTCCTCTTGCCCCACGGCCAAACCTTCATTATCTCCGCGTAATCTCCGCGTCCTCTGCGTCTCTGCGGTGAATAATCCGTTCGTTATTCGTCGGGGAAAATCACCAGGGACATCTGGTCGAAGTAGCTCCAGCGGCGCAGGAACGAGTCCCATTCGGTGTAGTAGAAGCCTCCGTCGCCCACGTCCATCGAGTAGACGCCGCCCTCGTCGTAGCCGTAGATGACCACCGCGTGCTCGTAGGGCACCAGCTTGAACCGCTCGCCCTCGTAGAAGTGGTAGTAGCCAGGCCGGTGCTCGTACCTGCCAGTGGTTAGCCACACCACCACCGGGTTGCCCGCCGCCACGTTACCCTTCAGACGCGATACCGGCCCGTAGAAGACCACGGCGTTGTAACCGCGCTTCTCGAGCACCGGCACCAGAGGCTCGGCGTAGATGCCGTAGTCGTCAATACCACCGTGGGGGCCGTGGATGTTGCCACGGAAGCCGACGTGGGGGTTGGGGTGCTCCGGGATTTCGCGGATGAAGTCGCGCTGGGAGACGAGGTTGCCCCAGTAGAGCGTGACGGCCGCCGCAGCCGCGTACTCGCAACTGAGGTTGTACCACTGGGCCACCGATGGAAAGCCCTCTATCATCGCTTCGTCGGCTGCCGCTTCCACCTGGACAGCGGGTCTGTACAGCGCCGCTACTATGGAGAAAAGTACGAGTATTAGTAGGTAACGTAACTTGTGTCCAGACCTGGACCTCACAAACATAGCGCCATCCTCATCGCGACCTAGCCCTTCGCGCGTCGTTAGCCACTGCATTATGCAAGAGGCATGCCATTTTGGGCAATCAAGCGGAGCAATTATGAAGCTATTCGCAGTCATGTTACGCGGCCACTACTTGCCGAGGATTTCCAGTGGGACAAAATCTTACCCTGCTACGCCACTGGATAAATAGACTGCATAGTGGGCGCGAGTCAGGGCTGTGCGAAAGTAGGAGAGCAACAAAGCCGGCCCTGTGTGATTCTGAGCGCAGCGAAGAATCTCGCCCCTCACCGGGATGTTACTAAAACTCATCTTAAGTATGACAGTCGAATGATGGGATGGAATATGTGCACATGGCCCCCACATTGTCATTTCGAACGCAGTGAGAAATCTCGTCCTTCAGCACACGGTAACCCCTTTCCTCCAGTCACAGGGTACGGTAAGAAAGAGGAAACATTGCGGTGTAGGACGAGATTTCTCTCTGCGTTCGAAATGACAAGGGGGAGCTTGGGCGGGGATATTCTACAGTGTTGTTTTTGAGATAGCTTCTACTTTCTCACGGGACTCTGTGGCCGTAGGAAAGGTGGTCTTTAGGTGCTGAAGGACGAGATTCTTCACTGCGTTCAGAATGACAAAGGCCGGGAGTTGGTCACCGTAGTTCAACAGCATACATACCCACCTGATTCTTCGCTACGCTCAGAATGACAAGGTGGGGCAGAGTCCCCTATGCAGATGCTAAGATTCTGGCCCAGTCGGGTTACGATTCCGGTCCACAGTGGTGTAGTGATTGAGGTATGGGCCGATTAGGTATATAATTGGAAGGTTGCTCGCGGGCGGCCGCTTTACCGGGTGCCTGCAACTGCTATGCGATACGGAGTACGGCTATGGACACCGGCCAGGACGCGCAGACCACAAGCACGACTAGCCTCGCGCTCGACATGCTGAGGACGCTGTTCGACTATTCGGTGTGGGCGCGCGACCGGCTGCTGGAAATGATAGAGCCGCTTGAGGAAAGCAGGCTGCGCGAGCTTCCGGGCGACGGCAAGGGGGTCTACGGCACCATCTTCGACACGCTGGCGCACATGGCGGCCTCCGAGTGGCTCTGGACGCAACGAGTGCTGGGGGAGTCGCCCATGCGCTCGCCCAGGGGGGAGGACTTCAACAGCCTGCGCAACCTGGTGGACTGGTGGAACGGGGTGCACTCCGATTCGGTGCGACTCCTCAACGACCTCAGCGCAGCCGACCTGGAGACGGAGCTGACTTACGTCGGCCCCGACGGCAAGCGCCGCACCCGCAAGACCTGGCACATGCTCCTACAGGTGCCCAACCACCAGACCGAGCATCGCTCCCAACTCGCCACCATGCTCGGCAACCTCGGAGTTGAGGTGCCGCAGACCGATTTGGTAGTCTATTTGAGCGAACAGGCCGGTAAGTAAGTGAGGAAAGCCCTCGTTCCATTGGTATTGCTGCTAGCCTTTGTGCTGCTACCTGGCAATACACTGGCAGATAGCACTGAGCCAGACACAACCGGGACTGTCGAGCTAGAGGTAAAGTCACAGACCCTGCCACTGAAATGGAAGATATACCAGGAGAGCGCAGATAGACCGAGCACAGCACCCATAGTTGTCAACGGAAGCGTCTACTATGTGACTTCGTCGGGTTCGCTACGCGCCCTGGATGCACTCACAGGCCAAACAAAATGGGAGTATCACCCAAAGTTCGACCAGTACAGTGGACGAGATGCCACTAGACCAATGGTGGCAGGTAACCTGGTGCTTTACAGCGTCAGTAATCTCGTCAAGATCGGGCACCATCTTGAACACGACACTATTGCAGCCTATATGATTGCAATTGACGCGTCCACCGGAGAGGAAGCGTGGCGCTTCAAGGCCGTAGAGGAAGTGCTGACTGCACCGACAGTTGTGGATAATACTGTCTACTTCGGAAGCTCGTACGCAACAAGAAGAGTTCCATCCAATGTCTATTTCGGTCAGGTATACGCCCTTGCGCTGACTACCGGAGAATTGAAGTGGCGATTCCCCCTGATTGACGGAAATGTACGTGAGGACTTAGTAGCGAGTGACAACACCCTCTATGTAGTAGCAGAGGTAGCGGAATACACGAGGAACGAACACTACCTTTACGCTATTGACACTGATACTCACCAAACGACATGGAGATTGAACATTCATTCCGATTTGCACCACTATGAAGTAAGAGACCCCATCTTGGATGGCAGGACCATCTACATAGTCGGCCCCAACTATGGAAGCGGCACCTTGTACGCCGTAGATACTCAAAACGGCAAAATCAACTGGCAATATAGGGTAGCGCCAGCCAATCGTATGGAGCACATTGACGGCTTATCGAGCATAAATGCGTCTATGGTATTCACGTCCCCACCTTTGCTGCCCCAGCCTGGTATAACCACTCTGCCAGCACTTGGTGACGAGACTGTCTACTTCGGAATAAACGTTGATACCGGACAAGCGCATCCTCGTGGGCGAGCCTTCGGCAACATCATTGAACATTACCTCGTAGCGTTAGAGAGTAACACAGGTCAAGAACGCTGGAGGCTCAGGTCCGAGAACGAATTGCGGGGCAGACCCCTGGTTGCTCAAAATAGCCTATATTTGAGAGGTTTAGGTTCTGATATTGCTGCAGTAGATCCAAATACAGGACAAATCAGGTGGAAATATGAGACAGAGGCCCCCGTTAATGGACAATTCGCCGCCGACAGAGACACTCTGTATTTTGTCGACGATGATGGATACTTCTACGCGCTCACGATAATGCTGCCGGGTATGCCGACCACAGGACACCAACAGGAGCAGCACATCACCTGGGTAACTATTCTAGCCCTGCTCAGTCTAACGTTTGGACTGGTACTGACAAAGAGGTCTAAGGCTCATGCAAGAACTGAGGATTATTAGGTAAAGATACTCGCTACCATCTAGCAAAGGAGAAACACAACGATGGCGACAACGATGCAGAACGAGGCACAAGGCACGCAGACCGGGCACAAGTGGGTCTACCTGTTCCACGAGGGCAACGCGAAGATGCGCGACCTGTTGGGCGGCAAGGGCGCGGGCCTCTCCGAGATGACCAACGCGGGCCTGCCGGTGCCCCCCGGCTTCACGATCACAACTGAGGCGTGCCGGGCGTACCTGTCTAACGGCAAGAAGTTCCCGGAGGGCCTGTGGGAGCAAGCGCTTGAGGCGTTGCACACGGTGGAAGCGGACACGAGCAAGCGGCTGGGCGACCCCTCCAATCCGCTGCTGGTGTCGGTGCGGTCCGGTGCCAAGTTCTCCATGCCGGGCATGATGGACACCGTGCTCAACCTGGGCCTCAACCCCGAAACGTCGCAGGGCCTGGTGCAACTCACCGGCAACGAACGCTTCGCGCATGACGCTTACCGCCGCTTCATCCAGCTTTTCGGGCGCATCGTGATGGGCGTCGAGGCCCACCACTTTGACGAGTTGCTGGACGGCATGAAGGAGCAGCGTGGGGTAAAACTCGACACCGAACTGACCGCCGACGACCTGCGCCAGCTTGTGGAGCAGTTCAAAGAGGCGGTGCAGCGCGAGGCGGGCCGCCCCTTCCCCGACGACCCCCACGAGCAGTTGCGGCTGGCTATCGAGGCCGTGTTCAACTCCTGGAACTCACCCCGCGCCTTCGCCTACCGCAACGCGCAGGACATCCCCCACGACCTCGGCACCGCCGTGAACGTGGTGATGATGGTCTTCGGCAACATGGGCGAGGACTCCGGCACGGGCGTGGCTTTCACCCGCAACCCCTCCACCGGCGAGTCTAAGTTGTACGGCGAGTTCCTGGTCAACGCCCAGGGCGAGGACGTGGTGGCAGGTATCCGCACCCCGCAGAAGATCGCCCAGCTAGAGCAAGACATGCCGGAGGTGTACAACCAGTTCCTGGAGATAGGCCAGCGCCTGGAGCAGCACTACCGGGACATGCAGGACCTGGAGTTCACAATCGAGCGCGGCAAGCTCTACATGCTCCAGACCCGCTCCGGCAAGAGGACCGCCGCCGCCGCAGTCAAGATCGCGGTGGACATGGTGAACGAGGGCCTTATCAGCCGGGAGGAAGCCATACAGCGAGTAGAGCCTGCCCACGTGGTGCAGTTGCTACTGCCCCGCTACGATGACGACGACAAGGAGCGCGCCCGCAACGCAGGCCAACTGCTCGCCGTGGGCCTCAACGCCGCGCCGGGTGCCGCCGTGGGCAAGGCCATCTTCACCGCCGACAAAGCCGCCGAACTGGGGCATGCCGGGGAGTCGATAGTGCTGGTGCGCGAGGAGACAAATCCAGAGGACGTGCACGGCATGATCGCCTCCAAGGGCGTGCTTACGGCTCGCGGTGGGGCTACCTCTCATGCGGCTGTGGTGGCGCGGCAGTTCGGCAAGGTGTGCGTGGCGGGGGCCGAGAACGGCGGCCTGCACGTAGACGATGAGGCCGGCTACTTCACCGCCAACGGCAAGACGGTACGCGAGGGCGAGATTATATCCATCGACGGCACCACGGGCGAGGTGTTCCTGGGGGCGATCGCGCTCATCGAGCCGAACTACGAGGAAGAGCACGATCTGGTGAACCTGCTCAGTTGGGCCGACGACGCTCGCAAGCTGGGCGTCTGGGCCAACGCTGACTACCCGCGTGACGCTCAGAAGGCCGTAGCTTTCGGGGCGGAGGGCATCGGACTGTGCCGCACCGAGCACATGTTCTTCGAGGAAGTGCGCCTGCCGGTGGTGCGCCAGATGATCCTGTCGGCGGCGGAAGCCACGCGGCTGGAAGAGGCGGTGGCGGTTGCGCAGGCGGAACTCGACAAGGTAGACGAGGACAAGCGCGGCGCTGCTGAAGAAGCGTTGCGCAGGGCACAGCAAGCCGCCACGGACTCGCGGGCCGTGCACGACTACAGGGACGCCCTCAACCAGCTAGGCGAGATACAGCAGGGCGACTTCTACGGCATCCTCAAGGCGATGGAGGGCAAGCCCACCGTCATCCGCCTGCTCGACCCGCCCCTGCACGAGTTCCTTCCCTCCTTCGAGGACCTGCTGGTGCAGACCACCGAGATGCGGGTGCGTGGCGAGACCGACAACGAGGACTACAGGCAGAAGGAGTACCTGCTTGGCATAGTGAGCCAGATGCGCGAGCAGAACCCCATGCTGGGCCTGCGCGGTTGCCGCCTCGGTATCCTGTATCCCGCCATCAACGAGATGCAGGTGCGGGCCATCCTGCAAGCTTCCCTGCAACTGCTCAACGAAGGGCTGGAGTCGCACCCCGAAATCATGATCCCGCTGGTGGGGCACGTGAACGAGCTAAAGGTGGTGCGCGACGTGTTGGAGAAGGTAGCCAGGGACGTGGTCTCGGCAGCCGGGCGCGAGGTGCCCTACAAGTTCGGCACGATGATCGAGGTGCCACGCGCCGCGCTCACCGCCGGGCAGATTGCCGAACACGCCGAGTTCTTCTCGTTCGGCACCAACGACCTGACGCAGACCACCTACGGCTACTCCCGCGACGACGCCGAGGGCAAGTTCCTCCTACAGTACGTCGAGCGCGAAGTGCTGCCCGAAAACCCCTTCCAGGTGCTGGACCGCGAGGGTGTGGGCCGTCTGGTGAAGATAGCGGTGGAAGAGGGCCGCAAGACCCGCCCCGACCTGAAGGTAGGCATCTGCGGCGAGCACGGCGGCGACCCCTCCTCCATCGAGTTCTGCCACCAGGCGGGCCTAAACTACGTCAGTTGCAGCCCCTACCGCGTGCCGGTAGCCCGCCTCGCCGCAGCCCAGGCAGCCCTCACGGCAGGGGCGGAGAAGGACAAGTAACTAACGAAGAGACGGAAACGCAAAGACGCAAAGAACGCAAAGGACGCGCAAAGAGGATGTAGGGTTAGATGTGAGCAACCAGCAGAGTGATTACCCGGTTGAATTATCGATGGAGCTTAACAGGCTGTCTCATGACGTGATTGGGGCTGCTCTGGAGGTACATCGTGTGCTTGGGCCGGGGTTCCTGGAGTCGGTGTATGAGGAAGCACTCTGCATGGAATTGGAATTGCGAGGGATTCCTTTTGCGCGCCAAGCACTGCTGCCCGTGTGGTACAAGGGACGAGTAGTAGGCGAAGGCAGGATGGACTTGCTAGTGGGTGATTGTCTGGTAGTAGAATTGAAGGCAGTTGAAACGCTGTCGGCAATTCACTCAGTACAGTTACTCACATACCTGAGAGCAACAGGCCACAAGTTAGGCCTGCTAATCAATTTCAACGTCAGCGTTCTGAAACATGGCATAAAACGTGTAGTGCTATCACACGCACAGAACCAAAACAATCCTTAACTTTGCGCGTCCTTTGCGTCTTTGCGTCTTTGCGTTTTCGTCTAATCTATCTCAAGGAAGAGACTATGCCTGACTGGGAGAAGGACCCACACCATATCCGGGAGAGGTTGGAGGAGGAGGAGTACGCCCGGTTGTCACCGCTGGCGGCGAAGTCGCGGGAGGCTGCCCGACCGTTGGAGGAGGAGCCTTCCCCCACGCGTACCGCCTTCATGCGCGACCGCGACCGCGTGATCCACTCCAAGGCGTTCCGCCGCCTGAAGCACAAGACGCAGGTCTTCATCGGCCCCATCAACGACCACTACCGCACCCGCCTCACCCACACGGTAGAGATGTCGCAGATCGCCCGCACGATAGCCCGCGCCCTCCGCATGAACGAGGACGCCACCGAGGCCATAGCGTTGGCCCACGACCTGGGGCACACCCCCTTCGGACACGCCGGGGAGGACGCCCTGCGCGAGATCTACGACCACGGCTTCAAGCACAACTACCAGTCGCTGCGCATCGTGGACTACCTGGCGCGGGACGGGCAGGGCCTCAACCTCACCAACGAAGTGCGCGACGCGCTGGTAACTTCCACCCCGGTGGAGGAGGGCCTGGCTTCGGAGGGCATGGGCTATGGCTCGCTGGAGTCCAAGATCGTCAAGCTGGCTGACACGATAGCCTATATCAACCACGACACCGACGACGCCATACGGGCCAGGATCATCAGGAGCAGCGACGTACCGGACGACGTGTGCAGCGTGCTGGGCAACACCAACGCCGAACGCATCAACAGGCTGGTTGAAGACATCATCGAGCAGAACTACGCCATAGCTTACCCCGAAGGCGAGCTTGCCGCACAAGACAGGTGCACCGTGGAGCTAAAGGTCAGCCCACGTGTGGAGCACGCGGCCAACACGTTGAAGCAGTTCCTCTACGAGCGGGTGTACATCGGCTCCGACGCCAAGGCCGAGGTCAGCAAGGTGGACCACCTGATAGCCTCGCTCTTCAGCTACTTCTGCGAGCACGTAGATGAGCTACCCCCCGAAATCCGCAACAACCCTCGCGGCGAGACCAACGAGCGCATGGTAGTAGACTACATCGCCGGCATGACCGACCGCTTCGCCATCTCCACCTTCGAGCGCATCTTTGTCCCGAGGTCGTGGAGTTCTTGACCAATTAAGACGAAACCGCCAAGACGCCAAGGACGCCAAGAACCACGCCAAGGTTGAGGTTAAGGAAGGTGTTCCAAGAAAAAAACCAGAGTACAAAATCATGTACTCTGGTTCTTTTATGTACTCTCTAACCGTTAACTATCTTGGCGCGCTCTTGGCGTCCTTGGCGTCTT
>JALZHI010000214.1 GCA_030913985.1 Chloroflexota bacterium | reverse complement strand
ACAGCACTGACCTCACAGATGCGGAATGGGCTAAGATACAGCACCTGGTTCCCCCTCCACTCCCAGGTGGAAGACCTGCTAAGTACGAACGCAGGGAGATCCTCAACGCCATCTTCTACCTCCTCAGATCAGGGTGCTCGTGGAGAGACTTGCCTCATGACTTTCCTCCTCACAAGAGTGTCAATGGCTACTACAACAGGTGGCGTGATGAAGGGTTGTTCGAGCATATCAACGAAGTGCTACGTAAGGAAGTACGCCAACAGTTAGGTAGAGACCAGGAGCCGAGTGCCGCCTCGATTGACACGCAGAGCGTCAAGACGACTGAAAAGGGGGGCCTCCAGGACATAGAGGATACGATGCAGGCAAGCGTGTAAAGGGCAGAAAGCGTCACGTGCTCGTTGATACGGAAGGGTTGTTGCTCAAGGTGAGAGTACACGCTGCTAATGTGCAAGACTACGATGGAGCCAAGCTGGTGCTGAAGGGTGGCAAGTACCTGTGGCCCGGTATCAAGCTGGTGTGGGCTGACGGTATCTACCAGGCAAGGGAGTTTAGAGAGTGGCTGGCTGATGAGGCTCAAAGTGAATGTGGGTGGTTCTTGCACATCGTGAGCAAGCCGGACACGATGGGCTTCACTCCCCTGCCCAGAAGGTGGGTGGTGGAACGCTCCTTCGCCTGGTACGGCAGGTACCGTCGCTTGAGCAAGGACTACGAGTTCCTTCCACAGAGTAGCGAGGCTATGATTTACCTGGCTTCTATTCGTACTATGCTGCATCGTCTCACTCGTAAGTCCAAGCCTCCTCGTACCTCCCGCCACGTCGCTGCCTACTGTTTTTAGACACCCTCTTAGATGCAGGCAAAATAGTGCGAGAGTTTCACACGGCACTAGGTCGCACTGGAGTACCCCGAACCCACTTCCACAGCCTACGACATACGTGCGCTAGACTCCTCTTAGAAGAAGGTGTCCACAGGCGTGTTATGATGGAACTGCTGGGACACGCCCAGATAGCGACGACTATGGATCTTTATTCTCATGCCGTGCCGGAACTGAAGAGGGGATGCTGCAGACCGCATGGATGATTTGTTCAGCACGCGCGGTGATAGCGAGGCTGTGTAGCCATTCCCACAGTTTGGCTACGTATCGAAAAAGATGGCCTCCTGAGATCTCCTCAAGAGGCCATTTTGTGCCTATTCTATTGGCTGGGGCGCAAGGATTCGAACCTCAACTTACTGATCCAGAGTCAGCTGTCCTACCGTTAGACGACGCCCCAATGCGCCTATATTATACAGGGTCTAACCGGCATTTGTCAAACCCCGCTGCTACTTTCGGACGTGTGGGAGAGCGTTGCACCCGGTCAAGACTGTCTAGAGTGGTGAGCCGTTCAACGTGGCGGAGTTTGACTATAGACTACATAGGAGCAGGGGCACGCCCTATGCCTGCCCCTGCTCCTATATCTTATTAGCGCCTCAGTGTTTGGATGTCGCTTACTCTTGCACCACGACCAAGTCGCGCGTGATGTAGGCATCGGCTGTGGAGGCAGGCGTGGAGATCTTATACCAGCCGCTGTTAGAGGCGAGTTGGGTGCCCCGCGAGCCTGGCGAGCTACCTGGGCTCGACGAGCTATTCGCCGGGCGTCGGTTGGACCGTTCCAGCAGAGGGAAGCTATCACCGAAGTCGCCGCTGTCCACCTTGCGGGCACCCGTGCTTGCCGCGTCTCGGATGTTGACACCGTTCGTCAGCACTACGGCGCTGCGGCCGAAGGGGCTGGCGGTGGCCTGTTTCTCAGCCTGGGCCTGGAGGCGCATACCCTCGGCCCGCTGAGCGTAGTAGTTGTCTATGCCCGCCACCACGCCACGCGCCACCAGGTCGGGCTTGTTGAACATCACCGAGCGGTCCGTCGCGTTGCTCATGAAGCCCATCTCCAGGATGGCGGCGGGCGTTTCGGCACCGAGCCGGTACTCCTCGCCCCGGTAGGTGCTGTAGGCGTAATAGCCCCGCATCGCTCGCGTGATGCTGCCGTTCTGGGGCATGCCCGTCACCTTCGCGTAGCCCGTATCGAGCGACTGCACCAGCAGCGCGTCCAACGCCGCTACCTCCGAGCGCCAGCGGGTTGAGACTTTATAGCCACGGGCTGCGGTGCTGGCGCTGCCGTCGGCGTGCAACGAGATGAACAGGTCGGCCTTGTAGCCGGTGGGCACCGTGGCCGGCAGCACCTCCACGGTGAGGCTCTTGGCTCGCAGCAGGGCCGCCACGCGCTGGGCGATGTCGAGCGTCACCTGGGCCTCGTTGCGCCCCCCGCCGTTCGCGCCCGTAGAGGTGCGCAGCCGGGCCAGCGGCTCGGGCAACTCCGCGGCCTTCCAATGTCCCGCCTGGATGGCAACGTTCACCCTGGGTGCCGCCGAAGCTGTTGTGGCCGACCTTTCCGAGGGCGATGTCACCAGCAACTCGCGGTCGGTACCGGCATGCGCGGCATGGCTGGGCCACACCAGCGCGAGGATGGTTAGAGAGAGGACGTAGATAAGCGCTCGGTTCTTCATGGGCGTGTGCGGCTCCTAGGTAGGCTGATTGTAGGCGTGGCGAATACCAGGCAATACTATTGTACCCGCCTTAGATTAAAACGAGATGGCAGAAAGATTAAGCTTGGATTAAGGCCACCGTGAAAGCAGTAGCAAGAATGAGGAAGCGGACAGGAGCACCCAAAGCCCCCCTCTGTCATTTCGAACGGAGTGAGAAATCTCGTCCTTTATCGCGATGTTGCACTTTCTTACGGTACTGTGTAGCTAAAGGAAAAGGGCTACCATGTGCTGGAGGACGAGATTTCTCACTGCGTTCGAAATGACGAGGGGGAGCCATGTGCCCTTGTCCCAGCCTCAGGTTATAGGTTACGTTCTACCAACTACCTGCAACCTCTCACGTGCGATTGGTATAGATAATGCAAGCCTGTGCGGGCGACGGGGGCTGGTGCTGCGTCTGCGTGGGAGGGGAGCATGGGCGAAGGGTCACCGGCGGCGGTGCGGAGTGAGGAGCAGGAGCCGGGCGGGCCAGGCACGTCTCTGGCGGGGCGGGTGTGGCGGGCGCTGAGCGGGCCGCCTGGCAAACGCGAGTACACACTTACCCGCTGGCTCTTCTTGCGCGGGCTGGGCGTGGTGTACCTCGTGGCTTTTGCTTCGCTGTGGGAGCAGGTGCTGGGGCTGATAGGCCGCAACGGTATACTGCCCGCGAAGGACTTCCTGTACGCGGTGGAGGCTTCGGGCGCTCGCGATCCCTTCTGGCTGGTGCCGACGCTGGGGTGGCTCAACAGCAGCGACGACTTCCTGCTCTTCCTCTGCTGGGGTGGCATGTTGCTCTCGGGGCTGCTGATACTGGGGGTGCTGCCCGGCCCCGTGCTCGCCCTGCTGTGGGCCTTCTACCTGTCGCTGGTGAGCCTGGGGCAGGACTTTCTCTCCTTCCAGTGGGACGCACTGCTGCTTGAGACCGGGTTCCTGGCGATCTTCTTCGCGCCGCTGCAACTCTGGTGGGGGGTGCCGCGCGAGGTGCCGCCGTCCAGGGCGGTGTTGTGGCTGCTGAGGCTGCTCCTGTTCAGGCTGATGTTCTTCTCGGGCGTGGTGAAACTGGTGAGCGGCGACCCCACCTGGCACGGACTGACGGCGCTCGATTTTCACTATTGGACGCAGCCGCTGCCCAACCCCCTCGCCTGGTACATGCACCAGCTACCGACCCAGTTCCACCAGTTGTCCACCGCCCTGACGCTGGCAATAGAGTTGGGCGCGCCGTTCCTTATTTTTGGGCCGCGCCGGGTGCGGCTGCTGGGGGCCGCGCTGCTGGCGGGTCTACAGGTCGTAATCATGCTCACGGGGAACTTCGCCTTTTTCAACATACTGTCGATTGTGCTGTGCGTGCCCCTCCTGGACGACGGTATGATAGCGCGGTTCCTGCCGGAGTCGGTGCGGGCGCGGGTGGGGGAACCCGTCAGGAGGCGGCCACTGTGGCTGCTGCCGAGGAGGTTGGTCACGGTGCCCCTGGTCGCGCTGATACTTACCCTCACCTGGGTGCAGGTGCAGAGCATTTACTTTACGCGCACCAACGTGCCCGACCCGCTTTACGACTTTGCCGTCAAGCTGCTGCCGTTCCAGGTGGTAAACAGCTACGGGCTTTTCGCGGTGATGACCACCACGAGGCCGGAGATCGTGGTAGAGGGGAGCGCGGACGGGAGGACCTGGGTGGAGTACGAGTTCAAGTACAAGCCCGGCCACCTCAACCGCATACCACCGATGGTAGCTCCCTACCAGCCCCGGCTCGACTGGCAGATGTGGTTCGCGGCGCTGAGCGGCCCGGTGTACGACCCGATGTCGAGCAACTGGTTCAGGCTCTTCATGCGGCGACTGCTGCAAGGCTCGCCCGAGGTGGTGAGCCTGCTGAGAGAGAACCCCTTCCCCGACAGGCCACCCCGCTTTGTGCGAGCGCAGGTCTATAGGTACACCTTCACCGGCTTTGGGGAGAGTGGCTGGTGGCGGCGCGAGCTGCGGGGAGACTACTTCCCGGTCAGTACGCTGCAAAGTCTGAGGCAGGAATGGGAGATTCTTCCGTAGGTCGTATTCGTGCGCGGAGCATAAGTTAGAGGCTGACGACCTTAAGACGCATGGGCCATGTGTTAAGTGCGTCTTGAGGTTTGAGGTTCAGCTGCCTCAACTTAGGTGTCGGGCTCATTTTCCCTAAGGCAGCTAGAACACATCTCACGAACAAGTAGAGATAAGCAACCAAGCCCCACCCTGTCATTTCGAACGGAGTGAGAAATCTCGTCCCTCACCACCCAAATATCACCTTTTCCTGCACCCGACACTACACCGTCGAACTTCCACCCCTCACGTGGAACACCTTAATAAAGCCACGTGAGGGACCTCCCATGCCCCACTACTACGTCTACATAATGTCCAACATATCTCGCACACTCTACGTAGGCATGACCAACAACCTGCAACGCAGAGTGTACGAGCACAAGCACAAACTGGTACCAGGCTTCACCAGCCGCTACAACATCACCCGCCTCGTCTACTTCGATGAAACCAGCAGTGTGCTAGAAGCCCTAGCAGGCGAGAAGCTAATCAAAGACTGGAACCGCTCCAAGAAAATCGCCTTCATAGAGTCCGTAAACCCCACCTGGGATGATCTAAGTGAAGGCTGGTTCACGTAAGCTGCTTACCCAGAACCAAGCCCCACCCTGTCATTTCGAACGCAGTGAGAAATCTCGTCCTACACCAGGATGTTTCCTTCGCTCATTGTCCTCAGAGTATCATCGCTGTCGTATCG
>JALZHI010000040.1 GCA_030913985.1 Chloroflexota bacterium | reverse complement strand
TTTAGGCACAGAAACAAGGTCATACAGGTTGGAAGGAGCGCAGAAGAGAGCAACCGTTGTGTCCGTAGAGCCCGCTTAAGAGGTCTTCGCTCCCATCATACCGTTCTCCAGCCCTCTTCCTTTCCAACCTCTATCCTATTATTAGACACCCTCTGAGCGCAGCGAAGGATCAGCCGCCCGTTCTTGACTCTTGCTATCGCACGACCAGTGTTCCTCTTACCACCCTCATCCCTAATGTTGAGGACTCTTATCTACCCACCTGATCCTTCGCTACGCTCAGGATGACAAGGTGAGGCGGGGGTACAAATCTCCACTTCAAATTCGCAATTCGAAATTCCAACTCCCAAATCAAAATCAATCCGGCTGCGCGCTACCGGCCACGGCCCCACGCGTGGCCCGCAACGTATCGCGCACCGAGTAGCCCCCAACCGTGCGATAGGAGCGGTCAACGGCGGGCGGGTGGAGCAGGTCGGGGTCGTTTATTTCCACTATGCACTCGCGGGGCACCACCCAGATGCGGTGCGCCTCCTGCCGCCTGCCGTAGAACTCACGCGCGTACAGAATCGCCATCTCGGCGTCGGGCGCAACCACGTTGCCGCCATGCTCGAAAGCCTTGCCCTCGCGGGCCTGCTGGAATACTTCAAATACAGGCATTGGGTGAATTCTTAATTTTCAATTCTTAATTTTCAATTCTTAATTGCTCTTGGAGTATCCACAATTAAGAATTGAAAATTAAGAATTGCTAATTGGCCGCTACGCAGCTCTCCCTAGTACGACGTCTCTCACCCACTGGGTGTCGGCGTAGGCGAGGCGGCGCAGGTTTAGGCGGTCTTCGGTCTTGGGGCCGTGGCCGGTGACGACCATCTTTAGCTCGTTCCAGTCGGGGTCGCTGTAGCGCCACTCGTTGGCTTCGGTGTCGAAGTGCAGGCCCTCGTCGGGGATGGTGAGGCCAAGCTCCAGTATCTTCGGGATGTACTTGGAGAAAAACTCCTGGCGCAGCACGAAGTTGGGCTTTGCCTTGATGCGGTAGTAGAGGTCCTTGTCCTTCTCCACCATGGTAGGCGGGCCGTGGAAGTGCACCAGCGGCACCCACCACCTGTTGAGCGCCTCCTGGATCATGTCCTTCTGCTGCTGGGTGCCGTTCATCATGGTGACGACCATGTCGTAGCCGTGCTTGATGTGGAAGCTTTCTTCCCAGCAGATCTTCTGCATGGTGCGGGCGTAGGGTGCGTAGGACGAGTCGAGCAGCGCCTTCTGCGACTGGATGGCCGCCGCGTCCACGAGCCACGCGATGATAGCCACGTCTGCCCACGAGTATGTAGGGTAGTGGAAGACGTTGTGGAACTTGGTCTTGCCATCGAGCAGGTCTTGCAGCATAGCCTCGCGGCTCTTGCCCAGGTCCTCGGCCACGCGGTAGAGCAGTTCGGCGTGGCCCACTTCGTCTTGCACCTTGGCGGTGAGGGCCAGCTTGCGCTTGAGCGTGGGGGCCTTGTTGATCCACTCGCGCTCCGGCAGCACGCCCATCAACTCCGAATTGGCGTGCATCTCCACGAAGCGCAGCACCTGCTTGCGGTAGTCCTCCGGCATCCAATCGCCCGATTCGACCTTTCCACCGCTTTGCACGTGCTTCACGAACTCTTCAACCCTCGCCGGGTCTTCTACTACTGTGTCAACGGTTGCTACCATGCGTTACACTCCTTTGTGCTGTACTAACCGGACGACTCGTCCTCTTCTTTGTACGTAATACCTACTTTGTAGAAGCTCCTAAAGCTTCTTCTCATTGATACGATGCATCAATGGCAGGCTGATGCGGATCAGCATAACAATGAACAAGACTACACTACCGCCGAATGCCAGCCACCACAGTACATCGTTCCAGGCAGACAAGCGAAAACCAGCTACAAGCATGATCACCGGGAACATCAGACTGCAAACCACTGTAGCTAGCAGTACCAGGCGCATGAACAGTAAATTGGTATACACTCAGTAATTCCTCTATGCTCGGGGTTCCAGTCCCCGCAGGATCAACTCACTAAACCTGTCTGCGATCTCCTGAGCGGAGAGGGGGCCGCCGGGGTTGTACCACTGGGGCATCCAGTTCATTACAGAGAGCACCAACAGTGCCGCCATCTTGGGATCGGTGGGCGCGAACTCGCCGCTCGATATGCCCTCTTCGATCACGCGGCGGTAGAAGCCTTCGTAGCGGTTGCGGCGAGCGGCCACCGACTCGCGCCGGGCCTCGCTGAGGAACTTCCACTCGTGGAGGAAAATCGCCGCGTTGCCCCCGTTACCCGCCACCACCCCGACGTGCGCCCGCACCATCGCCCGCAGCTTCTCCACGCTCGAACCTTCCTCAGCCACAATAGGTTCTATCGCGGCGAGGAACTGCCCGGCGGCCTGGTCTACGATCTGCCACAGCACGTCCTCTTTGGACTCGATGTGGGCATAAAGCGAGCCTGCCTGCATGTTCAACTCGCGCGCGATGTCGCGCACAGTGGTGGCCTGGTAGCCCCTCTCGCTGAACATGGAGCGCGCGGTGGAGAATATTTGCTCTTTACGGTCGATTGACATGGGTGCCTTGTAGAAACAAACGCTTGTTAGGTTACTCCTAGAGTATAACTATCTGGTGCATCGTTGTCAACCGTAGAGAGAGGACATAGTTAGCACCTCCCCCTTATGGTAGGTGGGCTACGTGCATGAAGTCGGCAATTTGCAGTATAGCGCTTATCGTACCATATTTTAATCGATAAAAAATTGTACTAAGAAACATATATGCAGCACTGAAATACGGATGTATAATACGGCCATTATCCCGGGTAGGGTGCTGTTTGGTTCTCTTGAAGTCGGCTATCGAACCAGGGATGAGCGTAGTCAATAAGTGGACAGTCAACGCTAGTAGTTTCTTCGGGAGGTCAGTCATGGCAACTAGGGTTCACCAGCAGATTGAAAACATCCTTGGTAACGCTGACAGCGATCGCCATAGTGTAATCGTGCGAGTAGAAGCACATAGCGAAGAAACCAGAAATCTCCTGGAACTGGCGACAAGCGTTATCCAGGAGAGGAACATGACACTGACGGCGCGTGATGTTCTGCCGGAGCAAAGGGAGGGCTCACACCCGGTTCCTCAGGTTCAAGGGCAAGGCATGTCCTTCACCAACACCGCCAACATCGAGAGCGTACGCAGCTTAGCAGCCAGGGTAGCCAGGCAATCCGAGAGCTCAACTGCTACAACTGCGAGCCTCAAGGCCAATAGCATGGAGTCCCTAAATTCGCTCTTGAAATCCAAGATTGTGCGCCAGGCCTCGCGAGAAGCTGCCAAGCTGAACAATACCAAGCCTGGCAGTGTCGTTCACCCCTTCTGGGCAGCCAACTCGGCATTAATCGATATATCTAGCTCAGACTTACAGCGGTTGCCGGAAGAAGTACCAGAAGTCCGGGGCATTTATGTAAACCGCAAGCTAGGAGTGCCGAGGCTTGTAGAGGCGCGGAACTTACCCGCCACGGTTTTGGAGCATAAGGCGAGCGCCTGGGGAGTGAACAAGATAGGAGCCCTCAGCGTGTGGGGAGCCTACGGAGCGCGCGGCAGGGGAGTGCGAGTTGGGGTCCTGGACACAGGTGTGGACGATAAGCACCCCGACCTTAAAGGCAAAATAGTCGCCTGGGCGGAGTTCGACTCCGAAGGCAAGAACGTAGCCGGCTCCAAGGCCCACGACTCGGACAAACATGGTACCCATTGTTCAGGCATAATTGCGGGGGGCAATAATAGCGGCCAGTGGATCGGAGTCGCGCCTGAGGCCGAGTTAGCCGTGGCCCTGGTGTTGAACGGCGACCAGGGAGGCACCGATGCCCAGGTGCTCCAGGGCATACAGTGGTTGCTGGAGCAAAGGGTACATGTGATAAGTATGTCATTAGGTGGCCTCACGCTCGACCCGGAGACCCCTGATACGTACACGGAGGCTATTCTCACTTGCATCAGGGCTGGAGTGCCCGTAGTAACCGCAATCGGCAACGACGGCAGTGAGACTACCGGCTCACCAGGCAATGACCTGTTCGCTTTCTCCGTTGGTGCGACAGATTACAACGACAAACCAGCAGGGTTTAGTGGAGGAAGGACCCATATTATCCGTAGGTCAAACTTTATTCCGCCGCAAAACTTGCCCTTGCCCTACTCCAAGCCCGAAGTATCAGCCCCTGGAGTGGCAGTTATGTCTTCGGTGCCCGGTGGCAAGTGGGAAGCCTTCAACGGGACCTCGATGGCTACCCCGCATGTAGCGGGGGCCATTGCACTACTGCTCAGTTGCACTTCTATCCTGGATGTCGTTGACTCTAATAAAAGGGCCTTCCTTATCCAGGATCTACTATCTGGTGCTGTCGAGGAGCTTGGCGAGTCGGGGCAGGATCACAGGTACGGATTCGGCCGCATCGACATACTCAGGACTATCGGTTATGCTATTGAAAGAGGCTATGGGCGCAACAACTCGTAGTAGCAACCAGTAGCAGGATTCACACGAGGGCGGCCAGGGGAACCAAAATTTTGGTTCCCCTGGCGGTCGTGCCAGGTTACCTGACGGGGCAGGAATGGAGGCCGGTAACCGACCTGGTATGGGGCCGCGCTCGACATGAGTCGGATCGGAGAGTTTGAGTATGGCTGAAGAAGAGCATGACGAAGAGAATAGTGAAGGAACGTCGGTCTTGAGCAAGAAAATCCCCAATCAAGACCTGTACAGACTTGCCGTGGTGGGTAAAGACGAGGTCAACGAGCCGACAAGCGTACTGATCGAGGTCAATCTACCTCCAAGAGAAATCAGCTACGGGCCAAGAGAAGACATGAAGTCGGGGGACCGGTTCAGTTTCTCGCGGCCCATCGAGATAGTACAAGAATCGCCTGCCCAGGAAGAAGAGAACAAAAGGAGAGTCCGAGAAGCGACGAAGTTCTTGACAAAAGTGTTGGGGAAGAAACCACACTACATCCCAGTGGGTAGAGCTTTCGTCGCCACAGTTAGGCCCGACCAGTTGGCGCTTATAGCGCGTTCCCCTCTTATCAAAGCAATACAGCCAAACCGCAAGTTACGTTAGAGGTGCTGTTGCCATGCCTGTATGTCCAAGGAAGGATTGAGTACATGCCTGGCGAACAGCTGACCAACAGTGCTCCCACTGCCATCGGTGGAAGTACCGCTCTGCTTTCGCCGCCCCGTGCCACGGAGCAGCAGGCATCGACCTTCATGCTAAGGCGGGGAGCACCGTGTACATTGACTTCGGCCTCGGAGTGATTATTCGCTACCACTGGGACGTGGCGGTGCCGGTGGTATAGACCCCCTGCGCGCGGTTGCCCGGTGCATCCACGAGACCAGCGACCAGGGGCACCCAACCTCAAGCTAATGGTCGCGCAGGCCTACGCGTTACCCACCGGGCTGGGCACAGCCGCGCAGAAGGAGCTAATCAACTTCGCGTTAAGCCAGCGTCCGCTCCCTCTTCCTCTATCGTTGCGAGGCACCGCGCCGATACTCAAGCCGCTGCGAGTGAAGCACAACCCCACCCCCAACGGCTGGGCGGCACCAGGCACCAGGTATGGAGTCAAGATTGCCGCCATCGCCCATGCCCTAGCTTCTATCACGGCCGGAGAGCGCAAAGTCCCACCAAGAGCTAATGAAAGCTAGAAGGCCAGGCGGTCGAGCACCCGCTGTGTTACCCAGAGGACCAGCGGGAGCCGCATCGCGGTCATAGGCACGCGCTGGCACTCTGCTCCTCCCCGTCATCCTGAACGGAGCGAAGGATCCAAAGAAGGTGGTTAGGGAGGCTGTTGAACGCAATAGACAAGGGTGGTGGCAGTTCGGCACAGCGGCATTAGCAGCATCTTAGATTCTTTACTGCGTTCACGAGGACACACGAGGACACACGAGGACAGTGGAAGGTGTGGTCCTGCAACCTGATCGCACCACAACTTTGAGGCATCAACAGGGCATCGCCGTCGGCTGTAAATTGCGTTTGGATTTTAGTCGGATTTAATCGTTGACATAAGCCCCGCCACCTGATAGAATGGGGCATTCTTACGGTGGGCGTACCTCACGTGGCTCGCCGGACAGCAAATCACAAATACCTAAAACATCGTGGCTAAATACAAGGCTGGCGCTTGCCCCTGTTATGCGCGCGTCTTTTGGCGTGCCATGCAAATATCCCCAAATGCAAGCCGCAGCAGGAAGGAACGGAGGACTTATGCCCGACCCGCAGTATATCGAGCAGTTCTTGAGCGTGCTCGCCGACCAGAAGGGCTTCTCTACAAATACCCTCTCCGCCTACCGCAATGACTTATCACAGTTTTCCACATTTCTCGATTCCGGGGAGGCCGCGAACCTGCCCCCCGTCCGCTCGTGGAGCGAACTCAGCCGGGACCACGTAATTGCCTTCCTGCTCTACATAAAGGAGCGCCAGTACGCGACCACCACCCTGGCCCGCAAGCAGGCCGCCCTCAAGTCGTTCTTCAAGTACCTTGTCTCCAGGCAGGTGCTCTCCGCCAACCCCAGCGAAGCACTTACCTCGCCCCACGTGGACCGCGCCCAGCCGCACACCATCTCCTCGTCGCAGGTGGACCTGCTGATGCAGAAGCTCAACACCCCCAACCCCAACGCCTCGCCTGACACCCTGCGCGACCGAGCCATGCTGTTGCTGCTCTACTCCACCGGCCTGCGCGTGGGCGAGATGGTGGCCCTGAACGTGCAAGACGTTGACGAAGGCGCGGGTACTGTGGCAACATACGGGCGCGGCAAATCGAGGAGCGTGCAGATCGGCTCCCGCGAGGCCCAGGAGGCGCTACGCGACTATCTTGGCAGGGGGCGGCCCGTGCTGGCGCGTCACGCTGAGGTGGGCGCGAGTCTTGCTGGAGGAAGTGGCGACCGACAGGCGTTGTTCCTGAACCACAGGGGCCAGCGCTTGACCCGGCAAGGCTTCTGGCTCATACTGAAGGGCTACGCGAGGTCGGTGGGCCTGGGGGACGTGACGCCGCACACGCTGCGACACTCGTTCGCCGCCCAGAAGCTAAGTTCGGGGGCCGACCTGAGGGACGTGCAAAAGATGCTCGGCCACGCCAGCCTCTCGACCACCCAGGTCTACACCAGGATGGAAGAGAAAGGCCCCCGCAAGGGCCAGCCCCGCTCAGGAGGAGCGTTGCGCCGCAAAGCTAACGGGTGAAACCGAATTCTTAATTCTTAATTTTGAATTCTTAATTGCAGAGGAGCAGTTGAGGACCACCAATTGAGAATTAAGAATTCAAAATTAAGAATTAGACTTGATCTCACCAGGAGGATGGACACATGGACAGCCGACCGGCAGGCTCGGAAGAGCCATTGAACCCGATGGACGACGTGGAAGGCGGCGAGGAAGAAGTCGAAGTAACTCGCGAGGAGCTTATCAGCGCGCTACAGGAGGTGGTGCAGAACCTCTCCGAGGGGCTGAGGGGCGCGGACCGCGATACATACCTGGCCGCTGACGACCTGGCGCAGAACGAGTGGTTCTTCGCGGGCGTGTCGGACGAGGAGGGCCAGTACGCTATTACCATGTGGCCCGCCGAGGGCGACGAGGACATGCTGCGCATCGATATAGGCGGCGAAGAGGACGTCCACCGGCTCGCCGCCGACCCTGAGATGCTCGCTGCCATGACAGACGACTTCATCGAGGCGATGGACGAGGACTACGAAGAGTACGAGGAGTACGACGAAGACGACGAACTCGATGAAGAAGATGACGAGTACGACGAAGAGGACGTTAACGAGCTTGAAGAACTCGACGAAGCCGACGCCGACGACCTAGAAGACGCCTACGAGGACGAAGAGGATCAGAACGTCCGCAACGACGGCAACCTCCCCCCTCGCTGATCGTAAACAAACTTAAAAGCAAAGGCAGCTACCTGGAAATTGGTTAGCTGCCTTTGCTTTTAAACTTGGTTGCCTGCAGGCATTTCCTTTACAGTCACTGATTATGTGGCGGCATATGCACTAGATTTACAGACCAGAGTAAGTTATCATAGCTAGTAAACGGAGCTTGCCTAGGATCCCAGACGTCTCGAAATAGGTGTCTCATCCGATCACCGCAGGAATTAGCGCTATGAGAACTGATGACCAACCCTGTAAATCGGATAACACCAGTAATTCCACAGAAAGTACTACCGGACAGCAGCCGGGCCGGCATGCAGATCAGAGTTCACGGGCCGGCCCTATCGCCGACCAACAAGAGCAGTCCTCCAAAGAGGATACGGATATAAAGAGGTGGAAGCCGTGGAGCGATCACCCATTCTTAGTGTTCTTGGCTGCTGTGGCAGCAGTTCTTGCGATTCTTCAATGGTTTACAGGTAAGTCAAGCCTGACAGAGTTGCTGGGTTGGGACGATGCACAAGTACGCAGTACGCCTGTACCAAGTACTCAGGCAAGCATACCATCGACCCCCACGCTAGCTATTTCAGCCTTTACTACACCTACACTTGCCGTACCGGCATCGCCAAGCCCTACACTTCCTCCTTTAGATACACAAGATATAGCACTGATTCAGAAGTGCATAGAGAAGACAGAGAATCTAAAAGCATTCCGGTTCACCTTAGATGCCTCATGGGACTCATCTGTAGAATTACCCGGTGTGCCTAGCGTTTTCGGTGGGGATGCCGGAAAGCCTACTCACATCGAAGGCAGTTATGCTGACGATCTATACCATTTTCAGGGGTTCTTGGGCGGTCGAGAGGTAGAATTGATACTTGACAGCTTCTTCGATCTGAACGAGGTATATCAACAGACTGATAACGGTTGGGCCAGGGTACCAGATACCGCAGAGCGCAAGGTTCTACTCGGTGAAGACCCAAATGCCCTACTCGGCCTAATTAATAACGGGATCCGCGCTGGCGTCGATTTCCACAATGTAACCCTGCCGGGTGAGTATGCGCGGCATTATACTTTTGATATTGACTCTGCCAAATTCATCCCTTTACTTCCATTTTATAAGGATGTTCCTCCGTTGATCTCACAACGACTTGGCAAAGGAGAGTTTTGGGTAGACCCAAAGACCGGTTACTTACTCAGGTTTAAGGTAGATGTAGATGTTGCACAAGCTAGTTATCAACTGGAGCTAGCCACACAACAGCGCGATCAGAATTGGGATAAGCAAGCGGGCACACCCACCTCAACTCCGAAGGCTATTCCGACGGTTGCCTACCCCGCACTACTGAGCGCTGAGATAGTTCTCACACAACACGATGACCTCACAATTCAGGTACCCGACCCGTAGAAGCGTAAACACTTAGATATCATCTGCCAGCGCCAGGCTTGTCGAAATCAAATGCTTACCATATAATGCTTACCATATAATGTACGCTACACAACCGAATACACGAACCGTATGCGGCGATGAAGGAGAGGTGGTTGCGGGACGGCAGCCAGGGAGTGGGGCCTCGGAAGAGAGTGCAAGCCCCATCTGTGCGGCGCAACCTGGGCGCTCCAGAGCAGCAGCGGCAAGACAACCAAAGAGGGCACGCGCCATGCGTGCCAAGTAGGGTGGAACCGCGGGAGCAAGCTAGCCTCTCGTCCCTATGCCGGAAACCGGCTGGGACGTGAGGTTTTTTGATTCTGAAACGTGATGAGTAACACGTAACACGTAACACGTAACATGTAACACGTAACACGTAACGCATTAGGAAGTTCGAGAAACATTGTTACTCATGAACCGCTCTGTTGCTTGTTGCTCCATTACGAGTTACGCGTTACGTGTTAATCATCACGTTCAGAGACAGGAGGAAAGGAATGGACAACAGACCGAAAGTAGACATGGACACAATCGTCTCGCTCTCCAAGAGGCGGGGGTTCGTCTTCCCGTCGAGCGAGATTTACGGCGGCTTTTCCTCGACCTGGGACTACGGGCCTCTGGGCGTCGAGTTGAAACGCAACATCAAGAACCTCTGGTGGCGAGACATGACGCAGCGGCGCGACGATGTCGTGGGCCTCGACTCGGCCATCCTGATGTCGCCGCAAATCTGGCAGACCTCGGGCCACGTCACCGAGTTCAATGACCCGATGGTGGACTGCAAAAGCTGTAAGCGCCGCTTCCGGGCCGACCAGCTAGAGGGCGACCGCTGCCCCGAATGCGGCGGCGAGCTTACCGAGGTGCGCCGCTTCAACCTGATGTTCAAGACCTTCGTCGGCCCTGTGGAGGACGAGGCGGCGGTGGCTTACCTGCGGCCCGAAACGGCGCAGGGCATCTTCGTCAACTTCTTCAACGTGCAGCAGTCGATGCGCCGCAAGTTGCCGTTCGGTATCGCGCAACAGGGTAAGTCGTTCCGCAACGAAATCACCCCCGGCAACTTCATCTTCCGCACCCGCGAGTTCGAGCAGATGGAGATGGAGTACTTCGTCAAGCCCGGCACTGACGACGAGTGGTACCGCTATTGGATCGAGACCCGCTACGAATGGTACCTCAAGTACGGGCTGAACCCCGACCGCCTGCGCATCAGGGAGCACGAGAGGGAGGAACTGGCCCACTACGCCAAGGCTACCTCGGACGTGGAATACAACTTCCCCTGGGGCTGGGCCGAGCTTGAGGGCATCGCCAACCGCACCGACTTCGACCTGCGCCGCCATTCCGAGTCGAGCAACAAGGACCTGTCGTACTTCGACGATGAGACCAACGAGCACATCGTCCCCTATGTGATCGAGCCTGCGGCAGGCCCCGACCGCATCACGCTCACCTTCCTGGTGGACGCCTACCACGAGGAGCCGGACAAGGACGAGACTCGCGTGGTGCTCCGCTTCCACCCGGAGATAGCACCCATAAAGGTGGCCGTGCTGCCCCTCTCGAAGAAGCTGGCCGACAAGGCGCACGAGGTACACGGCATGGTGCGACAGTATTACGTCAGCCAGTACGACGACACCGGCTCTATCGGCAAGCGGTACCGCCGCCAGGACGAGATCGGCACGCCCCTCTGCGTCACAGTGGACTTCGATACGCTGAACGACCAGGCTGTGACGGTGCGCGACCGTGACACGATGGAGCAGGTGCGCGTGCCGCTGACAGAGTTGATGGGCACGCTCAGTGGTATGCTGAAGCTGGGGCTGTAGCCTCACTCTTCGGGCAGGGTCGCGTCATGCAATGGTGGTATAATCTAAGTCGAGGGGGAACGCTATGTCTAAGGCTCAAGAGATATATGCCAACACGATTCGCGACCTACCGCCCGAAGAACAGTTGCGCCTGGCTGCGCTGATTCTCAATCAGCTAACGCAGGCCGTACAGGGTGAGATGGATATAGCTGATAGCTGGAGTGACGAAGATATGCACGACCTGGCAGCGTTCTCCTTGAAGCGCATGGATACTATCTACACTCAGGATGAAGATATTGTTTAGCCCCGGTGAGGTCGTTATCCTCGATTTTCCAGGCGTGCAGCAAACCAAACGCCCTCCCGCAGTGATCTTATCGGCCAACACCTACCATGCAACCCGGCCTGATCTCATAGTTGGCCTCATCACCAGCCAAACGGGGGCGGCGAACGACCCATCGGATGTTCTACTGCAAGACTGGGAATCGGCGGGCCTGCGTTTGCCCTCTGCTTTCCGGGCCTTCATTGTCACCCTACCTCAAAGTGCGGTTCTGGAACATATAGGTCGGCTAACGGAAAATGATTGGCAAGCCGTTCGCCAGCGTGTTGCAACAGCTCTGGCTATTTGCGATTAGCACCAGGCCTTCCCGCACACAGGCAGAAGTAACTATACAGCTAAGTTGAGCCTACCCTCTTAGGCTGCTATACTGGTGGCACCGCGCTCCCGTTGCTCTTTCATCTCGCTATTTGTTTGCCTCTTGAGTTATATCTACGGCTGAGATATCACCTAGCCGACCTCTACCCATTCCAGGGAGGTAACAATGACCCCAAATATCAAACGAGCCGTAATGTTGGCACTCCTGGCGCTGGCCCTGGTGGGCTGCGATATGGGCAACTCCGCGCCGACACCACTTCCAACCTCATCGCCAACAGCCCAGGCAGCAGTCTCACCGACCGAAGCGACGAACGATAGGCAGTCCACGCCTGAGCAGTCACCCGCCACCGGACCCGAGACTACGGTGCTACCCAACGGCGACCCAATCAATCCTATAGACCGCGTGCCCGAGGAAGGAAGCAAGCCGCCCCTTCCGCTTACTCCAGTTGCTACCGCCGCAACCGAGGAAACCAATCCCGGCACAGTACCCACTGTTGGTGCGGAAGTCACAAGTTGTACGCCGACTCGCCCAGATGCCGAAGGCCCGTTCTACGAGCCGAACGCCCCGGAGCGCACGTCCATCGGCAAGGGGCACGTACTGAAGGGCGTCGTCAGGTCGAGCACCGATTGCCGTCCAATACCCGGAGCGCAACTGGAGTTCTGGCAGGTGAACGAGCAGGCCGAGTACGATGACGACCACCGCGCCACAATGTTCGCCGACAGTGCGGGCGCGTACAGCTTCGAGAGCAACTACCCCCTCGCCTACAGCGGCAGGCCCTCCCACATCCACCTGCGCGTCACGGCGGAAGGCCACCAGACCCTCATCACCCAGTTCTACCCCCAGGAAGGTGTGACCGAAGCCACCTTCGACATTGTGCTGGTGGACGAGTAGACGGAAACGCCAAGGCGCAAAGACGCCAAGGACCACGCCAAGATTAGTGTTGTTGTTCAAGCAAAAGGACCAGGGTACGACACCACGTACCCTGGTCCTTCTTGTACTCTCCAAACCTTATCTAACTTGGCGTGGTCCTTGGCGTCTTTGCGTCTTGGCGTTTTCGTCAAAATGCTCCCCCAATACCTGACAAGAGGTGTCAGGATGAGTCTGCTACTATAGGGTGGCGGTATGAGACGGCAGCAGTAATGACGTTCCGGTTACACAGGGAGGTGCGTTCCAATGTACCCACTCGGCGGCGATCCCCGGAGCTTCTATTCACGGCAGAGCGACCTCACAGACCCAGGCAAGCAGGCCCACATGTATGAGGACCTGCCCCTAACGATGTCCGGCATGGCCCGCATGGTACAGGGCCTCATCGTCCAATTGAAGCTCAGTAAGGCATACGGCACGGCCCCTGAGAGAGAGCTATTGCAGGAGGCCGGTACTCGTCGGGTGGAGCGGATGTTGGAGCGCATACAAGCACGGTCGCAAGGGTCGCTGACGGGGAGTCACTCACCTGAACGGTCTCTCATGGGAAGTTCGCGCGACTACGCCGTGCTGCTCACCTCGATGCTGAGGCACAGGGGGATACCGGCCCGGGCACGTTGCGGCTTCGCACGGTACATGGGGCCGGACATGCACTACGGCCGTTGGGTGTGCGAGTACTGGCAGGAGCGGGAGATGCGGTGGGTCATAGTAGACGCCGGGATGCTGGACGAAGCTGCCCGCAGCCCGCACCTCGGCCGCTTCGACCCCCTGGACGTGCCGCACACCCGGTTCGTCGCAGCGGGCAAGGCCTGGCAGATGTGCCGCATCTGGAGAGCCGACCCCAGGCGCTTCGGCCAAGACCGGGGCAGCCGGGGCCTAGGCTACGTCGCCTCGCAACTGGTGCGCGACCTCGCCTGCTTGAACAAAGTAGAGATGCTCCCCGACGACGCCTGGGGACTGGCTCACACCGCCTTCGACTATCTGTGGGAGCGCGACCTGCGCCTGCTCGACCGGGTGGCCCACGTCACACTGGCAGGCAACGAAGCCTTCCCAGAGTTACGTGCGCTGTACGAATTGGAAGTTCGGCTGCGGGTGCCCGCCGTCATCAACAGCTACGTCAACGACACCTTGCAGGCAGAGTACCTGGTTGCGTGACAAGGAGAGCTATGTTCTACGGTCTTAGTTTGCCGCACTTCGGTCCCTATGCAGACGCGGCGTTGTTAGCGGAGCTTGCTCATGAGGCGGAAGACTCCGGGTGGGATGGCTTCTTCGTCTGGGACCACATCGGGTGGGGAGCGAACAGCCCTGAGATGGTGGACCCCTGGATTGCTCTGGCCGTTGCTGCCCACAGGACCAAGACTATCAGGCTAGGCCCGATGGTCACGCCCCTGCCCCGCCGCAGACCTGTGAAGGTAGCCCGCGAGACCACTTCACTCGACAGGCTATCCAATGGAAGGCTCATACTGGGCGTGGGTACCGGCGGCGGCGCGTCGGAGTGGGACGACCTGGGCGAAGAGCCTGACCACAAGGTGCGCGGCGCGATGCTGGACGAAGCCCTGGAAGTGGTAACCGGCCTCTGGTCGGGAGAGGTATTCAGCCACGACGGCGAGTTTTACCACATAAAGGAAGCCCGGTTCACACCCACACCTGTGCAGCAGCCGCGCGTACCTGTATGGGTGGCGGGCACCTGGCCCACCAAGAACCGGTTGGTGAACGACGCTCCTTTCCGCCGAGCGGCGCAATGGGACGGCGTATTCCCCATCGCCCGCGACCTCGATTGGAACGAATTCCTGTCGCCGCAACACCTCGCGGAGATAGTTGCGCTCGTCAGCAGCTACCGTAGAGACAAAGGATTGGCCGGGCCATTCGATATCGTACATGGTGGCGCTACCCCCGGTGAGGACAAGGTGAAGAACGCAGAGACTGTGGTCTCATATGCCGAGGCCGGGGCCACGTGGTGGATCGAGAACATTCTGCCTAACGTCTACGGCTGGAACTGGCAAGGAAACTGGCCCCTTCAAGCCATGCGCAACCGCATACAGCAAGGGCCACCGAAGTAGACATGGACGATAGGAGTGATGAGGACTGAGGACTGAGGACTGAGGACTGAGGACTAAGTAGCAGCCACACGTCCAACCCTTCACCCTCTTGGCGCGTCCTTGGCGTCTTTGCGTCTTGGCGTTTTCGTCTCCTATCGTCTATCGTCTATCGTCTATCGTCCATCGTCCAACAAAGGAGCACATTGCGTGAAATATGCGATTAACGTCCCTATCTTCGAGCGATACAGCGAGGCGCGCTACCTGGCGGAGTTAGCTGAGGACGCGGAAGAGGCGGGCTGGGATGGTTTCTTCGTGTGGGACCACATGGCTACGCCCTGGGGCGACACCATTGGCGACGTGTGGATTTCGCTCGCCGCTATCGCCATGAACACCAGCCGGATACAGCTTGGGCCGATGGTCACACCCCTGCCCCGTCGCAGGCCGTGGAAGGTAGCCAAGGAGAGCGTGGCCCTGGACAGGCTGTCGAGCGGACGGCTCATCATGGGCGTGGGCCTGGGGACCACCTGGCACGAAGAGTTCGACTACCTGGGCGAGGAGTTCGACTACAAGGTCCGGGCCCGCATGCTGGATGAAGGGTTGCAGGTGCTGGTGGGGCTGTGGGGCAGCAGCTACGACACGCCGTTCAGCTTCGAGGGCGAGCACTACAAGGTGCGGGATGCCAGGTTCAGCCCCGCCCCCGTGCAGGAGCCACGCATACCCGTGTGGGTGGCAGGGACATGGCCGCGCAAAGCCCCTCTCAACCGCGCCCTAAATTGGGACGGCTATTTCCCGATGATGCTGGACGAGCAGGGCAACATAGCCGAGATGACGCCCAGCCACATCCGCGAAGTATCTACATATATCAAGGACCACCGGGACAGCGATACGCCTTTCGACATCATCCTGGGCGGCGCGACACCCGGCGACAACCCGGCCAGGGGTGCCGAGATCGTCGCGGAGTACGAAGCAGCGGGCCTCACTTGGTGGCACGAAGGCATCACCCCCGACCGCTGGGGCGGCTGGGCCTACCCCTGGCCCCTGGAGCAAATGCGCGAAAGGATATTGCAAGGCCCGCCTGGCTGAAACGTGAAACGTAAAACGTGATGCGGCTTGTGGTATTGCGTACACGAGTGCGACCCTGTTAGTCGCGTGCGACCAAAGCCCCACCCTGTCATCCTGAGCGCAGGGAAGGATCTCAGATGTTGGCCCTGCTCAAGAGTCGAATATCAGCAACTCTGTTCATGCCATTCAACAGCGTCCCTACCCACGTTCTTGAGATCCTTCGCTACGCTCAGGATGACAAGGGGGAGTGTGGTCCTGCAACAGAGTCAGCCTTACCTTCACGCACCTAATACCACCAGCCGCATCACGTTTCACGTTTCAGAGCTACGTTTCAGAGCCGATCATCCTCATTACCGACCTGGCGCTGCCGCCCGTGTAGAACGCGACTATGCTGGCGGCGGCCCTCATTACGCTGTCACGTAGCTCTTGCGGCTCAAGCACCTCGGCACCCGTTACCAATCCAAGCACGCTGCTGCGGGCCGCCTCGAAGCTCTCAAACGTCATGGGGAGGATGAGGCTGCCGTCCTCGCCGGTGCGGCCTTGCTCCGCGATGAGGGTGCGCACGCCGTCGCCGTAGATGCTGGGCAGCAGAGGCACCACGTCGGGGGCCACGCGCAGCACCACACGGTAGCGCGGCAGGCTGGCCTCGAAGTCGGCGCACCAGGCCTGCCAGAACCCGGCCAGGTCGAAGTGCTCTTCCCGCTCGAAGTGCTCGTCCGTAACCTCTGCCTCCGTGATGCGCGACACGCGGAACACCCGAGTCTCTTGCCTCGCCTCCTGCACCCGCGACACTCCGTAAGCGGGCTTCTCGCGCAACGGGACCCCTACGAGGTACCATATACCCGCCTTGGCTACCAGCCCATAAGGGTTGATGTAAGTACGGCTGCGCGTGCCGCTGCTCGCCCGGTACTTCAGGATGACGCGCCGGTTCTGCCACACCGCTTCCTGGAGCGGCTTGAGGTAAGGCACCGGCTCCGGCGGCTGGAACCAGTGGGCGGTATCGACGTGCACCCGCCCCCGCACCTGCTCGATCCCCTGGCGCTGCACGGCAGGCAGCGAGGCCGACAGCTTTAGCATCGCCGCCTCTATGGCCTTGTCCAACCCAAGCTCCGACAGCGGCCCCGGCACGACCGAGATGAACAGCCCGCGTACCTCGGCCTCGGTGAGGCCTGTCAGGTCGGTGCGGTACTTGTCGGGGAGCAGCACTCCGCCGCCCGGCCCGCGCTCCGCAAGCACAGGCACGCCCGCCGCGTTCAGCGCCTCCAGGTCGCGGTAGATAGTGCGCTCCGATACCTCAAGCTCTTCGGCCAATTCAGCCGCCGTCATTCGCCCTCGCGCCTGCAACAGCATCAACAACGAGAGCAAACGGTCTGCACGCATGTGTTACCTCCGGTTGGACGATGGACGATGGAGAAGTTGTGAGTGTTGAGTTTTGAGTTTTGAGTTGATGGCCGGTAGCCAACAATCCTAATCTTTGCGCGTCCTTAGCGTTCTTTGCGTCTTTGCGTTTCCATCTCTTACCATCGTCCATCGTCCATCGTCTACTTCACGCCCTGGTGCTCCGGTGGCGAGACCCGTAACAGGTAGAGGTCCCCGCCCGTGGGCAGGTGCGATCCTGAAGGTCCGACTATGTACAACACCGCCCGGCTGCCCAGGAAGGCCCTGGGGTATACCAGACGGTCCACCTCAATGGGCTGCACCGTCCTGAAGGTGCTTATGTCATATACGTTCAGAGAAGCCAGGCCACCCGGTCTATAGCCACCCCATACGGCTATATCGTCGCGCACCAGCGGATTGTTTGGCCCTGGCGCGTTGATGAGCCTATCCGCACCGTCAGATATCCTGTACATGTGCAGGGTGCGCTGCTCCGGTCCCGCACCGGGGCCTACCCAGATCACGAAGTCGCCGTGGGCCGCATACTCCTCAAAGTGGAATCCGCCTTGCAAGCTGCTGGCGATACGAGTATCTTTGCCGGCCTTGCGCACGTAAAGCTCCTGCTCCAGGAGGCAGGGCGGCCCGCTGGGTAGGCAATCCGCGCGCTCCCTAGACCACACCATTACATCGCCCCAGACAACCGGGTGGCGACCCCCTTCTATTAACAGCTGCTCCTCCTTGGTGCCGATGTTGCGGGCGATGATACCCGACTTGCCGCCGAGTTTGCCCTGGTAGAAGAGCATAGTGCCGTCGAGCGTCATGCGGTCCTCGCCTATCTCCCCGGCGGGGCGCTGCTCCACGGCAGTAAACCCCTGCCCGGTACGCAGGTCGTATCCCATAATACTGCGCGGCGATCCCGCCTCTCCTTCTACCCACACCAGGCGCGTATCGTCGGCAGCCAGCGACTGTTTGATGCCGGGGCGCGTGGTGACGGTGATCGTTTTTCCTTCCTGCGTGTCGAAGGCGTACAGGGTGTAGGTTGGCCGGTCGTTGGCGACCCAGAAGGTGTAGCGGTCGTTAGCGGTGGCTTCGCCGAAAACGTCGCGCGCGAGTATCTGCGGGGTGGAGAGGGGCGTGGGCGTGCCTGGTGAGGTAGTGGGAGTTATCACTGCGGGCGAGCCGCCGTACAGAGTGTTGTAGCGGAACCGGCCCAGGTGCCCCAACAATATGTGGTTAGGCGCTCGCAACTCAGGGTGTATCTCTATCACCGACCTCTCGAAGTACTGCACTTTGTACAGCTCGCCGTTCAGCTCCGACCGCTCCGTCAGCTCTTCAGAGATTGGATAGCCTTGCTGAGCCAACCCGCCGTTCTCACGCCAGTAGCGCAGGAACTCGCCGCCCAGCCACTTATCCGTTTCCGGGAAGTACAGGGACGATGGGCCTTTGTTCGGCTGCGGGCCGGGCGCGCCGTTGGGATAGCGCCTGTTGTACTCGAACCTGCCCAGGTGGACAAGCAGCACCTCGTATGGAGTGCCTGCGTATTCCGGGTGGTACTCAAAGACCGCGCGCTCGAAATATTGCACCGTGTAGGTCTTGCCGTTGAGGGGAGATATTTCACCAATAGGCTCAGAGATGGGGTAGCCTTGCTGGGCCAACCCACCATAACGCTCCCAGTATCGCAGAAAGATACCGCTTACGGTCTTGCCTGTCTCAGGGAACAGCCGTGAGCCGGAGCCGGGCACAGGCACCGGCGGCTGCAATGGCGTTGCCTGCGCCTGGCTGCTCTGCGGCACGGCCAGCACAAGGAGCGCGATGCAGAGTGCACCCATAACAGCAAGCACTATTCTTGCGGGGTGGATTGGCCTCGATAGTTTACGGTTCATAGCAAGCTTCCTCGTGTGCTCAGGATATTTGTGTACCGCTCTCTATGTGCCTATTTGTAATGACGTACCTGGCAGAGTCTCGGTTGCTGTCTAAAACCTATCTCATAAATCTGCACCCCGAGAAAAGCACTCAAGTCTCACCATGTCATTTCGAACGCAGTGAGAAATATCGTCCCTTAGCGATATGTTTCCTCTTTCTTACGGTGCAGAGTAACTGAAGGAAAGGTGGTACTTGGGTGGTGCGGGACTAGATTTCTCACTCCGTTCGAAATGACGAGGGCAGACTCTGCCGCCTCTACTTGGTAGTAATGTTTATAAGATAGCTTCTAGTTTGAGGATAAGCTGGCAAGCCGGGAGATATACGCCAGTATAGCAGAAGATACTGACAGGAGTTGTCAGGAATAGTCTGTTAGTATGGCGCTGTTGGGCGATGGGCGCAATAACCGACAGCCTGGATGGCGGGCATTATGCGACCGCCGTCGATGGTGCCAACCGGGGTTGTGGTGGCTCTTACATCTGCCCTTTACTGGCACGCCACGAGCAAGGATGTGGAAAACTAGCAGCATGACGGCAGGTGAGCATTCAGAACATCCATGCTATACTAGGAGTTGAACACGTGTTCTACTTATGTCTAGCTGCACCCGCCCTCTCTTAAGATAGCAGGTGGACGCGCCGACTCCACATGAAAGCTTTAGCGATGCCTGTCACCTTCAGAGACATCACAGAGGACAACTTTGAGCAGGTGATTGGCCTGGAACTCGCGGACGACCAGCAGGGCTTCGTCCGCTCCAACCTCTACTCCATCGCGCAGTCCAAAGCGATACCCGTGCTCACGCCCAAAGCCGTCTACAACGAACAGGACGAGCTTGTGGGCTTCGTGCTCTACCGGGGCGTGCGCGACCCCGACGCCGACCCGGACGGCTGGTTGGTGCGCATCATGATCGACAAGCGGTACCAGGGGCGCGGCTACGGCAGGCAAACTATGGTGGAGATAATCAGGCTGGTGCGCGACGATATGGGCTGCCGGTCCATCGGCCTGTCGGTTGAGCCAAAGAACCAGAATGCTCGCAAGCTGTACGACAGCCTGGGCTTCAGGGAAACAGGGGAAGCCATCCAGGGACAGATTATCATGAAGCTCACGTTTGAGGAACAGCCAGCATGAGTGTTTGGCACAGCGTCGGTACCGCCATACGGGAGGTGGATACGCCCCGCGACCGCCTGGAGCTAGAAGCCGGGTTCGAGGGCGTGTCTCCCGCGGAACTGTTCCGCTACTGGACCGAGCCGGAGTTGTTGGTGCGCTGGTGGCCCAAAGAGGCCGAGGTGGAGGCGACGAAGGGCGGCAGCTACCATCTTTCGTGGCCCAAGATGGAGTGGCACCTGCGGGGCACCTACCACACCTTCAGCCCCGGCAGGCTGCTGGTCTTCACATGGCGCTGGGACCACGAGCCGGACACGCCTACCCGGGTAGTCACTCTCGACTTCCAGCCACTAGAGGGCGAAAACGGCACGAGGCTGCACCTGACCCACGGCTACTACCGCGAGCACATGCCGACGGAGATGCAAGAGCGGCAGGGGCACCTGGAGGGTTGGCACTACTTCCTAGGGCAGTTGCAGCAGGTAACTCAGGGCACAAGTCACTAACAGAGCAAATTAGAACTGAGACATTCATCCAGGAGATGTTCAGCGACCAGGAGGAGTCGTTTCCGGCGAGGCCACTATCTCACTACATAGCTCAAGTACGGCCACTGCATGAGCCAGCGTGACCGTGGGGAAGTCATCAAGGAACTCATCAAGCGTATCGCCCCCTTCAAGGTAGTCAAACAGGTTCCTGATGGGTACGCGAGTGCCAGCAAAGACGGGTGTACCGCTCATTATTTCAGGATCACGAACTATGAGAGTAGTATGTATCATGTTTGAGCGTCCTTTCGAACCGGAAACCAATCATGTCACTATTGTAGCACGCTTGCCGAATGGGTACGCACCGTAGAAGTAATAGCCCCTTGCGCGACGTTCAGCCAAGATATAGTTGCCCTCGTCACTTCGAGGTCACAGAGATGATAATGTTATACATAGAGTAACAGGACAAGGTCTGAAGCTCAGAGTTATTGGACTTAAGCTAAGAGGAGCAACGAGGATGGCTTCCAAAGATTTGACAGACATTATTAAACAGGCTGAGACCCTTTCGCCCCAGGAGCTATTGCAGCTTATTTCCCACTTGGCAGATAGGGTTCGGCAGGCATATAGCCTTTCATCAGATGGTCGCCAGTGGCAGGAGATTGCAGGAGCAGCACCCTACCCTTTGTTGGGTGAAGATGCCCAGGTGGTGATCTCTCAAACAAGGAGTGAGAGCGATCAAAATCGAAAGCCAAGTGGGAGCGGAGATTCGTGAAGATTGCTGATGCACTTGTCGGTGTTTCCAGCATCTTCTTGGACACTGCACCGGTGATCTACTATGTAGAGAACAACCCTCATTATCATGATCTTGTGAGAGATGTATTTGATAGGGTAGATGCTGGGTCATTGTCAGCAGTGACTTCACCCGTCACCTTGTCTGAGTGCCTCGTTGCACCGTACCGGCTGAGGCTGACTTCGTTGCAGCAGGACTTTACTGACCTCATCGTCGCCGGACGCAACACTACGTTTGTGCCCATCAACGATGACTCAGCACGGGCCGCTGCTGAGCTGAGAGCCCGCTATAATCTAACCTTGCTCGACGCTTTGCAGGTTGGCGTGGCGCTTAGTGTCGGGTGCGAGGCTTTCCTGACGAACGATAGCACGATGAGACGCGTCAGCGAACTGCACGTGCTCATAGTTGATGATCTGGAGATATAACTAGCCTGAAGAAGGTCACGTCAATCTTGTACTGACTCTACCAAATAGGGGATAATTGTATGCTCAGGACTTATAACAACCATTCCAAGTTCGAGGAAATCAGAGACATAATGCCGCAAGTAGAAGCACAGCGCTTGCCCGGCCACGCGCAGACGCACATCATCGTGCGCGGGGCGCGCGAGCACAACCTGAAGAACATAGACGTAGCCATACCGCGCGACAAACTGGTGGTCATCACCGGGCTGTCCGGTTCCGGCAAGTCGTCGCTCGCCTTCGACACCATTTACGCTGAGGGCCAGCGCCGCTACGTGGAGTCGCTATCGGCCTACGCCCGCCAGTTCCTGGGGCTGATGGAGAAGCCGGATGTTGACCTAATCGAGGGCCTGTCCCCGGCCATCTCGATAGACCAGAAGGGCGCTTCCCGCAACCCGCGCTCCACGGTGGGCACCATCACCGAGATTTACGACTACATGCGCCTGCTGTTCGCCAGGGTGGGCCACCCTCACTGCCCCAACTGTGGGCGCGAGATCCACCAGCAAAGCTCGCAGGAGATCGTGGACGCCGTGCAATCGCTGCCGGAGGGTTCGCGCATCCTGGTGCTTGCACCCATCATCCGCGACCGCAAAGGCGAGCACCAGAAGGTGCTGGAGGACCTGCGCCGGGCAGGTTACGTGCGCGCCCGCGTGGACGGCGAAGTGCGCGACCTCGACACGCCCATAGACCTCGAAAAGTACAAGATGCACACCATAGAAGCGGTGGTAGACCGCCTGGTGGTGCGCTCCTCTGAAGCGGGCAGTGGCGAGGTAGACCCCGACCGCACCCGCCTGGCCGACTCGGTGGAAACGGCGCTCAAGCTGGGCAAGGGGATGGTGGTTATATCCATCATCGAGGGGGAGGAGCTTACCTTCTCCGAGCACTTCGCCTGCCCGAACTGCGGCATCTCGCTCGGCGCGATTGAGCCGCGCACCTTCTCGTTCAACTCGCCCCACGGTGCGTGCCCCGTATGCACCGGCCTCGGCACCCAGGTGGAACCCGACCCCGACCTGATTGTGCCCGACCGCAACCTCAGCATCATCGAGGGCGGGCTGGCACCGTGGGCGCGCTCCTTCCAGCAGGGCGACAGCTACATGGCCGAGATACTGGAGGCTGTGGGCCGCGCATACAATTTCAACCTAGAAACGCCACTGTCGGAGTTGAGCGAGGAGCAGATCAAGGTGCTCCTGTACGGCAGCGAGAAGAAGGTACGGGTGCGGCACAAGAACTACCAGGGCCGCTGGCACGAATACGACGTGCAGTACGAAGGCGCGGTGAACATAGTCAAGCGCCGTCACTCCGAAACTACATCCGACACGATCAGGGGCGAGCTTGAGCGCTTCATGAGCGACCGCCCCTGCCACTCCTGCCGAGGGCAGCGCCTCAAGCCGGAGAGCCTGTCCGTCACCGTGGACGACAAGAACATCGCGGTCGTGGCGGGTTACTCGGTTAGAGAGGCCGCGAAGTTCTTCCAGCGGCTCGGGGGTGACACCGACCAGCCTACGCCCCTCTCCGAGAAGGAGCAGATGATCGCCCGGCAGATACTGAAGGAGATCAGGGAGCGCCTGGGCTTCCTGATGGACGTGGGCCTGAACTACCTGACTATCAATCGCACGGCGGCTACCCTGGCGGGCGGCGAGGCTCAGCGCATCCGGCTGGCTACGCAGATAGGCTCCTCCCTCATGGGCGTGCTCTACATCCTTGACGAGCCTTCCATCGGCCTGCACCAGCGCGACAACGTGCGCCTGATCAACACGCTGGTGCGCCTGCGCGACCTGGGCAACACGTTGATTGTGGTGGAGCACGACGAAGAGACGATGCGCGTGGCCGACTGGATTATAGACATCGGGCCGGGCGCGGGCGAGCACGGCGGCAAGATCATAGCCGAGGGCACCTACGAGGACGTGCTGCGCAGCCCCGACTCTATAACCGCCAAGTACCTCACCGGCGAGCGGGAGATAGCCCTACCCAAGAAGCGCCGCAAGGGCAACGGCAAGAGCATCACCGTGCATGGGGCGACCGAGAACAACCTGAAGGACGTGACAGTGGAGTTCCCGCTCGGCAAGTTCATCTGCGTGACGGGCGTGTCAGGTTCCGGCAAGTCCACGCTGGTGCACGAGGTGCTGTCGCGCAAGATTTCGCAGACGCTGCACAACGCCAAGGACCGCCCCGGCGCGCACCGCAAGGTGGAAGGCATCGAGCACATCGACAAGATGATCGAGATCGACCAGTCGCCCATCGGCCGCACGCCGCGCTCCAACCCGGCGACTTACACCGGAGCGTTCACGCCCATCAGGGAGATATTCGCCAAGGTGCCCGAAGCCAAAGTGCGCGGCTACGACTCCGGGCGCTTCTCCTTCAACGTCAAGGGCGGGCGCTGCGAGGCGTGCCGGGGCGACGGCATCATCCAGATAGAGATGCAGTTCCTCCCCGACGTGTACGTGCCCTGCGAGGTGTGCCACGGGGCGCGCTACAACCGCGAGACGCTGGAGATACGCTACAAGGGCAAGAACATCGCGGAGGTGCTGGAGATGACGGTCGAGGAGGCCAACGACTTCTTCGACAATGTGCCCGCGATCAAGAACAAGCTCAAGACGCTGTGCGACGTGGGCCTGGGCTACATTCGCGTGGGCCAGCCCGCCACCACCCTTTCGGGCGGCGAGGCGCAACGCATCAAGCTGGCGGCGGAGCTATCGCGCAGGTCCACCGGCAAGACCCTCTACATCCTGGACGAGCCGACCACCGGCCTGCACTTCGCGGACATCGACAAGCTGCTACACCTGCTGCAAAGGCTCACCGAGGGTGGTAACACCGTGCTGGTGATAGAGCACAACCTGGACGTCATCAAGACCGCCGACTGGATCATAGACCTCGGCCCCGAAGGCGGTGACGCAGGTGGGGAAGTGGTGGCGGTGGGCACCCCCGAAGACGTAGCCGACACCCCCGGCTCGTACACGGGCGAGTTCCTGCGCAAGGTGCTGCCGGGCGCGGACAAGTCCAAGAGGGGCGCGGCTTAGATAGAGGTTGGAGCGAGAGTCTAGGCAGAGGAGGCGGCATCTGGTATCATCCGGATGCTGCCTCTTTTGTATTCGTTCTGAATATTCGTGAGCACGCAAGTCGTAAGGTCGGAATACCAAAGGAAAACCAAGATGAGAAGTATAGACGCAGAACTGACGGTAACAGAAAAAGGAAAGGGCGTAGTAACATTACCTCCCGACATTGAACCAGGGGAGCATAAAGTGACCATTACCATCAACGATGGGCCTGCTCCGGGCAATGGCAAGCAAAAGCCAATAGAATTCCTTGTACTCGATCTCGGACCGTGGCCTGAAGGTTTGTCACTTCGGCGAGAGGACATGTATGACGACTGGGGCAGGTAGACCCACGCTGTTCCTGGATACAAACGTCTTAGTCTATGCTTCGCTGGCACACTCGCCGTTAAGTTTGAAGGCACAGCAGGCAATTCAGTCCCATAGCCAAGTTGGCTCAGAGATATGGATTAGCAGACAGATAATCAGAGAGTTCCTGGCAACGCTCACAAGGCCACAGGTCTTTGCTCAACAAGCGTCTGCTGCTTCCCTTCGCACAGAAGTCGAGTTGTTCACGCGCCAGTACCACATAGCAGAAGACAGCGCCAGCGTGACCGAACGGCTGCTCCAGGTCATAGGGTCTGTGGCTGTGGGCGGGAAGCAAATCCACGATGCCAACATCGTAGCCACTATGCAGGTGTACGGCGTAACACACTTGCTAACCCATAATGTGTCTGACTTCGCGCGCTTTTCGCAATTCATTACCATTATTCCTCTAACTTGAACCCACAACGCTCTTCTCGCCCATGCCTCGCCCCCGCGCCAGCCACAACAACCCCACCGCCGCCAGCACCAGCACCCCCGGCACCAGCACATCCCACACTCCAGGCAGCCCCACGTCCACCAGGCTAGGCCTGTGTATCGCCGCCGTCAGCCCATCCAGCAAATAGCCCGGCTCCTCCAGCAACGGCGACTGTGAAGGGTCGTAGATAGTGACCTCTTCGCCGGGGTCGCCCGCCAAAACGAGGCCGTGCAGCCGGTAGTACACCTGGAAGTCCACCAGCGCGCCCGGTATGGACACCACAGCGCCCAACACGGCCAGCACACCCCACGCGCCTAGCAGGGCGGACCGGGGCGAGAGCAGCGTTCTAGCTTTAGCCAGCGCGAATTCGCCAATGGAGGCGATGGGCCACGCCAGCAGCGGAAATAGCGGCATGATGAGGCGCGGCCCCCAGGCGAAGTTGCCGGTCCACGCCCACCAGGTGGCGTTGAACACCAGGCCCATGATGGTGTGCGCTACGATGAGAGCCACCGTCACCCTGCCGGGGTAGGCCCCCCGCTTCCACATGAGCCATATGCCCAGGGGCGCGAGCAGCAGGGGCGGCGCGTACAGGAACATGCTCTTGCCGGGGCTGAGCAGCAGGCCCTCCAAACCCACCAGCAGCGGCGTGCTGAAACCCGCCTCCCGCTCGTACCCGGTGCGCAGCCAGGCGTCGGCCAGCGGTGCGAAACGCAGCCAGTTGTAGAGCACCTGCCCCACCGCCGCGATGAGAGGCCCCACCGAGAAGAGCGCGCCCGCGACAATCGCCCACCGGAGCATCCCGCCACGCGTTGCACCCTCCGAACGCGCACTCCACGCAGCCATGAGCAGCACCATGAGTCCGGGCAGGGGTAGGAATACGGCGAAGGCGGGCTTGAGCCACACCATCCCACCTAGCATCATGCCCGCGTAGAGCACCCTCCGCGACGTAGGCGCGTGCTGCCCCGCGGGCGGCACCAGGAGCAGCGTGGAGCCAAGCAACAGCAGCGCGCCCACCGGCTCGGAGAAGAAGGTGCGCCCGTAGTTGAGGGCGGGAGTAGCCAGCAGGTAAGTCCCGGCGACGGCGATTGCCACGCCCACAGAGGCGAAACGTCTGCTCGCGCGGTACAGCGCCCAGCAGGTGACGGCCAGTACCGGCAGGTTGGTCATCGATACCGCAAAGCGGGTGACAGGCTCGTAGGACGCGCCGAACAGGGTGCCCAGCTTGCCCAGCCAGTAGAACGGCACCGCCACCAATGGGAAGCCGAAGCCGTACTTGGTGAAAGCGTCGAGGCTTGGGTAGCGTGAGGGCCGCCCGTACTCCGCGAAGCCGCCCACCACCTGGTACATCCTGTCCGAGTCGAAGGCGTTGAGGAAGCCCATCGTCAGCAGGAGCAGCGCGGCGGAAAGCGCCGCTACTACGTAGACGGTGCGTCTGCGGGGGGTTGTGGGAGTCGGCCCTACTCTATCACCCAGTAACAGCAGCCCGGCCAGTGCGAGTGGGGCTACCCAGGCGATTGTGTCCATCCAGGGGTCGCGGTAGACGGCCAGGGGGCCAAACACGACGGGCACGGACACTCCGCACGCCAGCGCGAGCAGGTACCGCCCGAACCACAGCAGCATGCAGGCGTACAGCAGCACACCAGCAACGCCCAACAGCGCCAGGTCCACCCAGGCCCGCACCCGCGCCTCCGGTGCGTATACGGCTACTTCCTTGACCAGCACGCCGAGGGTGCGATTCTCGCCCGGCACTACAAGCTGCGGGGCGGACAGCGTCACGGTCGGGGCGCGGCTGGAGGCGACAGCCCATGCCTGCAAGGTCCAAGGCTGACCCGGCTGCGTCTCTACCAGGGCAACTTCGCTACCACTTATCGCAAGGGTGACCGTGCGTGGCGTGGGTCCGCCCTCCACACCTCGCACTGTGACGTGTATCCGGCCCGGCCCCCAGTTCGGCAGCACCATCTGCGCGGCAGGCTCAGTCCAGCGGTAGGTGCCCTGTTCGGCGCTCTTTTCGGGGGCGTGGAACCCGGCGGCGAGGTAGATGCGGTCGGCCTCAGTGCCGATGCGGACCGTCTCATCAGCCGACACCCGGAAAGCCAGGTAGGCCATGCCCAGCACCACCAGCCCGATTGCGCCAAGCGCGGCTAGGTGGCGGCCCCGGCTGGCGGATAGCAGGGCGGTGAGCGCGCCGGAAGTGAGGGATGGGCGAGGTGCGGATGGCAGACCGAGGCCACTCCTGTGTGAGGGAATACCCCGCATGCGGCTGCGGGACAAGTCATTTTATGGTACCCTGTGGGTGCTGTCAATTGGCGCTACGCCTGCAATCACAACAAGGAGCATGCTGATATGGGCAAGATAGTACCTGAGCTGGCCGTCTCCGACATGGAACAATCGCTGCAATTCTACACGACGCTGGGCTTCGTCAAGGACAACGAGGGCATAGTGGACGAGCAGGGGGCGCAGTGGTACAGCCTCGCGCTGGGTGATGCCTCCCTCTGGCTGATACGCGCCGACGTGGCACACGGCCTGGTGGAGGGCGAGTCGCGCGGCAACGGCGTAACTATCTACGTCGAGGTGGACGACATAGACACCCTGCACGAGAGGGTGAGCGACGCGGGCCTGCTGATGAACATCGTCAAACCGATAGAGACGATGTGGTACGGCCTGCGCCAGTTCTCGATGGCCGACCCCGACGGCTACATCCTCACCCTCAACCAGCAGGTAGCCCAGCCGGACGGCGGCGCAGGCGAAGGCGAGGCCGAGGACACCCAGGGACAGGCCGGCGGTGAGTAGTCCTACGAGCGATGACCCCGGCACGACGCATCTGGTGCAAGGCGCTCCCTACCTGCAAGCCATCCTCGACCACCTCTCAGCCGCCGACCCGGTCATGGCCCGCCTCATAGAGGAGTGGGGTCCTCTCAGCATCACCGCCTCGCCCCAGGATGACTATTTCTTCACGGTGCTCGACGCGATTGCCTCCCAGCAGCTTTCCAGCAAGGTGGCCGCCACCATCGTAGGCCGCATACGCGCCCTCGTTCCCGGCGCGGACACTCCCACCGCCGCGCAGATATTCGCCATACCCGACCAGGCGTTGCGCGACGTGGGCCTCTCCTGGGCCAAGGTGAGCTATATCAAAGACCTGGCGAGGAGGGTGGTATCGGGAGAGTTGGACCTCGTGCACGTTTCCCAGATGGAGGACGAGGAGATTATCAAGGAGCTAGTGGCGGTAAAGGGCATCGGCAGATGGACCGCCGAGATGTTCCTTATCTTCTCCCTGGGCCGCCCCGATGTCTTTGCCGTGGACGACTACGGCCTGCGCGTCGCCATGAAGCGCCTGTACGACCTACCCGACCTCCCCAAGCCAGCACCCATGCGCGAAATAGCCGAACGCTGGCGGCCCTACCGCTCCTACGCCTCGCTCTACCTCTGGCGCAGCCTGGACAACTCGCCCAAAGTCGAGGCTATGGAGGTCAAAGGGAGTAAATAGAGACGGAAACGCAAAGACGCAAAGAACGCAAAGGACGCGCAAAGAGAATGATGGTTTGGGGTGAGGAGGGGCACTCTGTATAGTGTCCTGGTACTTTAGACCCCAAGCATCGGCTTACAGAGCCAAATTCCTCCTGTCATCCTGAGCGTAGCGAAGGATCAGATGGGTAGGCGAGAGCCCTCAACGTACAGGATGCCGGTGGTAAGTGGAACATTCGTCTTCCAAAAGCGAGAGTCAAGAACGGGCAGCTGATCCTTCGCTACGCTCAGGATGACAGGGCCACTTTGGTTCTTCAGGACTGGGCATAGAGGTTACCCAACAGTGCAAGATGCGAGATGCCCCCACATCAATACCTGACTTCCAACCAGCCTGCCCCGGGCAAGGCCGCGTCCAGGTACAGGCTGCTCTCCACCGTGGAGATCGTGAAAACCACAGGTGCCCCACCCACAAGCACCTCGCGCGGGGTCTTGTCGCCGGGCAGCAGCATATGCAACTTTACCGACCTGGTCTGCCTGCCGCCCCACGCGAGCGTTATGCTGCCGTCGGGTCGCAGCCGCCAATCGTAGGCGAAGTACGCGCCACTGGCCCCATACGAGAGGGCCACCTGCGCCGACTTCTGCCCTGTTACGGCCCAGCGGGGCGAGAGGGTCACCGACTCGTACAGCTTGCCGGTGTCCACCACGCCCGCAAGCCCCTCCGTCAGCGCGTTGAGCATGGCAGACGAACCCCAGCCGTCGGTGGCGAGAGTTTCAGGGGTGCCGAGGCCCGGTTGGCCTTCAGGGTGGTACCATAGGTAAGAGCCGCCGGTGCGCTCGGTCAGGTCCCAGTAGCGGCGCAGGATGTCGGCCCCATAAGCCTCAAAGCCGTGCTCGAACGCCCCACGCGCAAGCTCCCCACCCACCAGGGGCATGATGCCGCCGTTGAGATAATCGCCCGGCGGGCCGAACGTCTTGGGGAAGGGCGGGTCTATGCTGTACCACTCCGCGAAGGAGCGACCCGCGTTCGCAACCCGCCGGGCCTGGTAGGTGCGCAACACCGACACCGCCTGCCCGTGCGACAGCGTGCCCCGGTTGAGCGCGTAGGAGTTGGACAGGCTCAACTGCGCGCTCTCGTCGGCACCATGCGGGTCCACCGGGGTAAGGTGTACCTGGTGCGTATAGAAGTGGCCGTTCCAGGCTACGTTATTGAGGTTGAGCCGCAACGCTTCCGCACGTGCGTCCCACTTAGCCGCCTCCGCCTGCCCGCCGAAGTACCGCTCCATGCCCGTCAGCAGACGCGACGACTGGTAGGCCCCGGTGTTGTCGCCGTGCATGATGCTCCAACGGGTGTGCTCGTCAATCGAGCGGCGCACGGTGCCGAAGTCGCTACCCTGCTCGTAATCCCACGTATCTATCGTGAACGCCCGCTTCACCAGGCCCAACGGAGCGTACCAGCGGCGGGGGTCGGTGAAGGTATGTTCCAGGCCGCGCTCCATAGCGGGCAGCATGTAGCGCAGCCAGGCGTCGTCCCCCGTAGCCTGCCAGGCGCGCCACACCCCCTCCACGAAAAGGTACTCCCGGTCGGCCTCAATCTCTATCTGGCCGCTGAACACGGGCGTGGCAGGCGTGTGGAAGTAATAATCGTCAAACGAGCCGTCGGCGTGCTGGGCGCGCCGGAAGTGCTCAAGCGCGCTCTTCATATCAGGCTCGAAGTAGCGCGCGCCTTTCAACTGGTGGACGTGATCGCGCAGCCAGATGGCGGAGTTGTCGGGAGAGCGGTAGCCACGCACCACGTGCACGTTGTCGGGCGACGTGTACTCCACCACGTCCCGCGCCAGGTAGCCCTGCACCCGTGGGTAGAGGCCATCCCATACCACGTCGCCCGTGACAATACCCAACACGGGCGGCGCGACCGTCACCGCACCCCATAGCGCCGCGACTATCCGCCCGCCACTGTAGAGCACGAAACTCTGCCGCCCAGGCACGCCCGCCATCGTGACTCTGAGGGGCTTCCCGGCCTCAACAGGATATGTGGCATAGGGGCGATTGTCGCCCCCAAGCACCCGTACCTCCCCCGCGAGATCGCTCGCGACGACCACGGACGACAGCAACCGCATCTCGCCCTCCGCGCCGCTTATGCGCAGGTTGGAAGCGGGCGGAGTGGCGGGCCAGGGGTCGCGCAGGATGGGGTCGAGCGAGGCCGCGCGCTCGGCACCCAGCAGAGTGAGCAGCACCTCGTACTCGGTGCCGGCGTGCTCCGGGTGCAACTCGAAGCGCGCGCGTTCGAAGTATTGCACCGTAAGCCCGTCTGCCTCGTCTCGCACCTCCGGCGATACAGGGTAGCCGAACTGCGACAGACCGCCGTGCCCCCGCCAGTACGCCAGGAAGACCCCTCCCACCTTATAGCCGGTCTCGCGGAAAGCTACCTCACCGGGGCCAGGAGGCGAGTCGTCGCGGGGAACCTTACGCTTCTCCGCCTGCAACCGCTCCGCACCTAACTGCCCAAGCAAGATCTCATAAGGAGAGCCTGCGTGTTCGGGGTGCAACTCAAAGCGGCTGCGCTCGAAGTACTGCACCAGATAACCACCCTCGTAGAAAGCCTCGGTTAGCGGGTAGCCAAACACCGACAGACCACCACGCGATTGCCAGTAGGCGAGGAACTTACCCTCGATATTATGTCCAGTGACGGCGAAATAAAGTCGAGTGGCCGGGGTAGGTTGCGCCGCCTGGGCGGGCATGACCAACGGTGGTTCAGCGACATGGGGGAAGAGCAGCAAGGGTATGAGCAAGACCCATGCTGCCAAAGTGGCTATGCGCCGCCTGACGTTACTCACCCTCACCTGACATGGTAATTACGCTCCGAGCAATCCTCTGAGATACAGAAGAGTCATCTCACAAGTATGTGAGGAGGATAATCACAGCAACCAAAGCCTCCCTTTGTCATTTCTAACGCAGTGAGAAATCTCGTCCTACACTAGGATGTTTCTACTTTCTTACGCTGCTTTGTGGGTGAACGAAAAGGGGTACCGCGTGCTCAGGGACGAGATTTCTCACTGCGTTAGAAATGACAAGGCCGTGCTTTAGCCTCTGCCTTTGGAGATGCTATCTATAAGCTAGCCACTAGAAAACAAGCCTCGATACAAGGCTAGTCGTAATCCCCTGGACTCCGGCCCTCATGCATATCCTCGAATGTGGTGTTTACCAGCAGATTAGCTACCACCAGCCTGCCGTTTTCCTCGACCATGTAGATAACGAAAGGCCGCTCCTCACCCCCGGCGGTGAGCATGGACGTGTAGAAAGCGAAGCCCTCGCTCCCGAACTGGTCCTGGGTGACGGTGACGTAAGTGGTGCGCCCCGGCTCGGCAAAGTCGCTGAAAAACGGGATCAGTTGCGACTGCACCACACCATCTATAATCGCTTCGTCCAGGACCGCCATGAAATTAGGACTCAGCAACCCCTTGAAAGCGTCCGCATCCCCAGCGATGAGGGCGCTCACGACTGCGGACACCAAGCCATTATAGGCCTCCGACCGCGCCGCCCGCGCTATATCCGCTTCTGCTGTGTTCTGCTGCTCGTCCGCCATGTATCAGCCTCCTCAAGTCCCGTCCTGGTTCAATACGCTCACAGATAGCCTTCCCCAGCCAGCACCTCAATCAGCAGCGGCTCGCCCGTGTAAAGCGTAATCACGCTCTCGCCAATCTCAACCACAGGCAGCAAATCGTAGCCCTTCTCCAGGAACTCCACACGAGCTTCGGCATCTTGGCTGATATTCCGCTCCACGTGAGGCACACCCATGCGCGAAAGAAACTCCTTCGCATCCTGGCACGACCCTCAGAGGTTGCCGGTATAAAGCACAACGGGCGACTTTTGCATCTACACTCCTGGGCCAGATGGCTGCTAGGATAGCACATGTTGGTCGATTAACACGTAACGCGTAACACGTAACTCGTAAACGGTGCGTCAAGAACATCTCATTCTCACGTGTTACGCGTTACGTGTTACGCGTTTCTCCACCTACGGCTGCAACGACCAATCCCCTATCGTATCAAATCGCTGCGCGGGGTTGAGCAGGTCGGCGGAGGGCAGGTGCACGCCTGTGGCGGGGGCGCGGGTGGCGTATACGTAGAGCGGGGTATAGAGGACGACCGCAGGTACGTCGGTGGCGAACGCCTTCTGGACGGTCACGTAGTTGAGCGCCCTTTCCGACTGGTAGGGCGTCACGCGTGCGGCGTCGAGAGCCTTGTCGGCCTCCGGGTTGCTCCAACCGGAGAAGTTGATGCCCCCGGTGACGTTAGCCTGCGAAGAATGCCAGTACCTCCAAATGTCCGGGTCGGCCCCGTCGGCTTCCCAACCCACCACCGCCATGTGGAAGGCGCGAGGCCCCAGGTAGTCGCGTAGCAACACTTCGCGGCTGACCGGCGCTAGCTTCACGTCCACCCCTACGGCCCTGAGGAATCCCGACAGTTGTTGCGCCACGGCTACATTCGCGGGCACGTCCGCGTTGGCAGCCAGCACCACCGTCAGCGTCACACCGTCGCGGGCGCGTATGCCGTCAGCCCCCAGCTTCCAGCCTGCCGTGTCGAGCAACTGTCGCGCTTTCGCCGGGTCGTAAGCACCCCTACCTTGCAGCGTCGAGTCGAACGCCCAGGAGTGAGGCAATACGGGACTTGCAAGCGGCTCGCCCAGGCCCATCAAGCTGTCGCGTACGAGCGCGTTGCGATCAATGGCAAGCTCGAAAGCCTGCCGGGTCTCGGTCCTGTCGAACAGGGGGGAGCGCACGTTGAACATCAGCATCGTGTAGCGGGCCAGGTTCTGCCTGTGTAACTGCACGCCATCCACCGCTTCCACTTCGGCCAACTGCTCCGGCGGGATATGGCCCAGTCCGTGTACCTCGCCCATTTTGAAGCCTGTAAGCGCCGCCCCGAACGTGGGATACAACCGGAACCAGATGCGCGAGAAGGAGCTATCGCCACGCGGCACGTAAGGGTTCGGCTCAAGCAGCACACCTTCCGCACCCCCTAAGAGTAAGGAAGGCGTCGGCTCTACCGCATCGCTTGGCCCCAATGCTTCGACAGGAGCCGCATCTCCACGCACGTACTGCCACGGGCCGGAACCAACGGGGCTGCGGTTCAATTCGGCACTTGCCAGGGGTCCGGCTTTGGAGTCGCCCCAGAGGTGGCGGGGCAGAATGCCGAGCGTGGTGTGCTGTAGAAACGTGGCGTCGGGCCGGGGCAGGGTGAGCACCACCGTCTGCCGGTCGGGGGCCGCCGTCTTGACTTCCTTCCAGGGAGCGGCCAGCATGGGGTCGCCGGGAAAATCGGACCTGCGCAGTTGCTCGATAGTAAAGAGCACGTCGTCCGCCGTAAAGAACTCGTTATCGTGCCAGCGTCCGCCAGGTTTGAGCGTGAAGGTATAGACGCGAGCGTCCGTGCTCACATCCCACCGGCTAGCCATGTCGGGCACGAGCTTGCCATCTGCGTCTACGCGCGTAAGGCCGCTGTAGATGAGGTGGGTAAGGTCCCGGTCGGTGTCGGAAGTGGCGAGGAGCGGGTTGACGAAGCGGGGCGCGCCCAACATGGCTTCCACGTATGTGTCGGAGTGCTGAGTGGCAGGCGCGGACGTGCTTGCACCCGGCGCGAGCAAGAGCACCACCATTACGAGGGCCAAACCGAGGCCCGCAAGTATAGCCTGGGGTCGGAAGGAAAGGGTCATAGACAAACAGATAGCCGGCGGCGTGGCAACCACACCACCGGCGTATTGGCTATAAAGACATCAACTGGCTCGTGACGAGCCTGGTGGGCTGCTAGGCCTGGGTGACTATGCTATTTATCAGGGCCACCAGGAAGAAGATCACCGACAGCACAATGGTCATCTGGAACAGGCGCTTCTCGAAGCCCCTGCGGGTGCGGTACACCGAAGTCGTGTCGCCGCCTCCGAAAATGCCGGAGAAGGTGGAACCCTTGGTCTGTAGCAACACGGCCACGATCAGCACGATTGCAAGCACCACCTGTACAATGTTCAAAGCTGTTTGTAGTGTCACCGGAAAATCGCTCCTTGCGCGAACACAGATAAAGTCGGGCAATTAGCCCATAACCGACTGATTATACCATGCGACCGCGCGTGAATGCAAAGCTACGATAAGATATATCAACGAAAGGGGTGCATGAATGCTATTAGCAACAACTGAAACGCAAATCATGTTCGAGAACGAGGGAGAGAAGCTTTACGGCTTCCTCGTCCGTCCCGAAGGGCCAGGCCCATACCCGGCCGTCGCCCTGTTCGACGGCATGGGAGGCAGCAGCCACGGCCCGCGCCGCATGTTCGCGCAACTCTGCCGCCTGCTAGCTGCCGAGGGGCTGGCGGCGCTACGCTTCAGCTTCCGGGGCAACGGCGACAGCGAAGGGGACTATAAAGATGTTACGGTCGAGCGCGAACTGAGTGACGCGCAGAAATCATTAGAGTTCCTGGCTCAACAACTGGAAGTTGACGCTTCCCGGCTGGGCCTGGTAGGGATGAGCCTGGGCGGCCTGATCGCGGCGGGTACAGCAGGCACCCACGACAACATACGCGGCATAGTGCTCTGGTCCGCGGTGGCCCACAACGGGGAACGGGCGAACTCTCGGCTGACCCCCGAGCAGAGGGAGCAATTAGACACGCTCGGCTACTACGACAACGGCGGATTTGCCCAGAACCGCACCTACCACGAGCAACTTGTCGCGATGAACGGGGTGGAGATGCTAGCGCCCTATGAAGGCCCTGCCCTCATCATCCACGGCACCGAGGACACAGCCGTACCAATTGAAGACGCTTACCTCTATAAGAAAGCCCTCGGAGAGCGGGCAGAACTCGTGGTGATCGAGGGAGCTAACCACATCTTCTCAAGGCTGGACTGGGAGGAGACGGTGCTTGAGAGCACGGTGGCGTTCCTTCGGAAGCATTTGCTGTGAAAGTGCAAAGCATTACGGGGATATAACTTTGCCGCGATAGAGCTTTTGTCGCCAGGAGACGCCCGGCGAAGGGGTGTGTTTAGGGGCAGGGTGCGAAGGAGGAGGTCAAGTGAAGGGGTGTGTTAGAGGCAGGGTGCGAAGGACGACGCCCGGCGATTGAAATCGCGGGCTACACATTGCGAAGTCCGCCGGAGGGCGGACTGCTTTATCAACATTGTCACCCCTTAGAAGCTTTTTAGCTTAGAGCCATTCCCCTGCGGGGACTGTGCAGAATGTAGCCCGCGATTTCAATCGCCGGGCGTCGGCTGGCGACGCTGTTCCTTCTATTGTATCAATCGCCGAGCGTCGGCCTTCGCACCCTGCCTCTAATATACCCC
>JALZHI010000213.1 GCA_030913985.1 Chloroflexota bacterium | reverse complement strand
GACGATAGACGATGGACGATGGACGATAAGCGTCTTTCCATCGTCTATCGTCCATCGTCTATCGTCCAACAGAGGAGCAACTGCTTATGAGCGACCAGCAAAGCACATCACTGCACTCGCCGGAAGACCTCGGCTCACCCACTCCCACGGAGCCGGGGGCTGACGGTTCGTTAGAGGGCAGCAACGGGTCGAGTGGTGGCAGACTGTCCGTCGCTACGCCCTCGACTGAAAGGGTCACGTCGACCAACGGTAAGAAGTCGGACGTGCTGCTTGAAGTGGACCGGCTGGTGAAGTACTTCCCGGTGCGAGGCGGCCTCCTGCAACGCACGGTGGCCTGGACGAAAGCGGTGGATGACGTAAGCTTCTTCATCCGGGAAGGCGAGACGCTAGGCCTGGTGGGAGAGTCTGGTTGCGGCAAGACCACGGTTGGCCGCACCTTGCTCCGTCTCACCCCGGCCACCGGCGGCGAGGTGCGCTTTCAGGGCAAGAACCTCTTCGAGATCAAGGCCGATGAGCTGAAGAAGGCCCGCCGGGACATGCAGATCATCTTCCAGGACCCCTTCTCCTCGCTCGACCCGCGCGTGCCGATTGGTGAAAGCATCGGGGAGGGCCTGATCATACACGGGGTTCCAAAGAACGAGCGCCAGGACCGAATATACGACGCACTGGCCCACGTGGGCTTGCTCCCGGAGCACGCCAAGCGCTACCCGCACGAGTTCTCCGGCGGCCAGAGGCAGCGTATTGGTATCGCCCGCGCGCTGGTGCTCCGGCCCAAGTTCATCGTCTGCGACGAGCCGGTGTCGGCCCTCGACGTGTCTATCCAGTCGCAGGTGCTCAACATCTTGAAGGACTTGCAGGGGGAGATGGGCCTTACCTATCTCTTCATCGCGCACAACCTGAGCGTGGTGGAGCACATCTCCGACCGGGTAGGCGTGATGTACCTGGGCAAGATGGCGGAGCTTGCGGAACGCACCGCGCTGTTCGCCAACCCCCAGCACCCCTACACCCACGCTTTGCTGTCGGCCATCCCGGTGCCCGATCCCAGAATCAGGCGCGAGCGCATCATCCTCAAGGGTGACGTGCCTTCGCCTCTCAACCCGCCGACGGGCTGCCGGTTCCACACCCGGTGCTGGCTGGCGCAGGACATCTGCAAGCAGCAGGTGCCCGAATGGCGCAACGTGGCCCCTCCCGGCCAGTTGGAGCACTTCGTGGCCTGCCACTTCGCACCGTTCACCAAGATGCCGCTGCCGGGCGAAACAAGCTCGCTACTCGGTAAGGACGAAACGACGATAGTGCACCACTAGGACCAAGCGTTGCTTTATTCGAAAACGGGCGGCAGAGCCTTTTCTGCCGCCCGTTTGCGTTGGACCAATCGCACAGCTATCCCACAGGTCCACCAGGACTATCAGCAGGGGCGGCCTTTCCATTATGGACCGCTGACAGCTTTTCGTAGGCCAGGACCAGCCCGCGTGCCTGGCTCTGCCACGTGTAACTTGGGGCGACACGGCGCATGTTGGACCGTATTTCCGCGCCGCCATCCGGCAGGGTCAGCACCTGGTTGATAGCCCTGGCGTAGCTCTCCGGCGTGCTCAACTCGGCCACTACGCCCAGGTTGTCGGCGGCAATTACCTTGCGCAGGAACGGGAAGTCGCTGGCGACTATCGGCAGGCCCGCCTGAATGTAGTCGAAGAGCTTGTTGGGCGAGGAATAGTAGTTGTTCAGGTCCACCGCCTGGTACGGGATGAGGCCCACGTCAGCCGAGGCGCAGTATGGCAGCAATTCGCGGTGGGACACAGCCGGGAGAAAGTACACCCGCCCCGGCGCTTCCTCCAGCGCGATGCGCGCCAGCGCCTCCTGGTAAGCGCCGTAACCGATGAAGACCACCGCCGCTTCACCCGCAAGCAGCGGCGCGCACCGCACCAGGTTTTCCAGGCCGCGCCCCTCCGACATCCACCCCTGGTAGAGGACAATCTTGCGGTCGGAAGACAAGCCCAGACGCTCGCGGAGGATATTGTAGCCCTTCGTCGGGTCGAAGTCGGAGGGTGGGTCGGGGCAGTTCATCACTACCAGCGGGGCAGGCACCCCGTAGCGCCTGGATAGTTCGTCAGCGATGAACTCGTTGACCGTCACCACGAATTCGGCCCGCTTGATGAGCTTGCCCTCCAGCCGCGTCCAGGCCCTGCGCCGCAACTGTATCCAGCGGTTGCCCAGCTCGGTGAAAAGCTCGTGGGAGTCGTATACGACGCGGGCCCCGTTCGTGGCGGCGGCGTGGCAGGCAAGCTCCAGGTTGTTCAGGTCATGAGCGTGGTACACGTCCGCCTTAGCCGCGATAGCCCTGGCTAAAGCCCTCAGGGTAAAGGTGTGGCGCATCGTCAGCACGCTCCATAGGGCGGCCGCGTTGCTGCCGTGGTTGGCACCTACGAGCCGGTAAAGCCAGCCGAAGCGAGGGTCGCGGCCCCGCACAGCCACCCAGTCCACGGATACGCCGTCCACTTCTTCAACCTTATCTTCCGTGCCCCCGGCACGCGACATGATGCTCACGCTGTGCCCGGCGTCTATGAGGCTGTGGGCTTCCTGGAGGATGCGCCTGGTGATTACCGGCTCCTGCACGATCATCAGCACTTTCATGTTAACCGCTTCTCCCCAGGACTTCTCTATAAAGCTCCACCAGGCGGGCCGATATGGTCTCATGGCCGAACCGCACCTCAGCCACCCGCCTGAGGTGCGCAGGAGGGAAGTCGCCCGGCCTGCTCAACACGTCGGTTATGCCGTCCGCGAGGGCAGCGGAGTCGGCTTTCGCCACCAGCACCCCCAGGTCCGGCGTCACTATCTCCTCCGGCCCGCCGCACCGAGTCGCCACCACCGGCACCCCGGCGGCCATTGCCTCAACCACCACTACCCCGAACGTCTCCGCCAGGGAGGGCACCACCAGCACATCATAACCATGCATCATTTCGACTACTTCCTCGTGTCGCAGCATACCGTGGTAACGGCACAGGTCGGCCACGCGCAGCCGCCGGGCCTGCGTTTCGTACTCGCGCCTGTTACGGCCATCTCCCACAAGGTCCAACGTCACTTCAACCCCGCGCTTCCTGAGTATCGAGACTGCGCCTATCAGGTAGTCCACTCCCTTGATACTGGTGTCCATCTCGCCCACGAACAACAGCCTGGCAGGCTCGCACGTTTGCCGCGTCTCGGCCTTGACCGGGAACTCGCCCACGTTCACCACGTTGGGAATTACATCAATCTGCCTGCGAAGCCGGGGATAGGACATAATCTGGTCGCGTAGCGCGGCGCTCACGGCCACCACTGTGTCGGCCCGGCTCATGGACAAACGTGTGGCGAAGGCCGACCGACGATTGCGCATCAGTTGGGAGAAGGGACCTATGTGTTCGGTGATTACCAGCGGTACGCGCCAGAGCAGCTTGATTAGAGCGCCCGAAAACCCGGCGGGCACTGACACATGTGCATGTAGGATATCGGGCCGTACATTCTGTCTCCGGAGTCCTGCGCAGGCAAGCACTGCCCAGACCGAGTGCAGGAACGGCCACACACCCCGAAGGCTCGGCATCAGCAGCCGGTAAACGGGCACACCCTCCTCTTTACTCATTTTCAGCAGCTTGGGCCTATGCAGCCACGCCTTTACTGAGACCCTATCCACGAAGAGCACCCCCACCTCCACGTCCGTCCTGCGAGTCAACGCCCGTGCCTGCTCCTGTATGAAGACCCCGCCCACCGGGTATCTCTCTGTTGGGTACCAGGAGGGTAGGATGAGCACCATTAGCTTGTGATTCGCACTCGCCAATCGCCGCTACCTCCTACCCTCGCCCGCTGTTCTCTCGGATACCGGGGCGACCAGACGTCTCCTCAGCGCCGACTTGACCCCGGCCAGCCCCAACGATAACTGATGAGGAGTGACCGCGCCCATCAGGAAGAGCGCCACGATGTAGCCCAACATGAGCAGGAGCGTAAAGCCCACCGACAGGAGCGGTGAGGGTTGCACCGAGATGTTGAACAGGGCCGCTAATGCCACAGCCGCGGTTCCCACGAGCCAGACGCCCGCCATCTTCAATCCTTCAAAGGGTATCGGGTAGATGCGTTGCGACACGACGTAAAGGAGCACTAGAGATAGCAGGTTGGCGGCCAACGATGCAATACCCGCGCCGATGATGCCCCAAAGTGGGATGAGCGCGGCGTTGAGAGCCAGGTTGGCGAAAGCGGCGACCATATTGGTCCAACCTACCTGTCCGGTGCGTTGCGCGATATTCACCCCTATGGCGAAGATATAGTACGAGCCAACCGAGGCCATTGAAAGGGCAAGCAGCCCGATTACGGAAGCCGCCGGGGCGTAGTCACCTCTTGCTAGCAGCAGCATGATAGGAGCGGCCCCGCCAAGCAGGACCGCCGCTCCTATCGAACCCGCAGTGTAAAGTAAGCCTACTCTGGAATAGACCCTCCCGGCATCAGGCTCCCGCGCGATAGAGAGGCTAAACGGCGACCAGGCGAACTGGAATGCGTACACCGCTATCCCCAGCATGGCGGCAATCTGCGCGCCCGCCCGGAAAATACCGGTATCGCCGGTGCTGAGGAGGCGAGCTACGAAGAAGGCGTTGGAGAAGCCGATTACCCACAGGGCGGCAGCCGCAGGCACCAGTGGCGCGCCCAGTTTGAGCATCTTAGCAGCCAGGGGCCACGCCTCCCTGGTCAGTTGCCGCCAGTCTACCGCCGACCGCACGGTCCACAGCCCGGCGATTGCGGTCACCGATGTGCCCAGCAGCGTGCCCAGCAGTGCGCCCATCACCTCCATATGCAGGCCAACCACCAGGTAGATGCTCGTGGAGAGCACCAACACCGTCAGCCCGACGTTGAGCACGGCGTAGGCGCGGGGCCGAAAGTGCAAGCGTAAGATGCCCGACACCACCAGTTGCAGTATGTTGAACGGCAGCAAGGCTATGCCGAGGGCAAACAGGTCCGCATACCGCTCCGAACCGGTTGCCAGGCTGGAAATCGGGCCGGAGAGCAGAATAAGCACCACGGTAAGCGGCACCGCCACCAGCAGCGACATAGACATCCAGAGTGTGGTGATGCGCTTCCGCTCGTCCGGCGAGTCGCTAGCGAAGTAGAGTATGAAGGTCGCGCCATCCAGCCCCAGGGCGGCTACGGACACCAGCAGTGCTCCCAGGATGCTGACTATCTGCCACACGCCGTAGCTCTCGGTGTCCTGGAAGACGCGGGTGTACACCGGCAGCAGCACCAGCCCGGTGAAGCGCACGATGGCCCCGCCCAGCCCATAGACCACCGCATCCTTCGACAGCCTGGACAGCCTAGACAGCACGTATGTCACTCGCTTCAGGGATGTAGTTGGGGTCGCCGGGTGCAATGC
>JALZHI010000212.1 GCA_030913985.1 Chloroflexota bacterium | reverse complement strand
CGTCGGCCTTCGCACCCTGCCCCCAATACACCCCTTCGTCCGGCGTCCTTTTTTGCACCCTGCCCCCAATACAACCCCTCTGCTAAGCGTCAGCCTTCACACCCTGACCCTAACACACCCCTTCGCAGGTCGTCGTCCTTCGCCATCTATACCTTACACGGCACCCCTCGCAAGGTGTCGCTTAGGCGAAATACCAACACGTTGACTACCACTAACCACTAACCAATCAGCCGCAAGGCCCCAGGCACGATCCTGAACGTCGCCGGGGCCTTGCCCAGCACCTCACCATCCGCCTGCAACAGCATCCTGTCGGGCGAGTCGACTCTCACCTCGCGGCCGCGCAGGACGCGCATCTTCGGGTGGGCTATGTGGGTGCCGACGTACACGCGGGGCACGAGGCGCACCAGGTCGAGCTTGCTCAGGTCGCCAGCCACCACAATGTCAAACAGGCCGTCCGACAGGCTGGCTTCCGGCGCTATCTTCATGCCGCCACCGAAGAACTGGCCGTTCGCCACTACCACGCTGTTGACACGGGCCTGCCACTCCTCGTCCTGGTCCACCCGCACGCTAGCCTGCTTGTTGCGGTAGGTGCCCAGCGTGGCGAACAGACTCGTGAGGTAGGGCACCGTGCCGCCGCCCATCGCGCGGGGCGCTGAGTTGGCCCGCACCGTCACCTCGCCGTCAAACCCCAGCCCTGCCGCGTTGGCGAAGTAGCGCGACCGCTCGCCGCCACCCATCGTGGTGTAGGTCACGTGCCCCAGGTCGGTAGGCTGGGTGCGCCCCTGTAAAATCCTGCCGCAAGCGGCCTCCACGTCCGAGGGTACGCCAGCCGAGCGCCCGAAATCGCTGCCCCTCCCCGCCTGCAACAGGCCCACAGCCAGGTCAGGGTTGGCGTTAGCCGCGGCGGGGTCCATGACGCCGTTGACGACCTCGAAGAAAGTGCCGTCGCCACCGATTGCCACTATCGCGCTGCACCCCATAAGCGCCGCCGACCTTGCCAGCCGGGCGGGGTCGCCTCGCCTACGGCTGAACTCGCACGCGTAGCGCACGCCCTCCTGGTCCAGCAGGCGGCGCAGTACGGTCAGCACGGACGGCCCCTTTCCTGAACCGGAAACGGGGTTGCAAATGACCATTACCCAGCCTTCCAGGGGATGTTTATCCACAACAGGCCCTCACTTATCCTCCAAATATCCACATTTTTCCACAGTTTTGCACAGGTTATCCACCGCCCGCACGCGCGACAGTTGAACATTATACCACCGGGGCGGGCCACTGCAATAGCGAGGTGGTGGCCGCAATTCTAACCGGCAAAACAGGTTAAATGTGTGCCCCAGGCACGGCCCTGTCAAGATACGCTAATCATATGCTTCAAAATTACTGCAAATAACGTACGGTTTGGGACTATTTTCCTATGGCTATAAAACGCGCGATTGGTTACAATTCAGCGGGTTTCGAAGGGGAGACCGCAAGTTCGCCTGTAATGTCAGGCGGTTGATTATTGCGGCCACAATACCTACGGAGAATAATATCGTGAGTGTTTTTCAAAGGGTGTCCAAACAAGTCCGGTGGGTTGTCGCTCTTATAGCAGCGGCGGTCATTGTGTTGCCTGCCACATTCGCAATGCCCGCGTCCACGGCGTCAGCGGCCCAGGCGCGCTACTTCCCTAACACGGGGAACAGCGTCGGCGGGGCGTTCCTGAAGTTCTTCGATGCTTATGGCGGCGTGCGCGTCTTCGGGTTGCCCCTCACGAACGAAACCCAGGAAAACGGTAGAACGGTACAGTACTTCGAGCGCCAGCGTTTCGAGTATTTCCCCGAGTATGCAGGCAGCCCCAACGAGGTGCAGCTTGGCCTGTTGGGCGCGAGGGCGGCGGCCGGTAAGCCCGGTGCGGGACGCATAGCTCCCTTCACCTCCAAGAAGGACCGGGTGTACTTCAACGAGACGGGCCACTCACTAAGCGGGGCTTTCCTCAGCTTCTGGAAGTCCAACGGTGGGGTGCGCGTGCTCGGCTTCCCCATAACCGAGCCTATCCAGGAAGGCGGCTGGACGGTGCAGTACTTCGAGCGGGCGCGCATGGAGTACCACCCGGAGAAGGCCAAACAGGGCTTCGTGGTGGAGCTAAGCCTGTTGGGCAGGGACTACCTCTGGTCGGGTGGCGCGGGCCTGACAACCCAGCCCCCGGCACAGGCTCCGGCACCGCAGGGCGGGGCTCTGAACGGGTTGGAGCAGGAGTTGCTCAACCACATCAACGGCGCGAGGACGGGCGCGGGGCTGGCACCGGTCGCCGCGGACGCTCAAGTGTCTGCTCTGTCGAAGCACCGCTCCAATGACATGGTCCACAAGGGCTATTTCTCCCACACACCGCCCGGCGGCGACGACTACATGACCTTGCTGAAGAGAGCGGGTGTGCCGTTCAAGTACGCGGGCGAGATCCTCGCCGTGAATAGCTACAGCAACTCGGCGCAGAAGGCATTTGAAGGCTTTATGAACTCTCCCGCCCACCGCGCTATCATCATGGACGGCAGGTACAACATCGCGGGCGTGGGCCAGGCGCTCAACAGCCAGGGCGAGAACTTCTACACTGTCATTTTCGTCCAGAAGTAACCCGGTGCAGGACCAAGAGCAAGGCGGTAGCGCAATAGCTACCGCCTTTTGCTATAATTTGCAACCTGCTTCTACAGGACTCTTTTGCCCCAAGTTCCTCACAACCACGCGCTTATTTTAGCTACTCCACCCAAATGGCAAGCACAATCTCCGCCTTGTCCAAGCCTAGCTCCTCGAATTCAGCACTTTGCAAAGTTGGCTCTAGCCTCTCAACCACGTACTCAATGAGGACCAGTTTGCCGACAACGTACTCTGAACCAGGTCCTCCTCCCGACCACTGAGACTTATGCTGCCCATCGTCAACCTCAAACTCGTGATAGCCGTTGTGTCCGCTCACAGATACACTGGAAATTACGCCTTCAAGAGCATATATCGGCACGTCACCTCGCTCCATGGCGCGCCACCATGCACTTGAGCCGAAAGGCCCATGCTCAGAGCCGATTTGGAAATCACCCGAGTCGAGAGCGCCACTCTGAATTTCCTCAATAACCTGGGTGTCCTGACGAAGGTCGTACACCTTTCTCATGATTGTAGTAACTCCTCAGACCGTAGGCTCCACTACTTTGAAGTTGCAGTGTACATCCTCCTGGGGTCCAACGGTGATATAGAAGTGCTGATTATCCTCCCCCGACCAGCCATACTCTTCTTGTGGACTGCCATCCACTTGCACGTCTACTTGCCCAGGCAGATTGCCAATCCTCAACCTTACACCAACAGGCGTGGCCTGGCGCAGAGCAGCCGCATCGCCTACCTGCCTCAAACCAACCCGTAGCACGCCTTCCACACGCGAATACTCAGCCTCGAATACGCCCACGCGGCCAGATGGGTCCTCCAGGTGAAGTAGCGAAGGTTCGTCCGCTGAAGAGGCTGCGGGAGCGTGGAAGAGTCGGGTGAAGTCCTTGCCGCCGGGCTGCATACATTCAGCGAGGGCGTATAGCGCGGTAGCGTGCAACGTGCGGGGTGCCCCCTTGAATAGGTAGCGGCTACCGTCCCAGCCCGCATCGAAGGCGTAGGTCGCGTGGCGCAGCAGGGCGTCGGCCAACTTGAGGTCGCCCATTCCCTTCGCGAGGATGAGGCCAAAGCCGGTGTTGATAGGCACGTCGCTGATCTCCATCCGCTCGCTCACACCCGAAGACTCGACGTGGGCCCCGTTCCCGTCGCGGTGAATGGCCTTTTTCTTGAACCTGCCGTAGAGCTTGCGCGCCAGCGGGCGGTCGAAGGGCAGCAGGAAGGCCAGGCCCCACACGTCGGTGAAGTTGAAGGCTACCGGCGTGGCTAGATGCAGGTCCTTCATGTAGCTAGTGCCGAACACGCCGCGCACCGCCGGGCCTTTGAGCACCATCTTGTCGCGCACCGTCTTGAGCCACCTGCCGTTGGCGCGCCTGTAGGCTGTGCCGTGCAGCAGGTCGTGCAGGGTGTTGGAGGCGAGCGAGTAGTTGTTGCAGGGCACGTAAGCCATGCCTTTCTCGCAGCACACCCCGCCGAAGCCGTTCTCGCGCATCTGGGTGTAGATACGCCCTGCCACTTCGGTGTGGGTATAGGTGTAGCGCGCCCCACTCTCCGGGTCCTCCAGCGCGAACGGCTCGTCAAACCTACGATCGCCCGACACCTTCTCGTACAGGCCGAGCATGGTGCTGAGGTGGCCGGAGTATTGCACGTTGTCGCGGACTATCGGGTCGGAGGGGGGTCCAAGCGGCCCGCGCTGGTGCGGCGCGGCCAATACAGCTACGTGCCCCTGGCTTGCCATGCCCGCCGACGTACCCACAGGTGCGCGCCAGTATCCCCAGGCTGCCACGTGCAGCATCTTCTCCACGGCCCCACGCAGCGCCTCCGCATAGGGAGTCCTGTAAGCGGGCGTACGCTGAGACATCATAGCCAGCGCGTAAGAGCTGAAGGCAAGCTGGTAGCGTAGGGCGAAGTTCATCGACGGGCTTTGCGCCCTGTAGAACCCCTCCCACGAACCGAGCGGCTGGGACATGACCTCGCGCAGGTAGTTGAGGTAGCCCAGGCCCATCGTAGTTAGACCTGTATCTTGAGACGGCATATTACTCACCCGGTAGCTTCTTACCAACACTATACAACATACGGTTCCCACCAATGACAAAGGGCCTCCCCTCTTGAGAAGGGAGGCCCTCTGCTGTTTGCCTACGTTAAGGCTCTAGTGCGACTAAGGCCTTGCAGGGGTCTGGCAGTTGGGGAAGAAAGCGTTAGCAGCAATCTTCGCCATCTGTCCTCTTGTGGTGTTCTCGTTGTACCTGAAGCATGGAGCACCCGTTTCTGGGCACCTGCTCGCATCGCCGTACCCTGAGATGATGCCCCTACCTGCCAGCCGCTCTATGTACACCCAGAACGGGCTGTCTGTTGGTACATCGGTAAAGGTCTGCTGCTCCTCATCTATCTCGTCCTCTATACCTGCCGCGATTGACACGATCTTGGAGATCTGCCCTCTCGTTGCTGGATTGTTGGGGCGGAAGTATGGCCTGCCCTCGCTGTCACAAGGCTCTGTCACACCAGGACCTCCGCACGGGTACCCGGCTATAGCACCTGTTTGTGCCAGGCGCTCCACGAACTCGTAGAAAGGAGAACCAGGAGGTACGTCAGCAAACTGCTGCTGTCCCTCTGCAGGTGTGTCGTCCAGACCTGCAGAGTTAGCTATGATCTTGGACAACTGCCCCCTGGTTACGTTAGCACCTGGCCTGTAGTAAGGCTCGTCGTCATCGTTGCACGCTTCACCAGGACCTCCGCAGGGGTACCCTCCTACTATCTGCCTACAGGCAAGGCACCTGATGAAGGTGTAGAAGGTGTCGCCG
>JALZHI010000003.1 GCA_030913985.1 Chloroflexota bacterium | reverse complement strand
GGTAGCGGCCCCTTCTGGTTGTAGGCGTCCTAGCGTTGCACCTGGTACGCGGTAATCGTACGCGTGCCCGCGTCCAAAATATAGAGGGTGCCGTCCGGCCCGTACGTGATTCCCCTAGGGGCGGCCAACTGCTCCCCAGGTCCCGCCACTCGCACTTGCTGTGGCTCGTTAGATCTCAGATTTACCGATGTCATGCCCTGGTCGTAAGTTGCGTCCACCCAGTCACCATTGGTAGCCAGGTACCAGGGATGGAACTGGGTCTCATACGTGTTCAACAGATCGCCATCGGAGCTTACGTGAAGCATTCGTTGGCTCTGGTCGGTAATGAAGACGGAGCCATCGCTGAGTACAGCCACATCTATGATGTTGACGCCCTCGATTTTGCCGCCCGGTATTTCGAAGACGGGAGGCCCCCCTTCCGGTCCGTACTTGAGTACGCGGCTGCCTATGGTGTCGGCAACCCATATGCTGCCGTCGGGACCGACTGCTATGCCACTTGCAACCGACGATCTTCCTTCAAGCGTGAGCGCCCGCGCGACAGTACCGTCACTCCTGAGGACAAGCACGCCTGACGTACCTTCTCCGTTGTTCAACACGTAGAGCAGGTTGTCCGGTCCAACAGCGACATCCGTGGGGTTTGTAATACTCACTACCTGGCTCGCCGCGATGGGCTGCACGACCGAGAAAGTGCCGCTGGACAGGTCGAGCGCGCCGAGGAGATTCCCCTGGAAGTCTGCGAAGAAGAGCTTATTATCCAGGTAGGCAATCCCTTGCGGGCCAACCGTCTCGATATCTATGCTCCAGCGGTTTTGCTGGGTAAGGAGCGTGCGAGATTTCAGGTATTCGGCGTTCATGATGTACCAACCCCCGCCGACCAGCCCCAATAGGCCCAGCGTGATAAGGCCTTGAACGGGGAGCGGCAGGCCTTTGTCCGACCAACGCGGCCGCTGCAACATCAGCAGGACGGAACCAAGCACGATGATGGTCCCTACCACGGTCATCCAGGCCGTGTTCGCGGGGAGCCTGAGCGAATCCAGGTGCTCGATGGAGGGGATGCTATTCCAGAGGTCTATCTTCAGCGGCGAGGTAGGGCTGTCGCGCAGCCAGAAGAAGACAGGATTTCCGGGCCAAAGGTATCGCGCGTCGTTCATCATGATAGCCATGATGCCGATGCCCGGCAGCGCCAGCGCGGCATACAGCACTTTATAGACGCGGCTACGCTCAAGTGCCAGCAGCGACATCGCGAGCGGGCCGCAGAAGAGCAGAGGCACCGCCGCCGACATGTAGCGCGCGGGCGGCCCCCATAGCCCACTCCAGAAGACGAATGACATGATGATGGCGAGGTAGGGTAGGGTTACCGCTGCCATCCAGAGGAGGAGCCTGCGGTCGGACCGGCGTCGGGACTTGAACATGGCTACCATTCCGACCAGGGATAGCAGGTAAATGGGAGCGTAGACAAGCAAGCCCGTTTGCCTGTCCAGCAGCAAAGCGAACCCTACAGTGACCCACCTGGTGAACTCCTCGCCGCCTTGCCAGGGCCACAAGAACGGCGGGTTGTTTCCTAGCTCAGGCACGCGGCTGGGTGGCGTGAGCGACCCGTACAGGAATAAGTTCCAGATCGTCAGCAGGTCCGACGCCACCATCATGGGTGCCAGCCACAGCGCCAGTGGCATAGCCTTCTTCCTGACCGCCGCCACGTTGCCGGCGACACCTGAGCCCCCCCGCTCCCTCCCACCGGCGGGCGTTTCCGTTGGAGTCCTGGCTTTTGCATAGCGCCAGAACTGGTAAAGGCCATAGACTCCCAGGGCGATAGAGATTGGGAAGTTGCGCCACGACAGCCAAGGGATGTAGCCTATGCACAGGCCGACAAGGAGCATGCGCAGCGGACCGTTTGCCGCCCACCCCAGCGCCAGCCGCCGGAAGGCGTAAATAATGAGCAGGCCCGCCACGACTTCGGTGAAGATGAGGAGCGCGTAGGTCATTATCGGGTTGCTGAACGCGGCAGGCAGCCACACGGCCCAGGCTATCCACTTGCGGCCCGTCAGCTCATAGGCGAACAGGAATATGTTGGTGACGAGCATCGAGCCGAACACGCACATAGCGATGACCGTGGCGGGCCACCAGAGATTAAGCAACGATCCTATAGCCCAGGCGGGTGCGAGCAAGAGGGGCAGGCCGGGCATGCGGTGGTCGTAGCGTTCCTCAGGTGGCCTTGCGCTCGAATCGGTGGGAGCCATGCCAAGCGGATATGGAGCGCCCATACCGACGAACCCCGGTGGCTTCGGACTCAGTCCGTAAAACTTGTCCTCGTCTCGCTGCGCGTAATTATTGGCTATGTTCAGGTCACCGTCCTGCACGATGCTGGCGACTACCATCAGGTAGAAGGCCTGGTCGCCAGTGGGAGGGTTGCTGTAAATGATGATTCGCGGCACCATCGCCAGGTAGACGAGCAGGCTCAGACAAAAGCAGATGACCACCCAGCTTGGCCGCAAGGGAGGACGCGCCAGGTCCGCTGCGGGAGGCACGGCGGGCACTTGCACCAGGTCAGGATCATGGTCGTTCTCGGTGGGCTGTGCCTGGGTTTGGCTGCGCTGTTGCACCGGGCTATAGGCTTCCGGTACCCACGGCTGCACCGGTTCGCGGCTGGCGGGGCGCTGAGCTAGTGGGGGCGCTGGCCGCGCCGGAGTTTTGGGCGCAACCTCTGTTACCTCTTCGGAGTTGGCGGGGGTGTCATGGGTATTCATAGCGCGTTGCTAGCGACACTGAAGGCGAAAGATTGCGCTTCCCTCCGCGAGCACTTCATGAGCAGGGAAGCAGGGGATACATAACACAAGATAGGCATGACGTCGCACTGCGCGGAGCAACCAGCGCCGGGTCTCAGTCAGAAAGTTTACTCGTAGCCTTGTGCTGTGTCAAACTTGTTCCCCCTCAGTTCCCACTTACTGCCGCCCTGTGGTACAATGACTTTTGTGCCCGCCCGGTAGCTTGCCGGGACCTTCTATACCGGGCGCTGACTTATCACGTAACGACCGGCCCTTCGCCACCCGCTGGCCCAAACCCCACCACTTCCCATGCGTCTCAAACACCTCACCCTGCACGGATTCAAGACCTTCGTCCCGAAGACCGACCTGGTCCTGGGCGAAGGCATCACAGCCATCGTCGGGCCGAACGGCAGCGGCAAGAGCAACGTCGCGGACGCAATACGGTGGGCGCTGGGCGAGCAGTCCCTCTCCATGTTACGCGCCAAGAGGACCGAAGACCTCATCTTTGCAGGCTCCTCCAACCGGCAGCCCGTGGGCATGGCCGAAGTGGCCCTCACGATAGACAACTCGGACCGCCTGCTTCCCCTCGACTTCGCGGAAGTCACCCTCACCCGCCGGGCCTACCGCTCTGGCGAGAACGAGTACTACATCAACAAGAGCCGCGTGCGCCTGCGCGACGTGCTGGACGTGGCTTCTACGCTGGGGCAGGCCTACACGGTGGTAGGTCAGGGACTGGTTGACGCTGCCCTTTCGGCGCGCCCGGAAGAGCGCCGGGAGCTCTTCGAGGAAGCAGCCGCTATCAGGGGCTACTTCGTGCAGCGCGAGGACGCCCTGCGCCGCCTCACCCGCACCGAGGAGAACATGAGCCGGGTGGCCGACCTCGTAGCCGAGCTTGAGCCGCAGGTGAAGCGCATGGAGCGGCAGGCCCGCCAGGCCCAGGAGTACGGCAAGATAGAGGCCGAGCTGCACGAGGCGATGCAGGAGTGGTACGCCGGGCGCTGGCAGCTTGCCACCGCCGCGTTGGAGAGAGCGCAGGGCAACGAGGAGGCAGCTAGGAGCGTTGTCGAAAGCAGGAAGGCCGAGGTAGCAGCAAAGTCGGCCCAATTGGCCGAGGCACGCAAAGCCGTGTGGGAATTGGTGGACGCCGTGTCGGCGCTGCACGAGCAAAGGGCGCAGATACAGGCCCGCCACGCCACGCAGTCGCAGGCGCAGGCGGTGCTGGCGGAGCGGCTGTCCGCGTCGAGAGCGCAGGCTCAACAACTCACTCAGGAGCAGGCGAGCCTCGATTCCGCGATTCGTCAGGCTCGGGAACAGTTGGCGTCGGCAGACCGGGACGTGCAGGCGCGCGAGGCCGAGATTGCAGCCCTACGCGAGGCGGGCAAAGAAGTAGCGGCCCGGCTCTCCGGTTGGGACGCGAAAATTGAAGAGTTGCGCCGACGCTACGACCGGGAAGCAAAGGCGCTTGAAGGCGCCGCCCGCCAGAGCGCGGAGCTACGGTCGAGGGTGTCGCAGGCGCAGCGGCAAATCTCCGAGCAGGAGAACGTAGCGCAGGACGCCGAAAGCAAGCTGGCCTCGCTTACTCAGAGGCTCGCTGCGGAAGAAGCATCGCTGGGCGAGAGGCACACGCATTTCCTTGACGCGCAGAGAGCGGTCACGGCAGCGGAGGCCGAGCAGTCCGCCGCCCAATCGGCGTTGCGCAAGGCGCGTGCGGCCCAATCGGCTGCCGAAGCGGCGGGACGAGATTTGCAACGCAGGCTGGATGGCCTGAACTCGCAAGTCGCGGCGCTCGCCGGGGAACAGCAGGCGAGCCTCTACGGTGGCGTGCGGGCGGTGGTCGGCGCGGCGCGGGAGGGCAGGCTTGCCGGCTACGTCGGCACGGTGGCGGAACTGTTGCAGGTCCCTGGCGACCTGGAGACGGCGATTGAGGCGGCGCTCGGGGGCCGCTTGCAGGATGTAGTGGTCTCGACCTGGGGCGATGCCGAGCGGGCTATTGCCATGTTGAAGCAGTCGGGCGCTGGAAGGGCTACTTTCCTCCCGCTCGACACATTGAGGGCCTCCCCTGCTTCTAACCCGCCTTCGGGACCGGGCATCCTGGGCCTGGCACGCGACCTGGTTGAGTACGAGCCATACCTGAAGACGCTAGCAGAGTCGTTGCTGGGCAGGCTGGTGCTTATGGAAGACCTGCCTTCCGCCCGCCGCACTATTGCCTCTTTACCCGCGAATGCGCCGTGGACCCTGGCGACGTTGGGGGGTGAGGTGGTACGTCCGGGTGGCTCTGTCACCGGCGGGTCGAACAGCAGGGCGGACGACAACCGGGCTAAGGGCCGCACCATCCTGGCGCGGGAGCGCAAGCAGCGGGAGCTAAACACGGCCCAGCAGGAACTCAAGCGAGAACTGGCGAAGGCGCAGCGCGAAATTTCAGCCAGCATCGAGGCGGTGCGAGAGCAGGAGGCGGCGCTGGCACGGCTGACTGCGCAGTCGGATGACGCCCGTAGGAAGCAGGTGGCGGCGCAGATGGCGCACGTCGAACAGCAGTCGGCGGTGGCGCGGCTCCAGCAGGAGATTAGCTGGCGCAACGGCTTGCTGGGCGAGACCCGGCGCAACATAGAGAACGCGCAAGCCCTGGTAAGGAGGACCGGCGTCGAGCTGGTCGAGCTTGAGGGCCAATTAGAGCCGTTGCGGGCTGCCGTGGCGGAAGCCGAGACCGAACTAAAGCACGCCACGTCTGAGCGCGAGTCCGTGGTGGGGCTTGCCGGGAGCGAGCAGACCCGGCTGGCAGTGATGGAAGAGGGCCTGCGCAATGCCCGCGCCCGCCACGCCGACCTTCGCAGGGAGTTGCAGCGATTTGAAGGCAGGCAGTCCGACCTGGCCGCCAGGCTGGAAGCGGCAGCACGGGACGAGGGCAACCTCAGCCGCCAGATTGACGAGCATACCGCCCAGGTGGTGCAACTGGCCGAACAGCTTGCCCAGATCGAAGCCAGGGTAGACCCCTCGGAGCACGAGGTGCGCGTCCTGGAGGCCGAAGTCGGTCGGCTCGAAAGCGAGCAGTCGGCACTCCAATCTCTGCTGCTGGACAACGAGACGGCCCTCAGCCACGCCGCGGTGGAAAGGCAGCGGTGCATCGGTATGCTGGACAGCCTCCAGGTGGAGATCAGTGAGGAGCTTGGGGAGGCGCACAGCGGCTATGAAGAGGTGGCGCACCTCGTGGTGGCGGCTGTGGAGGCGGGCACCGGCGCGGCAATCGGCGGGATGCAGATAATGTGGCCCACCGCGCTGCGACGTCCTGAGCCTCATGTGGCGGGCGGCTCAAGCAACGGCCACGGTAGTGACGCGGCGGGAGACCTGCAAACGCTGGAGAGGCGGGTGTACGCCCTCAAAGCGAGGCTGTCGCGTATCGGGCCGGTGAACCCCCTGGCGATGGAGGAGTTCACGTCCCTCTCCGAGCGGCACGCATACTTGCAAACGCAGCTTGGCGACTTGAGCACAGCGGGCGACTCGTTGCGCCGGGTGATTGCCGAGCTAGACCGGGCGATGCGGGACCAGTTTGCCACCACTTTCGAGCAGGTAAACGAGAAGTTCCAGCACTTCTTCAGCCTGTTGTTCGCGGGGGGCACGGCGAGACTGGAGCTTACCAACCCGCAGGACGCCGGGCAGTCAGGTATCGAGATTTCGGCCCAGCCGCCCGGCAAGAGGATGCAACCCCTAGCCGCGTTGTCGGGCGGCGAGCGCGCGCTGACCTCGGCGGCCCTCTTGTTCGCGCTGCTAAAGGTGCGCCCCGTGCCGTTCTGCGTGCTTGACGAAGTGGACGCGGCGCTTGACGAGAGCAACGTCACCCGGTTCCGCTCGGCCCTACAGGAGCTTGGCGAGAGGACTCAGTTCGTAATCATCACCCACAACAGGGGCACGATAGAGGCGGCCAATACCATGTATGGCGTGTCAATGGCGGGCGACGGCACTTCGCAGTTGCTCTCCTTGAAGGTTGAAGACTAGGCCGCACGCGGAACTTGGACTCGCCTTCACACGTTCTAACATTGCGCGACCGCGCTTGATCTAGACAAGGTGTAACTCATGAAGAAGCTCTATCTGTTGCTGCTAATCGCCATGCTTGGCTTCGTACTCTCTGCCTGTGACCTTGGTGCCCGGCCGACACCGACCCCAGTGCCGACCGGTACCACTCCCCACGGGAACGTTCGGCCGACTAACACTGCCCACATGTCAGCACCGCCGACGGAAGTCGGACAGCCCACGGCGACTATTTCAACCTCGTCAGAGCCGATAGAGACGGCAACTCCGCAGTTCGATCCGACGCCAGTACCGAATTCGGAGGTGCCGGATGTAAGTCCCAATGAGACTAGCGTTCCTGAGGACGCCACTACCGCCGTCAAGCCGAACACCGGCACCGGGATCGACTACCCCGCGGATGGCGCGCAGGTGACCTTCCCGATACACGTGCAGGCCCGGGTGGGCAGGCTCCACAACGAGGTAGTGCTAAAGATCAAGTGGCAGGACGGGCAAGAATACTCCGAGCGATACCCCGTGCTGTTCGACAAGGAAGGCAACGGCCTGCTCGTTGACAGCCTCGACTGGACCGGCGAGAGCGCCCCTCCCGAGTGGCCGACGCAGCCTGCCACTCTGCAAGTGCTGTCACCGTCGGGCACTGTAATCGCCAGCCGCAGGGTGATGTATCTAAGCGCCTCCGACCCGAACACGATGGAGGTAAAGGTCTACTGGCTGCTGGACGAAGGCCCGCGCGAGATAACCCGGCGCATCGTGCGCACGCGGCAGGTGGGCGCTGCCTCGCTCAGCGAGCTATTATGGGGCATTGGTCCGCGCAACTTCGCCGGTTTTACTACCGCCATACCGGCTCCCGAAGAAGTGCTCAATTACGCCGGGCGGCAAAGCGACTGGGGTCCACGCGTACGGCTTCGCAAGCTGACCATCGTCGAGGGCGTTGCTACAGCCGACTTCACCAAGGAGATAGCGGCCTACGGCGGCGGCTCGGCACGAGTAAACGCCATCCAGGAGCAGATAACTCTCACCCTGAAGCAGTTCCCCTCGGTGAAGGAAGTGCGCATACTGGTCGATGGCAAGCCCGACGCCCTGCAACCATGACGCGGTTGGCGTGACGAGAATCTAAACGCCAAGACGCGGAGACGCCAAGGACCACGCCAAGTTAGATTAGGGTTGGGGTGGTGCAAGTTGGACCGGAGTGCAAGGTTACATTCTACGGCCCCTTTGCTCACAAACCCGTCACCTGTCTTGGCGCGTCCTCTGCGCCTTGGCGTCTTGGCGTTTAGCTAACAGTGTTCGCATAGCACAGCCGCTTCAAATCACGGGACGAAACGTAAACAAGCGTGTACAAGGGCATATTACTTGCTTGCTTGGAGTCTGGATATATCCGTAAGGAGGATTGGCATGGACAATAATGATGCCAACGAGACTAACAATGCCGAGGAAACTCAGAACGTAGGCGCGGGTGCCTCGGCGGACGAGTTCGAGGACTTCGATGTCGATTTCGAAGAAGAGGATGACGACCTCGTACCCATCCTCAGCTTGAGCGCGTTGTTCGCTGCCGTCGTGGGTGCCGTCCTGGTGCTTTTAGGCCGCATGCGCACCCGCGAGCCTTCCCCGAAGGAGCGGCTTGAGGACGTGCTGGCCGAGTCGCAGAAGTTGGGTAAGAAGGGTGCTAAGGCCGCCGCGAAGGCTGCCGCGTCTGTGCCCACCGGCAACCTGAGCGCCCTGCTAGGGGATGCGCTTGACACGGCAACCCACGCCGCCCGCAACATAGACCTGGGTGACGTCGCCAAGACGGCGCGCCACGCAACCCGTAACGTGAACCTCACCGACATGCTGGGTGACGCGCTCAGCCAGGTACGTGAGGTGGCTGAGAATGTTCACCTAGGTGAGGCCGCGACTGCGGGCGGAAAGGAAGCGGGTCGCCTCTTCTCTCGCGCCCGGCACGCAGCCGAGGACCTCGACGTGGGCGACCTGGCACGGGACGTTCGGAAGCAGGCAGAGGGCGTGCTCTCCGGCGCGCGTGACGCAGGCAAGGGCTTCGACGCGGCTGGTGCCGCCGCCTCGGTGGGCAAGCGGGCGAGTGATCTGGTGTCCAACGTAGACATTGACACGAAAGGCGTAGAAAGCCTGCTTGACACATTGAAGGAGCGGTTGAGCGAGGCGATTGACTCGGTGCGCGGCGACATAGCGCCCAAAGCCGCCGACCGCCTCAAGAGCGACGTGTTGCCAGTGGCCCAGGAAGCGGTCGAGAACGTAGCTCAGCGGGTGCGCGATGATGTGCTTCCGGCGGCGCAGGATGCGATGGGCAGGGTGCGCGATACCGTTTCCCCGGTAGCTGAGTCGGTGGCCCACGGCAGGGCGGGCAAGTTCGCGGAGAGTTTGGAGGTTCGTCGCCGGGCGCGCACTATCGCCTCTGCCGCCGGTAAGGGCGGCTCGTCTGTGGGCGATATACTCAGGGATGTGGCGTTGGCAGTAGCCTCCAAGGTACTGGAAGATGTCGTGCCGCAGGCTCGCAAGGCTGGCGGGCAGGCCGTAAGCTTCACCCGCGACGAGATCATCCCCACAGCGGCGCAGACGGCCAGCGACACCGCTCACCGGGTGCGCGAGGATGTGCTGCCGAAGGTGGCCGAAGTAGCCTCGCAGACGCCCGACGTGCTGTCCGACCTCCTCAGCATGGCCCGCGACCGCGTGGAAGATGCGCTTGACAAAGCCCAGCCCGTGGCGGCTGACGCGCTTGAGTACGGGCGGCACCGGGCCTCGGATGCCGCGACGTTCGGCAGGCATCGAGCCTCTGACGTTGCCAGTGGCGCCCGCAAAGCCGGGTCTGCCGGTGGCAGCGCGGTATCGTCGGCGGGACGCGGCGTGAGCGGAGTGGTGGGTACGGCCGTGGGTGCCAGTGTCAACTTCACCAAGGAGACCACGGGCCTCTTCTTCTGGCTCTCCGCGCTGGGTGGTCTCGTCCTGCTGGTGTTCGTCCCGGACAAGGAGCGCCAAGCCGAAATCTGGAACAACACGCGCCAGGTGCTGAACGAAGTCCGCGAAATGTGGAACGATTTGCAGGGCAGTGAGGCTGGATCAGAAACGTGAAACGTGAAACGTGATGCGGCAAGGGTAGTTTAGTACGACATGAATAACAGGGTCGCCTCAAGTTCTATGGGCGACCCTGTTGCTTTGTTAGTCAATCGGGGCAGAAGCCGCATCACGTTTCACGTTTCACGTTTCACGTTTCACGTTTCACGTTTCTGACCTCAATTTCTGGTATAATTCCAACGTATGACCGCTTTTTTGACGTGGAGTAATATGCATGTTTAACTGGCTCAGGAAGAAAGAGCAGCCGAAAAATGAAGAGCAGGTCCAGCAGCAGCAGGAGCGTGTCGAGGAGGGGCTGCAACGCACCAAGCGTAGCTGGTTCCGCCAGGTAGCTTCTCTTTTTGAGGTGGACGAGATCACGGAGGACATCTGGGAGGACCTGGAGACTCTGCTGATACAGGCCGACGTGGGCGTGGACACTACCGTGGAGGTGCTCGACCGCCTTAGAACGCGAGTGGCGGCGGACCGGCTCAAGAAGCCCTCGGCTGTGTACCAGGGGTTGCAGGACGAGCTAGTATGGGTGCTTGAGCAGCCGGAGCGAGCGTTGTCCCGGCGCAACGGCAATAGCAATGGCTCCGCGAACGTAACCGAAGCCGAGCCACACCCGTACGTGCTGTTGGTAGTGGGCGTCAACGGCGTCGGTAAGACCACCACGATTGCTAAGATCGCCCGCTACTACCGCGACCAGGGCAGGAGCGTAGTCATCGGGGCGGGAGACACCTTCAGGGCCGCCGCGATTGAGCAGTTGCAAATCTGGGGCGAGCGTGTGGGCGCGCCGGTAATCCGGCACCAGATTGGCGCGGACCCCGGTGCGGTGGTGTTCGATGCCGTGGAGGCCGCCATCAACCGCGACGCGGATGTGCTCATAATCGACACGGCGGGGCGCCTGCACACCAAGACCAACCTGATGGAAGAACTTCGCAAGGTGACGCGGATTATCAGCAAGCAACTTCCGGGCGCGCCCCACGAAACGCTGCTGGTGTTGGATGCCACCACCGGGCAGAACGGTCTGCAACAGGCCAAGGCCTTCACCGAGGTAGCGAACGTCACCGACCTGGCCGTAGCCAAGCTGGATGGCACCGCCAAGGGTGGTGTCGTGTTCGCTATCGCCCGCGAAATGAACCTGCCGATACGCTACATCGGCACCGGCGAGAAGATTACCGACCTGGCCGAGTTCGACGCCCGGCAGTTCGTAAGCACGTTGTTTTCGTAGTGGTTAGTGGTTAGTGGTTAGTGGGTAGTGGATAGAAACCATACATAACTAACCACTAACCACTAACCACTAACCACTCCCAAAAGAGAAGGTACTTACATGTTTGAGAGTTTGTCCGACAGGTTGAACGGGGCTTTCCAGAGGCTGAGCAGCAAGGGCCGCCTCGATGAGGCCGATATTGACGAGGCTATGAAAGAGGTGCGTCGCGCGCTGTTGGAGGCGGACGTCAACTTCAAAGTGGTGAAGACCTTTGTTGACAAGGTGCGGGAGCGGGCGTTGGGGCAGGAGGTGCTCAAGAGCCTTACCCCAGCGCAGATGGTCGTTGGCATCGTACACGAGCAGTTGATAGAGCTGCTTGGCGAGCCGACGAAGGTGGAGCTTTCTCGCACGCCTCCCTCGGTGGTCATGCTGGTGGGTCTGCAAGGTTCGGGTAAGACGACCACCGCCGCCAAGCTGGCTCTCCAGATGCGCAGGGCGGGGCAGAACCCGCTGCTCGTCGCCGCCGACATGTACCGTCCCGCCGCCGTGCACCAGCTAATCACGCTCGGCAAGCAGTTGAACGTGCCGGTCTATTCGGAGCCGCAGGGTGCCGACCCGGTCAACATCGCGAACAATGGCGTGCGGCACGCGCAGACGAACAACCACAGCATTGTAATTCTCGACACGGCGGGCCGCCTGCACATCGACGAGATGATGATGCAGGAAGTGGCTACTATAAAGGGCCGCCTCAGCCCCACCGAGGTGCTGCTGGTCGTAGACGCGATGACGGGCCAGGACGCCGTGCGCGCAGCCTCCGAGTTCAACGAGAAGGTGGGCGTGACTGGCCTCATCATGACCAAGATGGACGGTGACACCCGAGGTGGCGCGGCCCTTTCGGTGCGCGAAGTGACGGGCGTGCCCATCAAGTTCATCGGAACGGGCGAGAAGACCGACGCGCTTGAGCCGTTCTATCCCGACCGGGTAGCCTCCCGCATCCTCGGCATGGGCGACATCCTCACCCTGGTGGAGCGCGCCCAGTCGGAGTACGATGAAGAGCAGGCGAAGGCGATGGAGAAGAAGCTGCGCACTGCCACTTTCAACCTGGAGGACTTCCTAAACCAGCTTCAGCAGGTCAAGCGCCTCGGCCCCTTGGAGCAGGTGCTGGGGATGATACCGGGACTCGGTCAGGCGATGCGTCAGCAAAAGGTCGAGGTGAAGGAAGACGACCTGAAGCACATCGAGGCTATCATACGCTCGATGACCCCCAAGGAGCGGCAGAACCCCGACGTAATAGACAGCAGCCGTCGCCGCCGCATCGCCAGGGGCAGCGGCACCACTGTGCAGGACGTGAACGCCCTCATCAACCAGTTCCGCCAGATGCAGAAGATGATGAAGACCCTCACGGGCGGCGGCATGAAGATGAAGGGCGGCAAAGGCAAGCGGCGCGGCATGGGCGGCTTCGGCCAGTTCATGCAGTAATACGCTCGCCAGCCGCGAGCGAGCAGGTATTTGTGTGAGGCCAGGAGTCCAGTTCGACTCCTGGCCTCACTATCTTAGAATACCAGGTCTTCTGCCCTACTTATGAGTCGAATAGGGGCTGCTTCGACCTTGGCGAGAGGATCAAAGGTGCGGAGGTTGCCAAAGTCAAGCCCGGTCAGGTCCTCAATTTGAGCCACCGGCACCTGGTAGGTCCGGAACTGCCCGAAGGCAAACTCGAGGTGCGAAAGCAGGTCTTGCTGGCTCAAGATGTAGCCTGTAGCGGAAAGCTTGCGGTCATCCTCCTTGACGATTACCACCACCTTCCAGAACTGGCGAGGGAGCAGAAATGACCTGTACTCTGGGTCGCCATCCGAGAAGACCGGGCCGGTAAAGACAGTCACCTTCAACTTATGCGCGCCCGCATTGTCAAGGATATGGTCCTCGAGATCGTTCCAGGTCTTCTGATTCAGGTCTTTATGTTGCGGCGTGGCATTTGTGTAGTGGAAGGTGTCGTTGTTCGATAGCTCCGCTACATCCTGGTCGCCCCAAACTGGATCGAGCCTCCGGACCATGTGCCCTCGGTCCAAATCGTTATTCCTGTACAACTCGTTACCGGCCTGTGCCGACTTGGGGATGCGCGGGTCCATGAGCCACTCGTCGCCGGACCTGGGTATCCGCTTGAGGGAACGGCCGTCGATGTTCACCACCGTAAAGAACGGCATCTTGCGCTCGCCGTTCATGACGACGGAGAAGTGGCTGTACTTTAGCTCGTATTCGCTGAGGCCGTTCCCGTCAACAGGTGCCGCGCCGTTAGCGTTCTTGACGCGCGCGGCCTTCTGCAAAAGGTCATCTCGTAAGACAGGCAAGGGAACGATCTGCTTCTTGGAGCTTGAGGAAGTACGGAGGAAGGCCGGGTTGTAGCCTTCCCTGTCGGCATAATCCTCAACAGCGGGAGCGGGGCCTTCCTGAAGTACGTCCGGGGAAGGAGGCGGCGGGGTGGGCTGTGTTACCTTTATCTTACGAGCGGCAAGGGTCTCTAGCAGGACACTAGCCTTGACCGCGTAATTTGCTGAAAGCTCGGTCCCGCCGAAGTGAAGCCCCAGTGCCTCCCCGGTCTCAACATCTATGATTACCGAACCGGAGTTGCCGCCCAGGGTAGAGCAATCATGAGTGAAGTAGTAGCTGCTGCCAAACGTCATGACCCTGCCCGGAGCCAATCTCTTGACGTTGTAAATCTCCCCGAACACATTTCGCCTCAGCGTGGCTCGGCTACGACTGTCTTCCATAGGGTAGCCTATGGCGGCTACGACTCTCTCCTCCGCAGAATCCAGAGAAGAAAGGACAAGGGGTGGTGGAAGTTGAATTCCCGGCCCGGTGCGTAATCTCAGGAAGGCAATGTCGGGTATGTTGTCCCCGTCCTCCGCTATGAAGAGCACTTCTTCCACGTCAACCTCGCGCACCGCGTCTACCTTGTACTCAACCTTGAAGTCTACACGGGCACGAATCGCTGTACCACCAAGATTGAACCTGGGGACGTAGCGGCGACCTTCCCGCCTGGCGAAGATCCGAGCTACATGAGCGTTGGTCACGGCCACGTCCTCGGTGATCATCCAAGCGGTGCCTACCCATGGGAAGGTGTCGTGGTCAGACAATTCGACGCGGCCAACCGAACGAATGGCATGTTCCAGCTTAGACTTGGTAGGGCCTAGCCGAGATTTCCACTCCTCCAACTCGGGCACCTCAAAGGTGTCCCTCTGCACCAGAAGGACAGGCCTGCCCGTTTCACGGATAATGGCCTCCATAAACATCGGCCCTTCTGGAAATGCTGCTTCGAAAGCTGGCACTCCGGCATCGGGGCCGGCAGCCTCATCTTCAGCCAGCATCAGAGGGGTGAACGCCTCGGCAGTGATGCTTCTCGCTCCACGTCGGGCCACTAGCCCTCGCGAATTGAGCAGGCCTTCAGGTTTCCCGAATTTCTGCCTCAGTTCCTCCATGACCGCTTCGTCCGCCAACAAACCTGTAAGTTGCGACCCATCCTTCATTACGCGCCTCCTTCTTGTTGCTCTTCACAGCGTCCGGTCCATAAAGGACAACTTGCGTTACCATTTTTCGGCCTCGTTTGTTGGGTGCGTTCAGATGCCTCACGCTCCACTAAACCAAACAGGAATTGCATGTGCAAATAAGCACATGCTGGGCATCAGATAAGTGGTCGCACCAGTGCAGGTGAGCACCGGTCGGCGCTAGTGGTCTGTGCCGCCAGAGACTACAGACCTAAGTCCGGCCTTCCAATCGCTACGAGTGCGAAAGTATACTTCCGCACCTACGCGACTTCCATTATAGCACCGTCATCGTATCTTGCATACACCCACTTTGAACTAAATTGACCAAGTAGCGACTCAGTCCAGGTAGCTGTAGCAAGAATGAGCCTTCAAGCACGTCCAGTGCATCATGTTCCAAGTAGCCGCCGCATGCGGGCGTTGCGGTTCAGCAAGATGACGAAGGCTGCCAGAGAGGCGAAGTGCACGGCAAGCACAATGGCTGCGCGTGCGGGAGCGTCGAGCGAGTAGATTGTGTCCCAGTCGCCCTCAAAGGCGGGGTCGAGGCTCATGAGAGGATAGGCGATGAGCGTCTGCACGAGCTCGAGTATGCCGAGTTGGGCCAGGATGATGTTGACGGCGGGGCGCTTCGGCGGGAGGCGCAAGGCCAGGACGAGGCAGGCCACTCCCAGGGCGTAGCTCGCGAAGTTGCCGGCCAGGGACACTATCCAGTTTTGCATTTCGGTGCCACTGGCGTGTACGACATATCCCCAGTAGAAGAAGTAATGCAGGCCGAAGACCTGTAGGCCCAGCAGTTGCGCGACAACCATGTGCCCAAGCTCGTGCAGCAGAACGCCCACCGGCACAAGCAGGAAGAAGGCTATCATGGCGGCAAGCTGGCGGGTGCTCGCTCCCGCACGCGGGCTCCATAGCTGCTTCCAGCCGCGACTCAGCAGGTATATTGTGTAGGCCGCTCCCAGAAGGTAGATCCAGGAGAAAGAGGCAAAGGTATCGCCAATGCCGTTCAACTAACTGCCTGTCCCGGCGGGAATCACCACTTCATAGACCATGACGCTGCTGCCCTGCGGGCCTGAATGCCCGCCCGCCTGGGGCTGTGCGGAAGAGGCGTCCGGCGCGTGCTGGGCCTGCGTGCCATGACCGTGAGTGCCGCCTTCGGGGTGCCCGCCGCCGGTGGGGCGGGGGACGCGGGCGTGAGCCTGCGCGTTGGCCTGGCTGTTCATCCAGTTGTTCAAGTCGTCGCGCGATGCCCAGCGGGTGAGCGAGATAAGTTCACCGTCGCCCTGCAAAAGCTCGAAGCCCATGAAGCCGGGCATGCCGTCCACCAGCCCGGCGCGATTTCGGAAACGTTCCAGCATCCGGTCGCTCTCTTCCCGCGAGCCTACCGGGATGCGTACCATCACTACAAGCATCAGATATCCTCCCTTGCCATTAGGGTAAATGCCAATATAATTATAGCACGCTGGGGCCGTTGCAGCCCCGTCGCGCCGTCGGGTTCCCATGGCGAGGTAGAGCGTGGACGACCAAGAGAGTTCCAAACCCGTTGAACAGACGCCGGATAGGTCTCATGGTGCGAAATCGGGGCGACGGGGCATGCGCGCGCTCAAGGTTGGCTGCCTGGGGCTTTTGCTGACGATATGCGGTGGGTTGGGACTGCTCGGGTGGGCGTTGCAGTCAGGCCCGCTGACCCTGCAACTCCTGGGGAACAACGTCCTGCGGCTCGGCTCCGATGACTTCGTGCTCAGCAACTACTCCTTCCAGAACGGCACTACCTACTACATCGACCTGAACGGCAATAACGTGCGCAACATCCTCCAGCTACATTATATAGAGGACACCCATAGCCTGGAACTGGTCTTGCACTACGCTGACAAGAGCGCACAGGGCGAGCACCACCTGGCGGAGATGCGCTTGCCCTGATTCGAGATTGAGGTAGCCGGTGTGAAACGCCGGGGGACCTCGGCGCGTATATAGGGTGTTGGAAGTAATCAGGGTTGGGAGATTAGAGATGAGTTCCACCAGGGATGCAAACGTGGGCGTGAAGCCCGTAGCGCCTACCGACTTGCCGGAAACGACGGGGGGCGGACCGCTCGTGTCGGCGGACCCTTCCGCAGGCTCGTACACTAACACCTACGCCCCTCCGAGGCGCGTACCCGCCCGCTTCAAGCTGGAGCGCGTCGGCTTCTGGGTGATTGCCGCCGCCGCCGCTATTTTCATTCTGGTGGCGCTGGGATTCATACTCAAGCCGGTTGTGGGCGGCATCATTACCGGGGCCTGGCTGGCGGCCTTCGTAGGCATGCTGACGATGCTCAACCTGCCGCGTCCCTCCCAGTGGGCCAATACTGTGCTTGGGCGCAGGGTCTTCCCCGTGCTGAACGCTGACGACAGGGAATTGTGGCGCATGGCGGGGGTGAACGCCGGGCTGACCTTTGTGTTCGGCTTCGCGTTCGAGGTTGTGGCCTTCTTCCTTGGCGGCTTCCTGGGTGGCTTGCTCGTCTTTGGCGGCATCGTGGCGCTCGGTATCTTCTACAACCGCGCTCGCAAGGTCATCATCAATCCTTAGACTACTGCCCGCAGGTGACGATCTCCTCCGTCCTTGCAAGAGCAGAGGCGTAGAGTTTCAACGCTCTACGCCTCTGCTCTTTTTGCTTTACGCTACAGGTCTAGAACTCATCTCAACAATGACACTAAAAAGACCGAATGGAACATGAGCACATGGCCCCATACTGTCATTTCGAACGCAGTGAGAAATCTCGTCCCTCTGCACGTAGTACCAGCTTTCCTTCAGCCACAAGGTACCTTAAGAAGGGGGAAATATCGGGGTAGAGGACGAGATTTCTCACTGCGTTCGAAATGACAGTATGGAGACTTTGGAGGGGGTGTTCGACAGTGTTGCTCTTGAAATAGCCTCTCACCGCTAGAGGTCGTCCTCAGCGCCCGCCGCAATCCCGGCCAGCTCTGCCAATAGCTCGTCGCCGTACTTGTCGATGTGGCTCTGCCCCACGCCCTTGATCTGGAGCAACTCTTCCACCGTGGTGGGTTGTGCCTTCGCGATGGCCCAGAGCGTCTTGTCGTGGAAGATGATATATGGGGGAAGGCCGAGGCGGTTGGCGATGACCCGACGCCACTGGCGCAGCCGCTCGAACAGGTCAGCCTCTTCCTGGGTCGGCTCGCGGTCTTCCTCTTCCTGCCGGGGGGCTTTCACACGTCCGGTATCTACGCGGGCCGCGCGGTCCTGTCGCGGCTCAGGGACCGAGCGGTCGCGCTGCTTCGGCTGGCGCTTCTGCTTTAGAGAGACGGCGTTGTTGGGCACGCCTTCCAGCCCTTCCTCGGTGACTCGGAGCAGCTTGAAGCCCTCGTCATGCTCGTAGAAAGCCAGGTAGCCACCTTCGACAAGCTCATCAATGGCACGCTGTATGGCGCTGGGTGAGGCAGCGGCCAGCGCGCCGAAGTGGCGGACGCGGTCCGGTGTCACGTTGCTGGCAGCCGAGCCGGTGAGGGCCTTTACCAGGCTGGGCTTGCCCGCCGAGAAGGGGAACGACGCCAGGCACTCCACTATGACCTGCCCCGGATTGTCGGGTAGCTCGGCGGTCTGAGACACCGACTCAGGGCGGTCGGCGGGGGGTGCGCAGTAGTCGCAACTGGTGCCGCACTCCTCGATCTGCTCGCCCAGGTGAGCGGCCAGCATCTGGTGCCGGCAGCGGTTGGCGGTGGCGTAGCGCATCATCTGGTCGATCTGGTGCTGTTGCGTGCGCTCCTGCTCGTCAAGGAGGCGCTGGATCGTCTGGGCGGTGTCGGCGGGCGGCTTCAGGCGCTCGATGACGGGGTCGCGCCGCTCGCCACGCGCTCTCAGCCAGCCGTGCTCCTCCCACACCAGGGTGAGCCGCTCCAGGTCTGGCGGTGTGACTTGCAACGCCTCGGCCAGGGCCGCCGTGTCTCTGCGGATGGGTTGAGTCTGCGTCAGGCCGGTGATGCTGAGAAAGTTGCGGAACTGCGGGTCCTTGGAGGCGCTTCCTTCGGGCAGCAGGGTCAGGTACAGGGTCTTGGGCGCGTCGGGGTGGCGCAGGATGAGACCTACCCGCTCCAGCATGCTCACGCCCACACGCGACTGAGTGCTGTCCACGGCGGTGCCGGAGCTGGAAGCGTCTCTCTCTATTTCATCGAAGCGCACGAACCGGGGCTTGCCGACGGGCACGTGCTTGCCTAGCTCCCGGTAGATGGCCCGCAACGGCTCGATTTTCATTTGCTCTTCGCGCTGCCACCGGCTCAGGTTCGACTTGTCGCCGGGGGTAATCAACAGGATGCAGCGAGCGGGGCGGCCGTCTCGACCGGCGCGACCGGACTCCTGCACGTAGCCTTCCAGCGAGTCGGGCGGGCTGAAGTGCACAATGAAGCGCACGTTGCTCTTGTCCACGCCCATGCCAAAGGCTATAGTAGCCACGATCACGCGGGTGCGGTCGAGCATGAAGGCTTCCTGGGCGGCGGTGCGCATCTCCGGCTCCATGCCCGCGTGGTAGTGCCCCGCCTTCACGCCGGAGCGCCGCAGCATGGCGGCAATCTGCTCGCACATCTCCCGGCTGCGGGCGTATATCACCCCGGAGCCTTGCTCGCGCTGGCAAATCTCGACCAGCCTCTTTAGCTTCGCTTCCTTGTCGTTCAACTCCTCCACTTCGTAGAAGAGGTTGGGGCGGAAGACGCTTGCCACGATAGGCTTGAGCTTGCGGCCCAGTTGCTGCCCTATCTCCTCGCGCATCTCCGGCGTGGCCGTGGCGGTGAGCGCGAACAGGGTCGGGTGGCCGAGTTGGGGCAGGCACTTGCCGATGAACAGGTAATCGGGACGGAAGTCGTGGCCCCACATGGAGACGCAGTGCGCCTCGTCCACCACGAGCATCGAGATGCGGGCGCGGCGTAGCGCCTCGGTGAACTGCTGCTGCCTGAGGCGTTCGGGCGCGCAATAGACCAGCTTGTACTTGCCCGCGATGATCTCCGACATACGGTGCGCAAGCTCCTCGGTGTCGAGCGTGCTGTTGATGAATGTCGTGCGCCCGTACACGTCGGAGGGGAGGTTGTCGTACTGGTCCTTCATCAGGGCGATGAGGGGCGAAATGACGAGCGTGGTGCCCGGCAGGAGCATGGCGGGCAACTGGTAGCAAAGCGACTTACCCGCGCCGGTAGGCATCACCGCGATAGTGTCGGTGCCCTGTAGCACCTGGGAGATGATCTGCTTTTGCACGCCGCGGAACTCCCGGTAGCCAAAAAGCCGGTAAAGCTCGGCATCGAGATCGAAGGCGGCGCGCTTGCTGTTGGTGCTATTCGTGGCGAATGTTGAGGACATGAAAAACCTGGCACTTGCTAGTGGAGAATGCCGCGAGATTACTCTGTTGCGGCTGCTTGTACTACTCAATTGTACCACAGATGGGGGGCATGGGATGGGTTATGGGCAGTGCCACACCGCCATCACAAAGCAGGCCGACGGGACCATCTTCCCTTCTTGTCATTCTGAACGCAGTGAAGAATCTCGTCCCTCACCTGATAGTTCGCTTTTTCCTCTTGGGACTCTGTGGCTGTAGGCAATGGGCAACTTGGGTGCTGTTGGACGAGATTCTTCACTGCGTTCAGAATGACAAAGTGGGGGTTGGTCACTGTCGGCCGACGGCCTAACTACCCACCTGATTCTTCACTGCGTTCAGAATGACAAGAGGGGAAGATGGTCCCGTCGGCCCGCTCAATTCGGCTCAGCCAAGGGTTTACCGGGACTAATGTTAAGGCGATATTCATGCGTAAGTGTTGCCTACCGCGCCGGTCATTCTTGACCCACTATGTGAAAATTGCTACAATGAGTCTGGATTCCTGAAAAGCCGTACCTACGGATGAAGCCACGACAAGCCATTCCTCTACTAGTGCTACCAATTTGACTGTGCCTGCCCCTCCTGCCACTGCCGATACTTTGACGCCCACGCGCAACCCCGACGCTTCGCTTAGTGGTGAGGAGAAGGCGCGCTACGTGAAGGGGATGTTTGGCCGCATCGCCTGGCGGTACGACCTTATGAACCGCATCATGAGCTTCGGCCAGGACGCCATGTGGCGGCGTTACATGGTGGACCAGGCGAAGCCTACAGCCGGTGGCCTGGCGCTTGATGTAGCTACCGGCACGGGCCGCATCGCTCAGGAGTTAGCGGGCAGGGGCATGTGGGTTGTTGGGATAGACCTGACGCTGGAGATGATGCTACAGGGGCGCAGGGACGGGGTTGGAGAGAGTGAGCCGGTCTACTTCGCGGGTGGCGATGCGCTGAGTCTGCCGTTCCCCGACGATACATTTGACTGCGTGACTACCGGGTTCGCCATGCGCAACGTTGTTGATATAGAGGGCGCGTTCCGCGAGATGAGGCGAGTGCTCAAGCCGGGGGGCAGACTAGTCTGTTTGGAGGTGGGGCGGCCCAGGTACGCCGTCTACAGGCTGTTCCACCGGCTGCACACGCGGTATGTCGTGCCGCTGCTGGGGAGGCTTGTGGTTGGGGACACCGATGCTTACAGCTACCTGCCTAGCTCGATGGGCAAATTTCCGCCGCCGCCCGAGTTGGCCCGTATAATGCGGAAAACAGGACTGAGGAACGTTCGCTACCGGCAACTTACCTTCGGGGCCGTAGCCGTGCATCGCGGCACCAAGTAGCACAGATTGCGAGCGAGTTATGACGAACAGCAGTTCCCGAAAGACAATTATTCAGCCATTCGCCACCGGAGAGGACGAGACTTCCGACCTGGTCATGTCGGAAGGCGAGCCGGCTGAGGCCGCGGGCGCTATACCCGACATAGTTATACGGCGGTTGCCGATATACGCCCGCAGCCTGCAATACCTGGTACACGATGGGCTTGAGACCGTTTCTTCCAGCGAGCTTGGCACCCGGCTGGGGGTCAGCGCCGCCCAGATACGCCGGGACCTCTCATACTTTGGCGAGTTCGGCAAGCAGGGTAAGGGCTACAATGTAGCGTACCTGCTGGACCAGATCAACTCGATCCTGGGGTTGAACCACGACTGGTCGATGGCGCTGGTGGGCCTGGGTCACCTGGGGCGGGCGCTCTTGCACTACGATGAGCTGGCCGAGAGGGGCTTCTGCATCCGCGCCCTCTTCGACCACAATCCCGCCAAGGTCGGCACCCAGATTGGCGACCTGACCATTCACCCGTTGGAGGACCTGCCGCAGGTGCTGGGGCGGGAGAACATTCGCATGGCTATCATCGCCGTGCCCGCGCGGGGAGCGCAGGAAGTGGCCGACGCGCTGGTGGCGGCTGGGGTGCGGGCCATACTGAACTACGCGCCGATTGTGGTGCAGGTCCCCCCACGCGTGAAAATCAGGCACATAGACGCGGTGGTGGCCTTGCAGAGCATGACCTACTACCTGGAGAACGAAAGCCCGCCGGTGCGCCAGGCTTCCGGTGCCGGGGGTGCGGGCGAGCAGTAACGGGCCGCGCGGCCTAAGTTTCTTCCGAGAGGTCGGGTGCCAGCCCGTAGTATTGGCGGGCCTCCGCGACGATGAACAGCGAGCCGGTGACGAGCACAATCGGCGGGCCGTAGGTGTTGGGGCCTAACGCAACCGCCATTTCCTCGGCGCGCCTGAACGCCTCTGCCGGTACTTCAATTACCTGGGACTTTAATCCTCGCAAGTCGGCTTGCTCCGCGATGAGGTGCGGGTCGGCGGCGCGTGGGTGGCGCGATCTGGTGGCGATTACATGCTCGATCATCAGGCCGAGGATGCTGCCCGCCCAGTTGCCAAGCTCCTCCACCATGCCCGCTATGTCCTTGTCGTTGGAGGTGCCGAGCACCAGCACCAGGCGCTGGCGGTGGAATAGCTCGCCCATAGCCTGGTTGAGCTTGGTCATCGAGTCGACGTTGTGCGCGCCGTCCACCATCACGATGGGACTGCGGTTCACCACCTCCAGCCTGCCGGGCCAGTCCACGCGCAGAAAGCCCTCGACCACCGCCTCGCGCTGCACGTTTACGCCCATCTGCACCAGGAGGCGCAGCACCGTTAGCGCGATGGCCGTATTCACCTGCTGGTGGCTGCCCAGGAGCGGCGTCTTGATGCGCATGCGGTTGCGGCGGGTGTCTTCATCGGCCCCGAAGCGCACGTTGAACGCCTGGTAAAGGGGCACCATGTCGTCGTCGAACACGATCTCGGGCAGGTGGTCCGTGCTGATGTAGACCTCCCGGCCCACGACGGCGACCTGGGCGTTCTGGCGTTCGGCGACTTCGTTTATGACCTCCATAGCGTCGGGCACCTGCGGCGCGCTTACCACCAGGCCGTCGTGCTTGATGATGCCGGCCTTTTCGCGGGCGATTTGAGCGATAGTGTCCCCAAGCACCTGGGTATGGTCCAGGCTGATGGAAGTAATGACGGACACGAGGGGATCGTCAACGATGTTGACAGCGTCCAGCCTGCCGCCAAGCCCCACCTCCAGTACGGCCAGGTCGATGTTCCTTTCCTGGAAGTAGAGGAAGGCCAGGGCGGTGGTGATTTCATAGGTGGTAGGCATCAGGGTCGGGTCTTCGAGCCAGCTTATCCGCTCGATTACGGACCTGAGCCGGGTCACCAGGCGTACAACATCATCGGTGCCGATCATCTCGCCGTTGACGCGGATGCGTTCGCGGTAGCTGTGCAGGTGGGGCGAGGTGAAAAGTCCCACGCTGTGCCCGCTCTGCCTCAACACCGAATCGAGCATGGCCGACACCGAGCCTTTGCCCTTGGTGCCCGCCACCAAGATGCTCCGGAAGCTCTTGTGGGGCCTGCCCAGGAGGCGCAGCAAGAGGCGTACGCGCTCCAACCCATCGAACTCGGTGTCGATATTAAGCCCTGGCACCGTCTCGAAGTTAGTGAAGCTGTTTATGTAGTTGTAAGCGTCAGCATAGCGCATTGAATACCTCTTGGGTTGTGCCCCTGCGCATTATATGGGATAGGCATGGCTACTGCCAGTACCTGACGGGTGATTTTCGTATCAGCGCCACAGCCGGTTGGGGCGGCAATGGCTAACACTTCTTGCCGGGCTTGCGGTTGGAGAATAGGTGTTCGGGGCATGAAAATCCCCAGCGGTTAGGCTGGGGAATCACAGGCGAACATTCAGTCGTCATCTCCTCTTGGCGCGCACCAGGTTGACCCCGGCGAGGCCCGCGCCCACTCCCGCCGCGAGGAAGAGCACCGAGCCGAGGTAGGATACCCAGTCGCCGTTGGCAATGCCGGGTCTGAGCGCCTCGAAAGCCAGCCACAGGTAAAGCAGGCCGATTGTACCCAATATAACTCCAAAGAGCACCCTGGAAACCATCGTGTTTTCCTCCGAACCTTTACGCGCTGATTGCCGAGGCAATTATAGCAGAAAGGTGTGAGTGCGACTATCCAGCGCTGCCGGTTACGAGTACTGTTGCCGAGGGTCTTCATTTGCGACCATACTCCCCTCTGTCATCCTGAACGCAGTGAAGGATCTCAGATACGACTCTTAGCACAACGTCGAACCTCCAGCCCCATTGCCTGACGCTGCCAACAGCGTCCCTACTCACCTTCTTGAGATCCTTCACTGCGTTCAGGATGACAGGGTGGGGTTTGGTCCTGAAATCCGGCGATTGTGCGTCCGTACAGGAACACTACTCTATGGAGCGCCAGAGGGTGCGCATGGCTGCCAATCGCAGTCGCACTCCGGGCGACACTGAGCCTGCCAGCCTTTCAAGTCTTTTCCAACGTTCGCGGCCCAGGCGGCTATGGAGGCCCCTGAGGAGGTCGTTCGCGGCAAAGGCGGACATGTCGCGCAGCCACTTGAGCAAGCCGAGGGGGCCTAACACTCGCATCACGAGGGGAAACACAGCGGGGTGGAGGCGGGCGGTGATGAGCATGATGCGCAGGTACTCGCGGAAGGTGTACCGGTCCTGCAAGAACCTGAGCGTGGTTTCGCTGCCGAGGTCGTGGAGCGCCGCGCAGAAGACGTTCATCAGGCGGTTCACGCAGGCAGGGTCGGTGCGCGACCAGGGTTGCATGAGCCTGCTAAAGACCCACGCCACGCGTAGGTTGGCCTGGTGAGGGCTGATACGGCGAAGGTGCTCCTCTTCAAGCAGCCCATGCTTCAGGGCGAGGGACACGAGCGCCGACACCCGCCCGAGGTGGCGCACGAATGAGCCGAAACCGCAGAAGGTGAGGGGAGACTGGCCCGCCGCCGAGTCGCCCAGGCAGAGCAGGCCCCTTGCCGCTGTCTTGCCCGTGCGTCCGTGCCTGGCCGGGATGTAGCCATAGACCGGCTTGACGTGGTGCCCCCCTTCGCGGAACTGCTTGTATGTAGGGAGCAGCGTGAAATATTGCTCGAACAGGTCCAGTAGGCTCTGCTTGCGCGCCTCGTCCGGGCCGGTGCGGTCGTAATAGAAGAGGTAAACGGTTGTTTGGCCCTGCCTGCCCGGAAAACCCTCCCAGATTAGCTGCCGCCCGCCCCGGGCACCCGCGACACTCACCAGCACCTCACCCGTGCCAGCGTCTGCGTCGAGACCTTCCACCACAGTCCCGGCGGTGGGGCACACTCCGTCAAAGGGTAGGCCATCGTTGAGGCCCACAGCGATGGGCGACACCGAACCCATTGTGTCGATAGCGAGGCGGGTGCGGTAGAACTCGCTACCGGCGGGGCCTTCCACCTCGAACACTGAGGCCAACGGGCCGCGTTGAGCCATGTGAAGGTGTCTGAAGGCGCGACCTTCGAGGATGGTGCCACCAGCGGCCAGGAAGCGTTGGCGTGCGAGGTCGAGCACCTCCTGGGCATCCAGGGCCACGTCCAGCACGCCTTGCAGGTAAAGCGGGCACGACTCCCCTCTCGTGCCTGTGGCGTCGAAGGAAATCACACCCTGCCTGTACTCGGTAGCGAAGGTCTGGGCAAGCTCCTGGGGGGTGAAGATGCCCCAGTCGCTCAGGGCTGCCAGTTCTCGCCGTGAGATGTTCCATTCGCGGTGAGCCGCACCGACCCTATCACGGTCGAACAGCATCACCTTCAAGCCTCGCTGGGCAAGGGCCACCCCCGCGATAAGCCCCAGGCTGCCCCCCGCGATAATCACGTCATAGCTGTGCTCAGGGGGATACTGAGGCAACTGTGCCGCAGTGGGTACGTACCGGAACGGGTCGGCGGCCACGGTGTCGCTGTTTAGCTCGGTCCAGCGGCGTTCGAGCGACATCACAGATCGTAAGGCGCGCTGGCCGCCCGCCATCTGTGAAAAGGCCGCTACCGTTCTTGGGTAGCGGCCCCTTAGCTCGGTGAAGACGGTTGCCGGCTCCGCCCGCTTGGCTGGTTGCAGAGTGCTAGTCAACGCCTTGCCTTTCCAGTCGGGCGCGCATCTGCGAGCGTGCCGGGAAGAGCAGCATCGCGGCTGTGAGGCCGCCTAGATAACCGGCCAGCATCATCACGGGGTGCGGGCTGAACCAGATGCGCATGTCGGTCAGCATGACGTCCGTAGCCCACGGCAGGAAGCCCATTGCGAGCACCGCAAGCCTGGTCTCAAGCGAAGTGGCCTGCCAGCGCGACCAGAAGCGCGACAAACCCAGGCGTGCGAAAGGCCCGAAGCCTTCTCCAGCCCGCCCATAAACCAGACGCACCGTCCACAGCCCGAACACAGCAGCCCAGCACGACGAGCAGACGGCAAGCGGCTGGCCCATGAACATGAAGTGGAAATCTACCTTCGGGCAGACCGCGTCCCCTAGCATGTAGATACCCTCGGCGATGAACTGGAAGAGCGGCTGCCCCGTCAGCATGAACACAGGGGCGACCACCGGACCCAGCAGCAAAATCCAGAGCCACAGGTCCTGCATCCAGGGTCGCGGGGCGTGGCGGGCGGCCAGGTCTCGGCCATCAACCTTCAGGCGTGCTGGTTGTCTAACTGCAATCTGCATCTCTTATCTTTCTGCGGTGCTGGCGGCACTAGGCACTACCATCTTAGCACGACCTGCGCCCTCGGCCATTCCAAGTTGTCTAACCAGCGTGCTGGCTGCCTTGTGCCCGCTACGCACGGCCCCTTCCATCGAGGCCATGTAGTCCTGGCGGGTGTAGTCGCCTGCCAGCACAAGGTTGCGGATGGGAGTGCGCTGGGTTGGGCGGAAGGCATCGCTGCCCGGCACCTCGCGGTAGATGGAGTTCGGTATCTTCACGACGGTCGAGTGCACCACCTTGGCCGAACGGGTGCGGGGCCACAGCTCGCCCAGAGCACGCACGCACTCGCCCACTATCTCGCCGTCCGGCAGGTGCCAGAGCTTTTGCGCGGGGGCCACGGCCATAGAGACGAGCGAGCCGCCGGTGCGGTCGAACAGGGGGCTGGTGACCGCGAGGTCGGCAAATACCGAGAAGGGCGCGTCCGCCGTGAAGAAGAGGTTGTCTACTTCCGATACATAGCGGTCGAACCAGACTTGTACGTTCATCACGGGCACCGACTTCAGCCGCCACAGGTTAGCGAAGTAGGGATGGTGCCTCAGCACCCTCGGCACGATCTGGCGGGTGTTGTGCAGGGGCGCGGCCAGTACCACCGCATCCGCCTCCAATACCTCCCCGCTTTCCAATCGCACCCCGGTGACGACGGGCTTGCCACTCTCCCAGTCCAGTTCCAGTTGTTCCACCTTGTTGCCGAAGCGTGCTGTACCGCCCCTTGCCTCTATGTAGTCGAGGAAGGGTCGGTGCATGCGCTCCCCTGGCGGGCCATCGAGGAAGCCTACGCGTGAGGCCGCCGCGTGGCGGGAGAAATGGTGGAACACCGTGGTCATGGGCCGGGCCGACATCTCTTCGGCCTCCAGGAAGCCCATCGACAGCGCGATTGGGTTCCACCACTTGTTGAGCACCCCCTCCGCGATGCCGGAGTCGCGGTGCCACTGCGCGTAGGTACGGTCGTCCCATTGTGCCACACGCTTGAGAGGAGTGAGCCAGGGCCGCACCAGGGCACGTACGTTGGTGAATTTCTCGTGCCAGGTGAGCAGGTCGTTGCCCGTGAAGGCGACTATGCCGTTGAAGGGGGCGGGCACGTTGGGGAAGTGGAAGCGGGCTACCTTCCCGCCCGGCCTCGCCACCAGGATGGTATGTTCTTTCCAGTGGATGTTGGCGTACGCGCCAACTCGCCGCATCATCGCTAACAGTTCGCGGTAGCAGCCGAAGAAGATGTGCAGCCCCGACTCGACGGGATACTCGCCCTCGTACCAGGAGGAGACTTTGCCACCCGGCACGTCTCGCTTCTCAAGCACGAGCACGTCGGCCCCCGCGTCCGCGAGGTCGGCGGCGGCGGTCAGGCCGGCAAGCCCCGCGCCTACGACTATCACTCTCACAGTACGTCACCAATCAGGCCGCCCCCGGCTAGGGCGCGTCTTAGTTGGCCCAGGGCGGCGCGCGTGCGAGTCTTGACCGTGCCCAGCGGTTCTTGAAGCTGTTCCGCGATCTCTTTCTGGGTGAGGCCGCCGAAGTAGGCTAGCACAATGGCTTCGCGCTGCTGGTGGGGCAGGGTCTGTATGGCTTCGCGCACGATACGACCCTGCTCCTCGGTCCAGGCCTGGTCGTAGGGTGTAGCCGAGCCATCCGCCAGCACGTCGGCCAGGCTCGTGTCGCCGTCGAGCGTGCCATCCAGGGGCAGGACCGGCCCTGCCGCCCCGGCCTTCTGCCTGCGCAGCTTGTCCACCGAGCGGTTGTGCACCAGGGTCAGCAGCCAGCCGGAGAACTTGCCCCGCTCCGACGAGAATATGCCGGGGCGGCTCCAGAGCTTCATGAAGACGTCCTGCACTACCTCCTCGGCAACGGACGGCTCGCGCACGATCTTCATGGCAAGGCCGAAGCAGCCACGAACGTAGCGGTCGTAAAGCTCCTCGAAGGCCAGCGCGTCCCCTCGCGCTATGTGCTCCATGAGTACGTCGTCCCCGCAGGAGCGAAGTTCGTGCCTGTCAGCCGGGGGTACGATGGCGAAAGCGGATTGGTTGGCCGTGTCGAGGCTTTCGTGCGTGCGGGTTTGACGCCTGTCAGTTTCCTCCGCGAAGCCGATGTAGGTATTATCAAATGCAGCCACTGCGTTCATGTTGCGCTCCTGGTTTATGACGTAATCTCTAGTGTTCGTCTGGTACCTGTGTTGTGTGTTGCTTGGCTCTGTATTCACCGTGATAGTGACGTGTGCCCCGTGAATGCGGCAGGCTACTATGCGGACGCGTACCGCATGCGCCTCGCTTGCCACCATACTCTCGGCAGGCTGCGGGCTTTCTCCCCCATGCTGAGGTGCGCCCTGTTGTTGAACACGTCGTAATCCAGGTCTACTATCTTGTTCAAGATGCCGCGGTAGATGGTCGCCGCGGCGGCAATGGCGGGCCGGCTATCGGCGGGCAGCATGGCTATTCCCCGCCAGGCCGAGTCGTAGAGGGCGTGCGCGCGCTTCATCTCGAACTGCATGAGGCGTACGAACTCGCGGTTGATGACGCCGGACATGAGCATCTCCTGGGTGTAGCCGAAGCGCGCCATGTCCTCGGCGGGGAGGTAGATGCGCCCGGCGCGTGCGTCCTCCCCCACGTCCCGCAGGATGTTGGTCAGTTGCAGGGCTACACCCAACCGGACCGCGTACGGCACCGCTTCCATCGTTTCCGCCCCGGTGATGTACATGCTCATCAGGCCCACCGTGCTGGCGACCCGGTAGCAGTAGACCCAGAGATCGTCCCAGGTGTCGTAGTGGTCGAGCGTCAGGTCCATCCTGATGCCTGCCAATAGCTCTTCCGGTAGCTGGCGAGGGATGGCGAAGCGGGCACGGGTGTCGAGCCACGCTTGCACTACGGGGTGCTCCCGGTCCATGCCCTCGTCGCACCTGCGCGCCCAGCCCTCAAGGTCGGTACTCGCCCGCAGCCTTGCGGACGTACTGTTGCCCTCCGCGCCTGCTTCGTCAACAAGGTCGTCGCTGAGTCGGCAGAAAGCGTACAGGGCCATGATGCCTGCGCGCTTGGCTGGCGGCAGCAGGCGGGCGCTGAGATAGAAGCTCTTGGAGTGATGCTTGATTACGTCGGCGCACTGGCGATAGGCCCACAGCTTGTCCGGTGAGGGCTTTTGCGCTTCTATGAGGCGGCGGGAAGCCAGACCATCGTATCCGCCATCACGCACCCGGCTTCCCCTCGACACAAAGGCCAGGTTATGCGGCGGCGTCAGGTACTCGGCCAGTCGCTCCAGCGTCTTGAGGCTGGCGGGCGGGTGCAGGTGCGCCTCGGCGGGCGGCATGTCGAACCAACTACGCGGCCCGTGCGAGTAGGGCCAAGTGGCATTAGACTCCAATTGCCACCTCCCTGCGGACGGGCACCTTCGCCACGCCTTCTACGATCCTGTTCGCGACACGCTTGCCGCTCAACACCGCGCCCTCCATGCTGGCGAGATACTCCTGCTTCGTAAAGTCGCCGCACAGGAAGAAATTGGGGATCTCGGTTGCCTGGTCGGGGCGGTGGCGGTCCATACCGGGGCGCGCTTTGTAGACCGATTGGCGGATGCGGACGACGGTGCTCTTGAGCAGCCTCGCCTGCCTTGCCAGCGGGTGTCTCTCCGCGAACTCCTCCATTACGTTCGCTACCACTTCAGAGTCGGGCAGCTTAAACCACCTGGCCGCCGGGGCGACCACGATCTCGACCATCGACCTGCCGCCCGCACCTTCGTTGAAGTCGGGACAAATCTGTCCTAGCTCGGCGTAGACCGACATGTGGGAGCGGCTAGAGAAGATGAGGTTCTTCACGCCGGTGACTGGCCTGTCGAAGTAGAGTTGCACCGTCATTACGGGAACACCGTACAGGTGCCGCAGCCCCGCCAGCGAAGGCACGTCCCGCATCGCAAGCGGCAGCGCCTTCCAGAGGTTGTGCGCGGGCATGGCAGATACGTATGTATCGCCGGTGACGGTGGAGCCATCCTCTAGCTCGAAACCTTCCACCAGACCGTCACTCGCCTCGAACCGCAATCTCCGTACCTTTGCGTTGAAGCGGACTTCGACCCCCTTCTCCCGTAGCTGAGCCAGCAGGGGCCGGAATAATCTTACTTCGGGCGGTCCTTTGAGGAAAGCCACGCGGGAGGCCCCGGTGTCCTTGCCAAAATGGCTGAGTACAGTGAGCAGCAGCTTGGCCGACACTTCGCTGCTTTTGCTGAAGTTGAGGGCCAGGGCCATGGTATCGAAGAAGTCTTCCAGGGAGCGGCGGCTGAGGCCGTGACGCATGTGCCATTCCTCGTACGTTATGCCGTCTTGCCGGTCGATGTAAGCCTGGTTGCCCAGGATGGGCCAGAGCAGGCCCAGGCCGGTGCGCAGCTTATCGGGATGGGTGAGCACGCCCCGGTTGCGAGCGATGGCGGTGAGGCCGTGAAACGGGGCCGGGAGGCGTGCCGGGAAGACTAGAGGCGAGAGCGCGCCACCGGGCATGGAGAAGGTGAGTGCGTGCGGCATCCATGTGAGGGCGTCGTCCAGGCCCGCATCTCGAAGGAAGCCGAGCAGGTTGCGGTAAGCGCCGAAGAAGACGTGCAGCCCGGACTCGAGCCAATCGCCCTCGGCATCCTGCCATGAAGAGACTTTGCCGCCCGCCACTTCCCGCTTCTCAAGAATAGTCACCTGGAAGCCATGTTCGGCCAGGTACCTGGCGGCGGCGATGCCAGCCAGCCCCGCGCCCGCGATTACTACCTTATTTCCATCAATTGAGCCTGGACCACTAGTTCCCTGCGGCATGTTATGGACCTTTTCACAGTGGTGTAAGCGGGCTACAGAGGGTATTCTGTAAGGCACATTCCGTGCCGGATTCGCTTCACAGGGCTGCGATTCCCAAATGTTGTTTGTAAGATGGGCGGGGGAGGCGGGACCGCGATAATTGTGGAGGGCGAGCACCACGGCTCCGCCGCCTGCCGACTTATACTAGCACAGCAGAGAAGCTTTGTCAATAGTTTGTCCAAAGATTCACCAATGTTCATTCTGGAAGTGACGCGGGCCTGGCCTGGTACTGTAGGGCAAGCACCGACACCAGGATGAACGCTCCACCCAGCAACTGTTCGGCGGTTATGCTCTCCCCCAGCACCAGGGCCGCCGTCATAACGGTGATGGCAGGCTCCAGCGTGCTGATGATGGCCGCGCGAGAAGGTCCGGTTTCAGCCAGGCCCACGAAGAATGTGGTGATGGCGAGGGAGGTCGAGACCAGGGCTATGGCGAGCGTCCATACCCAGCCCATCAAGCCGAAGTCAAGACGTAGCGACCCGGCCAGCGCGCCCCAGGCGAGGTAGACCAGCGCCGCCGAGCTAATTATCACCGCGCTGGCGAACAGGGGACTTACATCGCGCGTGAAACGGGTGCCAGCGATGATGTACAGCGAGTAGACCCCAGCCGCTGCCAGCGCCCAGGCTACCCCGCTGGGGCGCAAGGTGCCGAGGCCCGGTCCGCCGGCACCCATGAGGGCGGAGAATATGCCCAGCACCAGCAGCGCGCCCACGCTTGCAAGAGCCAACGAAAAGAGCTTGCGGAGGGTGAGCGGCTCCCGGTAGAACAAGAAGGCAAGCACTGTCACCAGGATGGGGTAGATGTAGAGGAGCAGGCCCGTCGCGGAGGCAGAAATCTCGCTCAGCGCGGTGAAATAGGAGAACGACTGCCCAACGTAGCCGAGCGCGCCCAGCGCCACTAGGGGTAACACTACTTTCGGCCATGCCCTCCCGGCTTTATTCGTCCAGGTGCCGGCACGTGTCGCGGCCCATATCGCCCAGAGGCTGCCCGCCGCCAGCGCGAACCTGATCCCCAGTAGGGTGTTCAGGTTGATGCCCTCTGCGTAGGCGAGCTTGGCAAAGACTGGCATGAAGCCGAAAGCGACGGCTGACAGCACCAGCATAAGCGTGCCAGAGGCGGCTGCACCGGGTCTTCCTCTAGAATTCAACTTCTCGTCTCCTGCAAGTGTGTGAGAAAGCCTGCTCCCGAAAGGCACCCGGCCTGCTGCACCGGCAATGACTTTCGGTGTCCCTTCGGAGCGGCGGCGTGAAAGTGGGCGGGCATTTCCGCTACGGCATTATAACTGGCACACAATCGGCGGAAAGGGCGCGAGCAAGGCAAACTCGGCCTCCGGTGTGCCCGAACAAAACCGTTGGCATGCACCTTGCGTTTTAGTAGCATCTGAGGCGCACTAGACGGCTCGCGGATGCTCATGTTTAAAGAGATAGCAGATATCCTAACGCAGAATATTGACGAGATTACCCGGCGCTGGGTGGAAGGGCTGCGGCAGAGCCAGCGCACGGAAGTGCAGAAGCACATGCTTACTGCCGAGATTGTCGACGGTATGAAAGCGATTCTCGCGAACCTTGCCCAGGCCATCGAAAGCCAGGAGGCACCGGAGCACGAGACCCTACCTCTCTTTGTTATCTCCGGGGCCGATAGCGCCTCGCTGCCCGATCCTCAGGCCCGCAGGGCGCGCGGCACCCGACCGCTCGGTGGGCCGTTCGCGTGGGCGCAGACGGCGGCCGCCTCTCAGGGCAAGCAGCGTCACACGCAGGACTACGAACTGCATGAAGTGCTGCTTGAGTGGATTATGCTCCGGCAGATAGCGTGGGACGTGCTGCGCGTGGAGACGGCGGTGCATGAGATAACCGTCTCGGTCGATTTTGTGCAGTACTTTGACCGGCTGCTCGACGAGATGGCCCTTAGCTCGCTTGAGAATTACTACCACGCTTCTGTACGTGACCTGGAAAAGCGGGCCATACGCGACCCGCTCACCCAGCTATATAACAAAGACTATTTCCGCCAGCGGCTGAACGAGGAACTTCGCAGGGCCGTGCGTTACGCCGAACCGATGACGGTGGCAATGATCGACATGGATGGGCTGAAGCCGCTAAATGACACATATGGGCACCCGGTAGGCGACGCGGTCATCCAGGCGGTGGGTTCCGCCATTCGCAATTCTTCTCGACAACCTGACGTGCCTTGCCGTTACGGAGGCGACGAGTTTGCCGTTATATTACCTGAGACCAACAAGGTCCAGGCCAGGGTCATGGCCGAGCGCATACTGAGGTCGCTGCAAAACTCAACCGTGGTTGTTACCCAGACGGGCCAGACGATTGCCAGTCCTAGCCAGATCGGGGACAAGACGGAGGCGCTCTCGACGACCAACCTGCCGCTGATGGTACCCGTGCCGACCGTATCAATCGGGCTAGCCTCCTTCCCGGAGGACGCCCGCAACCCCGAGATGTTGATAGCCAAGGCCGACGCCGCACTTTACCAGGCCAAGCGGGCGGGCCGCAATCGGATATTCGCGTCGGGCGAACCCTTGCCCCAGAAGGAAGCGTCAAGAGAGGACAGTGCACAAGATGAGCGACGCCAACAAGGCTGACGAAGCAGCCAAAGAACACAACAGCGTAGTCCAGACGCCCTCCGGCGAGGGTGAGAACAAGACTGGTACCGAACAGCCGGTAGGTGCCGAGATGCGGCCGCTCCACGTCGATGTCGAAGTCAATCGCATGAAGATTCCTTCGGTGGCGATGGCGACGGCGGGCGTGTTGCTGACACTGTTCGTGGCCTGGGCGATGTACAGCATGCTGCACATCCTGCTGCTGTTGTTCATAGCCATACTTCTAGGGACAGCGATAGAGCCGGTGGTCAACTTGCTGCGGCGCGGCCCCTTCAACCGGAGCGCGGGCATACTGATCGTCTACTCGGGACTATTCCTTGTTATCGCGCTGATAGGCTGGCTGACTCTGCCCGTCATCCTTCAGCAGGTAGGGGCGCTTGGTAACTCACTAAAGGCCACGGCTGACCAGATGGAGACCGAGGTAACAAAATGGGACAGCGGTGTTATCCGGCAGCAAGGACTGTTGTTCGCGGATGCTTTGCAGGCGATAGGGAACCAGATCGGACGACCCGAGGGCGACCCTTCGGTGGTTGTACCGGAAGAAGAGAAGGTAGCCGCAGCCGCCGAAACTGCGGTGCTCATTGCTGAAATCTTCTTCGCATTTATCACCATTTTCGTGGTGGCCTTCTACTGGCTCAGCGAGCGCACGCTGATAAAGCGATCTCTTATGTCGTGGCTGCCCGCGAAACGAGCCAACAGGGTGCGGCGGGTCTGGGACGACATAGAGGTGAAGGTCGGCGGCTGGGTGCGGGGGCAACTGCTCCTGATGACCATAGTCGGGGCGGTGAGCGCGGTTGGCTACTTCCTCATGGGCATACAGTACTGGCCCGCGTTGGCGCTGTTCATCGCTGTCGCGGAGGCGATACCGTTGGTAGGTCCGTACATCGGCACCGCCCCCGCCATATTGGTGGCGATGACGCAGCCGGGAGGCGGGTTCGACAAGGCGCTGATGGTGATCATCTTCGCCATCGTGTTGCAGACTATAGAAGGCAACGTGCTCATCCCGCGTGTGATGAAGAACTCGGTCGGTATCAGCCCTCTGACGGTAATCATCAGCATATTATTCGGGGCGACGTTAGCCGGGCTGGCGGGTGCGCTGGTGGCTGTGCCGCTGGCGGGGGCGCTACAGGTGATCGTGTCCGACCTCAAGGCCGCCCACGAGAGCGAAGAAAAGCTGGAGGAGGTCACCGCCGCCGCCGAGCAGACGCGGGCGGAAGCAGGCGAACTCGTGGTTGCCACCCCGGAAGATGGCGACACCAAGACGCGGCTCGGTGCGGAGGCGCGGGTGTAGCCGATGCCGGACACGCTTGACCTGTCGCAGACCCCGGCGGAAGTGGTGCTTCACAGCGAGCGGCTGGCCTACGCACGGGCGCAGTTACGCGCGCACGGCCTCGACTACCTGGTTGTAGGCCCCTCAGCCGACCTGTACTACCTCACAGGCATCCAGAACCGGCCCAGCGAGCGCATGGCGGTGCTGCTGCTACCCCAGGAGGCCCCCGCCTATATTGTGCTTCCGGCCTTCGAAGCGCCGAGCCTGCCGCCTCTACCGCCTGACGTGCAGGTGGTGCCCTGGGGCGAGAGCGACAACCCGGCCCGCCTGGTAGCCTCGCTGGTGGCGGGGCCGACCGGGCACCCAGGAGGCGCGCACTACACGATTGGCGTCAGCGACCGGCTCTGGTCGGTCTTCTTGCTGCGTTTGCAGGTGGAACTGCCTCGCGCCACCTTCACCCCCGCCGGGCCGGTGCTCAGCGCCGTGAGGCAAATCAAGTCCCCAGCCGAGCTTGCCTTGCTTGAAAGGGCAGGGGCCGTCGCGGATCGCGTGTTCGCCAAGATAGTCACCAGCGCTTTCGCAGGCCGCACCGAGCTGGAAGTATCGGAGGAGTTGGCTGGCTTGCTGAAGGCAGAGGGAGTGCAGGGCGAAATCTTCGCCATCGTGGGTTCGGGGCCTAATAGTGCATCCCCTCATCACCACGCAGGCGACCGAGTGATCCAACCGGGTGATGCCGTGGTGCTCGACTTCGGGGGGCTGCTACAGGGCTACTTCTGCGACATTACTCGCACGGTATTCGTCGGCTCCCCGCCCGACGGCAACTCCGAGATGGAGCGGGTGTACAACCTGGTGTACGCGGCACAGGAGGCCGCCGTACGCGCCGCCCGGCCCGGCATGACCTGTGAAGAGTTGGACTCGGTGGCTCGCGACCTCTTCGTGGAAGCGGGATACGGCCAGTACTTCATGCACCGCCTGGGACACGGCATCGGCCTCGACGGGCACGAGCCGCCTTACCTCGTGCAAGGCAACCCCACACGGCTTGAAGCTGGCATGTCGTTCTCCATCGAACCGGGCCTTTACCTACCGGGCAGGTTTGGTGTCCGAATAGAGGATATAGTCTATCTAACTCCGCAAGGGGCAGTCCGGTGCAACCACGCGCCCCGCGACCTCACAGTAGTGGGTTGAGAGGCAACCGCCCCGGTTCGAGTGCGCTCAACACATACATCCTTTTCCCAGCCCTAAATACTTGGCGCGTCCCTGGCGTCTTTGCGTCTTGGCGTTTAGAACATGCCATGTACCATGTGGAAACGATTGACGGAACATTAGTTCTATGTTATGGTCGTCCTGAGTGGCAAAGGACGGCTGAAGATGGTGCAGGAAGGCGGGACTAAAGGCTGGTCGAACTGGCGCAGGCCTCCGGTGAGGTGGGTGGCGCACGTCGATATGGACGCCTTCTTTGCCTCCGTGGAGCAGCTCGACAAGCCGGAACTGAAGGGGCTGCCGGTAATCGTAGGCAACTCGCCCATGTCGATGGAGAGGCTACGAGAGCTTGCCCAGGAGGCGAGGAGGCTGCCCAGGCCCCCTGAGTTCATCAAGGGGGTGCGCGGCGTCGTGGCCTCGGCCTCTTATGAGGCGAGGGCTTTCGGCGTGCGCTCTGCCATGCCACTCGCCAGGGCGCTGGCCCTCTGCCCGGACGCCGTGGTGCTGCCGGGCCGCTTCGACCGCTACGGCCACGTTGCGCAGGAGCTACGCCGCGTCTGGTCGGAGTTTAGCCCCGTTATCGAGCCGGTGTCGCTGGACGAAGCCTTCCTCGATCTGACAGGCAGCGAACTTGTGGGTGGGCCGATACGCGAGATCGGGGAGCGGCTCAAGCGGCGCATCAGGGAGGCGACCGGGCTAACCGCTTCGGTGGGTATCTCTTCCAGCAAGCTGATGTCCAAGATCGCCTCCGACATGGAGAAGCCCGACGGCCTGGTGGTGGTGCCTCACGGCGCGGAAGCGCAGGTGCTAGCCCCGATGCCGGTGCGGGCGCTGCCGGGAGTCGGCCCCAAGACCGCGGAGGCTCTATACGCGCTCGGCATCAGCAGCATCGGGCAGCTAGCTGCCTACCCGGAGGCAAGGTTGGCGGCGCTATTCGGGGCCGAGCACGCGGCGAGCCTCAAGCACAAGGCGCTGGGCATCGACAACAGCCCTGTCGAACCGCCGGGCGACCCCAAGTCGATCAGCCGTGAAACGACGCTGGCTGAGGACGAGGGCGACCTGGACGAACTCAAGGCCCTGGTGCGGCTGCTGTCCGACCGCGTGGCCTGGCAGTTGCGGCAGGAGCACTTCAAGGCGCGGTGCATCTATATCAAGCTGCGTCTGCTGCCGAAGCAGCGCGTCTGGACGCCGGAAGGCTCCGGCTTCGGCAGGCTCATCACCCGGCAGGTTACCATTCCCGACGCGACGGACTCCGACCACACTATCTGCACGGCTGCCACCGGCTTGCTCGAGGCGGCCGCGAAGGCGACGGGACTGGGCAGCGGGCGCGAACTGGTCAGGCTGATAGGTGTGGGCACTACCAATCTGGCGCACAGCGGTGAGGTGCAACCGCGCATGGAAATGGAGGATGCGGGGCAGTCATTGGGCAAGGCGCAGGGGCCGGAGCAATCGTCCTGGGGCTGGCAGTCAAAGGCTCAACAGCGCAACCAGCAACTCAACACCAGCCTGGACGCGATCCGCGACCGATTCGGGTTCAAGGCTATTACGCCCGCGGTGGGCGTGAAACGGCCCCTGATGGAGTCGCCTGAAGATCCGTTAGACCGGGGCAAAACGTAAGCTCTGTGTAATCGTTGTAACTTTTGTTTGCTTGCGTACGTTTGCTAGTTAAGGTACAATCAGTTCTAACTGGCGTATTATCGCGGCGAGATTCCCCATATCGACAAAGGCCTGCTTGAGGATCATCCTGTCAGAAGCGTACACGCATTTAGAGTCGCAGGTCCACCCCATTTTGGTTTCTAAGGAGTCTTATGAAAACTGAGCGCCATCGTGACCGGGTGCAAGGCCCGAACACGGACGCTTCCGGGGACTACCCCGGCTCCACTGCTACCCCCGACGGCCCCACAGACGAGAGCGCTACGAACGGTTCGCCCACGGACGGCCACGCCGAGATAATTGGGCTTGAGGCCGGTGCAGAAACCGAGTCCGGTAACGGGTACGCCTCCCTCGAAGACGGCTCCGGCACAGAGGATGGGAGCGCCTACGACGGCAACGGCCATGCAGCCCAGCCCGAATCGCCGCAGGTAGTGCTCACACTGCCGAAGCGCAAGCGCCGCGTTCACTACGTGCCTGACGCACCTGAAACGCCTGCCGCTGCTACGACTAGCGAAGCATTAGCGCCCGCTGAAGAGCAGGTAGTCGCCGCGCCTGCGTCATCGACAGGTGTGGCTCTGCCCCCCAAGGCCCGGCGCAGGACCGGCGCGCCACCCGCACAGACTCAGCCCATGCCTGCCTCGGTTAGCGAGCAACCAGCCCCTGTGGTCGAAACTGAGGCCACCCCCAGTCGCTTCCGCGTCCACATCACTGTTGAGGGGGTTCTCTGGGCCTCCTTCTTCGCGCTCGCAATTCTTACTCGCCTGTGGGACCTGAGCAATCGTGGCATCCACCACGACGAAAGCCTCCACGCGGTGTACGGCAACAACCTGTACAACGGCTCCGGCTACATCCACGACCCGATGATGCACGGCCCGTTGCAGTTCCACCTCATCGCCTTCATGTACTGGCTCTTTGGCACGAGCGAGATGTCCGCGCGCATGGCTTCGGCCTTCTGCGGCATCTGGGTCGTCATGGCCCCGTTCTTCCTGCGCCGCCAGATGGGGAGGGTGCCCGCGCTTATCGCCTCGTTCTTGCTGCTGCTGTCGCCTGGCGTTCTCTATTTCAGCCGCATGGCCCGCGAGGACGCTATTTTCTCAGCGACCGAGATGCTCATGATCGTGGGGCTGTGGCGCTTCGTGTCTAATCGAAAGCCCGCCGACTTCTTCATTTTCGCCGCCGGGCTGTCGCTCATGTTCACTATCAAAGAGGCCTCTTACCTGACCACGGCGGTGATAGTGTCATTCTTCGCGCTGCTGTTCGTGATCCAATCGGGCTACGCGGTAATGGCCGCTACCGCGGTGTATGGTGCGCTTTTGGGGGGCCTCGTGCTCTTCCTGCGGGGGAGCATGCAGGAGCGGGATGTCGTCAACCACCAGCCTATACCTGGTAGTGGCACTATAGCCCCGCTGCCCGTCATCCCGGATGTCGGCCCTAAGTACGACGTGATCTGGCAGTTTATGCTCGATCTTTTCACGCACCCGCTGGTGCTCGGCGCGCTGTTCCTCACCGTCGCGTACCTCGCCGCGATTACCATCTTGTTCCGCAGGGAGCGCAGCCGCCTCGAAGAGGCCCCACCTGCCGCGCCGGTAGTCACCCGCACCAGGGTAGCGGCCCCGGCCCGTGCGAACGGCAGCGGCGGCACCCTACAGACGCGTGTGTTGCGCGGTAATGGCAACGTCGCGGCATCACCTGCTGTGGAAGCAGTTCAGCCTGCGGTCGCGGCGGAGACGCCTCGTATTGCCCCCGCGAGTACCGCTGAAGACCCAGAGGCGGCGTCCGAGTTGTGGGACCCCCGCAGGCTCGACCCGAAGCCCGGCTCCATACTGGGGCGCTACCAGGCAGGTTCGATTCCGCACCTGATTGGGGCGCTCTTTGCCCGGCCCTCGGTGCTGTTGGTTGGCCTGGCAATCGTGATGGCAATCTACACGGTGTTCTATACGGTGTTCTTCACCGACATACCGAGGGGCCTGATTTCCGGCTTCTTCGGCTCGCTCGGCTACTGGATGGCGCAACACGGGGTAGAGCGTGGCTCTCAGCCCTGGTATTACTACTTCCTGCTAATCCCCCTGTACGAGCCTATCGCCGTGTTCTTCAGCCTGGTCGGAACTGTGTTCTTCAGTTGGCGCGGCATCAGGTGGCTGCGAAACAGGAAGGTCGAAGCGCGCTATACCGATAATCCGCCACGTTTTGGCGCGTTCAACGTGGACAGGCCGGTGCCGTTCGCCACTTTCCAGCCGTTCCTGGCGGCTTTCCTCATCTGGTGGCTGTTCGGCGTTACTTTTATCTATAGCTGGGCGGGCGAGAAGATGCCCTGGCTCATGATGCACATGGTGCGCCCCGCCATACTGCTGTCTTCGCTCTTCCTCGGCGCGCTGCTGCTGTCGATGCTCGCCCGCAGGCGGGAGAGGATCGAGGCGGCTGCCGCGTACGACGAGCGCCACGTCCCGTATGGACCCGGCACCCCATCCCTGGCTACGGGGGGCATGGTGCGCTCCACGCTGGCACGGCTGGGGCAACCCGGCTTGCAGATGGCGGGTGCCACACCGGGAGGCTCTACTCCCCTCGACTTGCGCGGCGGGCAGGTCCTGTCGATGAGCAGCGGTCGAGGCCCTCAACGGCAGCGGCCCTCGGCTCACACATCGGCTCATAGTTCGGCCCGCCGCAACGCCCCGCCACCGCCCACCGTACCCACACGCCGTGGAGGCCGGGGTAGAGGCGCAGCCGTGGCCGTGGCTCGCAGGCAGGACCCACCCTGGGTCACCTGGAACTCGCCCGACTCGAACTTCCCGGTGCTGGCGTTCCTGACGCTGTTCGTGCTGTTCGCCATGTCGTGGGCTATTACGATGAACTTCCAGATCGCGCAAAACAACAACTACGCGACCTGGTCGTGGACGTGGCTCTGGCCGGGCCTCGCGGCGGCGCTGGTAATCGCTTTCATTGCCTGGCTTGGTCCCAGTCGCGCGCTCAGGTACCTCGGGTTGGGGCTTTTCTCGGTCTTCCTGCTCTACCAGTTTCGCTCGGCCATGATGTTGAGCTACTTCCAGCCCGACGTGCCGAAAGAGATGGCGGTGTACGTGCAGACTTCGCCCGACGTGACCCGCAACATGAAGGAGATCAAGGACTTCTCGGTGGCGACGACCGGCAAGAACGATGTAAAGGTGTTGTACGACAGCGACGTTTCGTGGCCGTATAGCTGGTACTTCCATGACTTCAAGAACGCGCAGTTTATAGGTGGTGGCGACCCGCAACCGGCCGCCGACGTACCTATCATGGTCTTTGGGTACGACACCAAGAACAGCAACACGGAGCTTCTGAAGAACTACACGTCGCAGCGTTACACGATGCGCTGGTGGTTCCCCGAAGATTGGTACAAGAAGAACTTGATTTCGGGGCTGGCGGAAGGGCAGACGCCCAAGACCGCTCCCTTTGCTACCGCCGGACTGCTGGTGGTCAAGCTGGGCGACACTTTCACCAAGCCCGACAACCAGGCGACCCTGTGGAAGTACCTGTTCTTAAGAGAGACGCCACAGCCTCTAGGCTCGTACGACATGCTGGTCTACGTACGGAAGGATGTCGCACCGTTCTACCACTATTTGCAGTACCAGCCGATACCCTCGGAAGACATACCTTAGTAACACGTAACGCGTAACACGTAACACTCGGGAGACGCTAGAAAATTACGTGTTACGTGTTACGAGTTACGAGTTACGAGTTACGTGTTACGAGTTACGTGTTACGTGTTACGTGTTACGAGTTACGTGTTACGCGTTAGGAACAAAGGAGATCATGGACAGACGCCGACTAAGCGCACGCACAGATGTGGGATCGAACCTCGCCCCCGTGAGGCGGGAAGAGCTTGCCCAGCCTCTACTCGATAGGGCGATCAACCTGGCCGCCCTCAACTGGGAGGTAATGGCTTTCATCGGGCTGATGCTGATCGCAGCTTTCAGCCGCCTGGTGGACCTGGGGCCTCGCGCCTTCCACCACGACGAGTCGATCCACGCCTATTACTCGGACTACTTCCTCAAGACGGGTAATTACACCACCACCGCCGGACACGAGGGAGGCTACGACCCGACCTATCATGGGCCGTTCCTCTATCACGCCACGGCGCTGATGTTCTTCCTCTTTGGGTCGAACGACTACAACGCCCGCCTGGCACCCGCGCTGTTCGGCATCCTCCTGGTGGGGCTGTGCTGGCTGATGCGGCCCTTCATCGGCAGGGTAGGCGCGCTGATAGCCACTTTCCTGGTCATCTTCTCGCCTAGCATCAACTATTACTCGCGGTCGCTCCGGCACGACGTGTTCGCGCTGGCGGGTATCATGCTCCTGTTCATTTCGATACTGTGGTTCGTGCGGACCCACCAATCTAAGTGGGTCTACCTGGGGGCTATAGGTTACGCTATTGCCTTTGCCAGCCACGAGCTAACCTACTTGCTGACCGTGGTGTTCGTGGTGTTCCTGTTGCTGGCGTTCTTCCTCTTCCCGACGGTTGCCAACCGGGCAACCGCCGGACTCCGCACGCTGGCGGGTGACGAAGACGTAAACCCGGTTAAGAGCGCGTGGTCGGCCTTGATGGCGCGGCCCTGGACGCTGCTGGGCGGGGTGCTTACCTTCTTCGGCATCTATGCCGTGCTGTTCACCAACATGCTGATAAAGCCGCAGCTTATCTGGTCGGGCATCAAAGGCCCGCTCTACTGGCTGAGCCAGCACGAGGTCAATCGCGGCTCGCAACCCGAGTTCTACTACATGCTGCTGATGCCTATCTACGAGCCTCTAGCACTGCTTGCGGGGCTGGCGACTGTGGTGTGGCTATTCGTGAGGCTGGCGCGAGGCCGGGCCGACGAGAGGCAGCCGGACGACATCGATATCGTCACGGAAGGGCCGGAAGACCAGTACGGCGTGCGCTATCCGAGCATGGAGGGCACGCGGGGCTTTGCCCTGTCGTTCCTGGCCTTCTGGTCGTTCGGTTCTTTCGCCGTCTTTTCGATAGCGGGCGAGCGCCTGCCGTGGCTGAACATGCACATCGCCATGCCGTTCAGCTTGCTGGCTGCGGTGGGCCTAGGCGCGCTGATTACTCGCGTCGATTGGCGGGAGGCGCGTAAGGGCGGCGGCATCTTTCTGGGTGTCACCGTGTTGCTGTTCATCGTCTCGCTGTTCGTGACCATCGCGCACTTCACCGGGAACATGCCCCCGACGTCCGGCCAGACGGCAGAGACGCAGAACTTCCTGCGCACCATCGGCTTGATAGTCGTGGTTGTGGGCCTGCTCGCGCTGTCGGGGTGGCTATCTTATAAGATGGCACCGGGCAGGGCGGTCGCCGTGGTGGCTATGACTTTTGCGATCCTGCTGGCTGCGTACGGCGTGCGCTCCATGTCGCTGGCCGTGTACCAGCACGGCGACGTACCTGTGGAGCCGCTTATCTACACCCAGTCGTCGCCGGACGTGCCGATTGTCACCGCGATGGTGGAGAGGCTGGCGCGTGACGTGACCGCTTTCGATGGCCGCAACGCCAACGACGTGACCGGCGGCCACACCCTAGCCATCTTCATCGACCAGAACGAGGCGATTGAGTGGCCGCTTGACTGGTACTTCCGCGAGCAGAAGGGGAAGCAGTACTTCAACTACTTCCAGGACGGGCAGGAAATACCCGACGCCGACAAGGCCAACCGGATCGCTCCCAACGCGCCGGTGATCTTTGCGAGTGAGCAGACCGAAAACACCGCCTACTTCAAGGAGTTCATCAAGGACAAGTACACCACCAACCGCTACGCTCTCAACTGGTGGTTCCCGGAGGAGACTTACAAGACCAACGGCAAGGGCGACATTGGCAAGGCATTTGGGTGGCTCTTCGGCGGCGGCATGAGGTTCCTGCTCTACCGCGATCCCGGCCTGCCGCTCGGCTCCCGCAACTTCTACCTGCACGTGCGCAACGACCTCGCGCCGCAGGTGGGCCTCGGTGGCGTGTTGAGCACCACCACCGAAGAGGCTGTGGACGACGGCAAGGTGTACGGCATGTTCGACCTCGCGCAGGGAGCGAGCCGGGGCCAGTTCAACCTGCCTCGTGGCATCGCCACCGACGCGGCAGGCAACTTCTACGTGGCTGACACCGGCAACTTCCGCATCCAGAAGTTCGGCCCTGACGGCACGTTCCAGGCGCTGATGGGCAACGGCAAAGGCACGGGCGATGGGCAGTTCAACCCCATCAGCGAAACCGGCGTCGGCACCGGCATCGGCGGCATAGCGGTAGACGCGCAAGGCAACGTGTACGTAGCCGACACGTGGAACCACCGCGTGCAGAAGTTCGGTCCTGACGGCAAGTTCGTCGCCAAGTGGGGCGATTTCGTCAGCCTGGCCGACGCGGCGGGCGCTGTCGATCCGACCCGTGACTCGAAGTTCTACGGACCGCGTGGCATAGCTGTAGGCCCCGACGGCAACATCTACGTGACCGATACCGGCAACAAGCGGGTCAGCATATTCGACGCGAACGGCAAGTTCGTGCGCCAGATAAGCAGCAACCTGACGCCGGAGCGCATCGCCCAGAACTACGCGTTCAACCAGCCGGGCGAGATGAACGAGCCTATTGGCATCGCGGTAGACGGGCAGGGCAACGTGTACGTAGCCGACAGCCTCAATCGCCGCATCCAGAAGTTCGACGCTACGGGCAAGTTCGTGGCCCAGTGGCCGGTGCCTGGCAACAACTGGGAGGCGGGCGTGTACCTGGAGCCTTTCCTGGCGGTAGACGCGCAAGGTAACGTGTACGCCACTGCGCCAACCGGGGCGGCCGTGCTCAAGTACAACCCGCAGGGCCAGCTACTTGCCACGCAGAGGAGCGCGGGCGCTATCAACCTGAAGATCCCCACCGGCATTACCGTGGCACCCAACGGCGATGTCGTCGTAGTGGATACTACCTCGCATGGCGTGGTGAACATGGGCAAGATCAACCCTTAGTCACTACGTGGTAGAGAGGGGCACCAGCATGGGTGCCCCTCTCTGTTTGTTGACGCGCCCTATCTGCTTGCCTTACAATTGCTGTGAGTGGAACTGCTCAAGCCCGGTCGGGAAACGCGAAATCCTGATGCCTGAAATGATTGGGAGGCGCGGGCTATAAACGGCCCCTGCTCACACTTTAAGCAGAGCGGTGATCCCCTCACTTTGCCGTCAGTTAACATGCGTCACGACGGCTACTTGAAACCGAGCGCAAAGGGCCTCCTCTATGAAACCATGGTTGCCTGAAGAGGCAGCTAGCCAGGGCAAGCGCACCCCCGACACAGATCGCGTACTGCCTGATGACTCCGCCACCGGTGCGACCGACGAGCGCGTCAACGGGCATACCGACTCGCCCCCAATAGCGCCCGCGCAGCCCGATGGGCACTCCCCCGGTGGAGCCAGTGCTGCCCTGCCCGTGCGCCGGCCCTCTCAAGGAAATGGCAAGCCTCCTACTCCCGCGCCTGCGCCTGCGCCCGTGGCGCGTGCCGCAACTCCGAAACCTGAGCCCAAACTCCATGCTCTTGCAACGGGTGCGATTTGGCTGGTGAATACAAAAGGTCTGTGGCTTGGGGCACTTGGGGTCGCGGTTGCGATGTACGCGCAAAAGGCCCTCATTGTTGACAAGGAAGTGGTCGCCTCAATCCGCTGGTACGTGCTGGCTATCTTCCTTGTGCTCGTGGGGTGGCATACCACCTACCGCAACAAGAGCGTGCTTGTCGAAGTGGTGCCTGAGGAAGGCGGCGAACCGAAAGCACCTGAGGCCACAGTCGTCGCTGCACCTGAGAACCCCGCGCAAGCCCCGGCACCTTCCACGCTTCCCGTTCGTGCGAAGCCACGCGTTGAGGGTACCGTAGCACCCTACAGCGGCCCCACCACGCAAGCCACGACTACTCTTCCAGTGCGCTCCCGCAACCGGGCGGAAGTCGCGCCTGCGACTGCGGGTGCACCCAAGGCCGGGGTTGCGTCCAAGACGGCGGGCGTGCTTGGAGTGCTTCAGACCAGATTCCCCGGTCTGGTGCAGGAGTGGCCCAGGTACCTCGTGATCATCGTCGCGCTCCTCCTCAACCTCTACAGCGCCAATGTCTTGCGCGGCAACTACTACTCGGTCGTGGGTGGTCTGGGCTGGTTGATGAGCCTCGGGCTGCTCATGTCGGCCTTTATCGGAGAGCGGCGGCCCAAGCTGCGGGACCCCAACGCAGCCGCTAAAGACAACGAGGACCGCGACAGGGTGCGCATGGTGTTCCTGGTAGAGCTTGCGGTCGTGATAACCATCATGGCGCTGGCTTTCTTCCTGCGCGTGTACAGGCTCGACGATCTCACCGGGGGCATGCACGGCGACGAGGGCGAAACCGGCATGGACGCCATCAACATCATGGAGGGCGGCAACGTGTCGCCTTTCATGACTGGCTGGTTCGCGCACCCTAACTTCTCCTTCTTTGCCGCCGCAGGCTCGATGGCGATCTTCGGCAAGGACCTCTTTGGCCTGCGCATCCTATCCACCATCCTGGGCGTGCTGATGCTGGTGCCGTTTTACCTGCTGGTGCGCATGTGGTTCGGCGTGCGAACGGCTCTCATCGCGGGCATCCTGCTGGCGATCATGGACGTGTCGATCTATTTCGGTAAGCTGGGCCTCAACAACATAATGACGCCCTTCTTCCTCGTGGGCGGCATCTTCTTCCTGGCGAGGGGGTTGCGCAGCATGCGCAGCCTCGACTTCGTGCTCGCGGGGTATAGCGCGATGCTGACCCTCTACTTCTACTTCGCGGGGCGGCTCACACCGTTCTTGCTGGCGGCGATGCTGGGGTACCTGTTCGTATTCATGCCGCTGGTGGGGCTGCCGGGCGCTTACTTCGCCCTGCGGAAGAGCGACAAGCTGCGCTCGCGGGTGCACGCGCTGCGGGGCGCTTTGTTGGGACAGTGGCGGCGGGTTACCCCTTATTTCCCCAAGCTGGCCGTGCTCGCTGTGGCCTGCATCTGCATGGCTTCGCCGTGGGGTGTGTTTTACGTGGACCACCAGGTAGAGATGAACGCCCGGTCCAACGACAAGTTCGTCCTGTACCCCACCAACGAGCCGAGAATGGCGAGCGAGTACCAGGCTACCCACGATCCCCTCTACCTGGGCCTGCGCGTGCCTACGAACAACGATATTTACCCGTTCCTGCCGGTGGTGTTCGAGCAGACGCCTCTCAGCGTCAAGATAGCGGAGGACGGCTTCTTCGCTCGCGTCTTCTGGGGGCAGGCAAACAAGACGCTATCCATGTTCACCTACCGGGCGGACAATAGCTCCTTCTTCACTTTCACGGGAGAACCGGCGGCCAAGCCGATAGAGGCGGCGCTGCTGATACTGGGCATCGTGTGGGCGCTGTGGAGGTGGCGGGACCACCGGCTGGCGATACTGTCTATCTGGTTCTGGGGCACCGTGGTGGCCGGTGGGGTGCTGACGATTGACGCGCCCTACATGCCCCGCATGGTGGGCCTGGTGCCCGTGCTGGCTATCTTCATCGCCCTCCCACTGAACAAGATGGCTGCCGAGTTCTACAACGCCTTCGGGAGGGTGCGGGCGGCCAGGCCATCTCGCAGGGCGCGCTGGCAGCCCATCGTGGCTCGCGCCGTGCCCGCCGTGCTGATCGTGGGCACGCTGGTTTACCTGGGGCTGCAAAACGCCACCGACTACGACCGCTTCCTGAACACATATCCCTACCGGGACGTGGCGGGGCAGGCATATTTCGTCCGCGAGATGAACAAGCAGGTGGTCGCGGAAGGCAAGCCGGTACCTTATTACTACGACCTGGGCATGCACCAGCTTTACTGGGGGCACGGCGACAACCGCTTTGTAAATCACGGCACTCCGGGTAAGGACATGATCAATCCCACGAACGAGCTGCCGGTGATTGACAACCAGGGGCGCGACGTGGTGTTCATGGTCTGGGCGCTGAACAGGCACTACCTGTCTGTGCTGCGGACCTATTACCCTGGCGGGGCTGAGAAGGACTTTCTCTACGGCCCGCCGGACAACCCCTCTAACCTGCTCACCTCATACCGCGTCACTAGCGAGCAGCTTGACGCCCAACGTACGATGCGGGCGACCTACAGGCCAGCCACGGGTGCGCCGGTGGAGCGGCCGGAGGGTGGCATCGGTAGCTCCATGCCACCACCCGATGGCCTTAGTTTTCCCGCTACCGCATCCTGGGCAGGTTCGATAGTGGCCCCAAGCATGGGCAGGTACAGGCTCGCGATTGAAGCGCCGGGCGACGGCAACTTGATCGTGAACGGCACGCAGGTGCTTAGCACGACGGCGCAGACACCAAAGGCAGAGACGGAGTTGCTGCTGGCGAAGGGGCCGCACCAGGTAACGCTGACAGGGGCCATGCCGGACGCGGCGGCGCAGGTGACCCTGAAGTGGGCACCCGCGGGCATGGAACTCGCTCCTGTGGCCCAGCAGTACCTCTGGAACGGGCCTGGGCAGGCACTGTTCGGGCAGATAAGCAGCCAGACGGGCCTCGACGTGGCGGCGGTCCCCGGCGTTGCACCAACTGAGCAACCGAAGGCGATATCGAGCCGGGTGGACGGCTTCCTTGGCTTCCGGCATAGCCCTGATGGGACCATAGGCGGCCCACTGTACGCCACCTGGACCGGCACGCTGAACATCGTGGACCCTGGCCTTTACGTGTTTGACGTGCATTCCAACGGCGACAGCGCGGTGTTCGTGGACGACAAGCTGGTAACCGTCATCCGCGCCAACGGCCACCCCGTGCAGGCTGGCGGCCAGGTAGAGCTTACTCCCGGCCCTCACAAGTACGAACTGCGCTATACCTGGTCCTCGGGTACCGGGTATCTTGAGGCGTTCTGGACGCCCCCCGGCCGCGAGAGGGTGATGCTCGGACCCGACGTACTGCGCACGGACGCGGGCATAATAGACCCGGCCACCCTCGCCAGCGAGCCTCCCCCGGCGGACATCCCCACACCAGGCCAGCAGCCCGCGCCAGCCGACCAGGCACGGCAGCCCAAGGCGGTACTGGGTACCGACGCAGGCATGAAGGAGCCGCGCGGCCTGGGCGTGGACAAGGCCGGTAATATGTACGTGGGTGACAAAGGGAACCGCCGCGTGGTGGTGCTTGGTCCTGACGGGAAGGTAATCAGGACCTGGGGCGCGTCCGTGCCCGCCGACTACAAGCCGGAGCAGGGTGAGGCCCCGGAGGGCACCTTCGGTGACATCAACGACGTGACGGTGGCCGAGGGTGCGGACGGTGTTACCTACGTGTACGTGCTCGACTCTCTACAGAGGGTACAGGTATTTACGACCGACGGCACGCAGGTGGGCACTTACCCGGCAACGCAGTTAGGACTCTATGGCCCCAACGGTGCCGCGATTGGCCCGGCGGATGAAGGTGGCGGCGGGCAACGGCTGTACATTTCGTCCACTGGGCAGAACAGGATCGTCAACCTGCCCGCCTTCCAGGAGTACCAGGACGCGCCACAGGGCACCACACTCGGGCAAATGGCTCAGAGCATCGAGGGCAACGAGGGAGACAGGCTGGAGCAGCCTGTGGACAGCGTGGCGGACCCAACTAACGCCGGAATCCTGTATAGTATAGACTTGAAAGATCGTATCGTTCAGCTACAATTGCAAACACCGTTCGGTAACGCAGACGCGACAGGCACGCCCACTCCTGCCGTGTGGCGCATCAGCAAGCAGTGGCGGGTGCCGGTTGGCCGTGCGGAGGGTGGGTCGAGGCTGGAGATCAGCCCGGACGGCAAGCAGGTGTATATGAGCGATCCCGACAGGAACCGGGTGGCGGTGCTAAACACCGAGACAGGGCTTGTGAGCTACTTTGGGGCAGACGGTAGCGGTGAGGGCCAGTTCAAGGGTCCGAGCGGCGTCGCCGTAGCCCCTGACGGCACCCTGTACGTCCTGGAGCGCGTCAACAACCGGGTGCAAGTGTTCGACATGGGTGAGGCTCCAAAGTAATGGACCACGCGCAGCTTTCCGGGCAGAATAATCTAGTCCGTTCGACCGCGCAGGCAGACGCACCTGTGGAAGAGGTCGCGCCGGGCCGTGCCTCCCTCGCTCCCTTTCCAGGTGCCGGCCCTATGCAAGATGCCTCAACAGAAGAGCAGTCGTCGTCCCGCGACCTGCTGGCCTCCATTTGGAAGGCGCGGGGTTTGTTCGGCGGCATGCTGGCTATTGCTATAGCCTACTACGGCCAGCGTGCCCTCATCGAGCGCAACGATTTTCCGCTGTCTACGTTCTGCTACGGCGTAGCAATCGTCGTCCTGATTCTCTCCCTGTTGCACCCGATACTCCCGTGGAGGCGTGTACCGGAGGATGCAAGCCCAAGGGAATACGATGAGGTGGTGAAGCCCGGTGCTGATGTTAGCATGGTCTCGGAGAACGGGCATACATCTCCTCCTGCGCTAGCTGCAACTCCGAGTGCTGAAGCCACCAATGACCCGCCCGCGCTCCCGGTCCGCAAGGCGGGTTCGAGGGCTGTTCCGCTTGTTGCGGACAACGCACCTGCCGCCAATGCTCACTCGAACGTCGGCGCGCAGCCGGCACGACCCAAGTTCGAGGCGTGGGTGCCCGCCACACCCGAGGCGACCGTGGTCGTGCGCAAAGCACGAGGTGCCAACGGCTCGGACCAGGCACCCGCTGCGCCGGTAGCGGATGATACAGCACAGGAGGGCCATTCAAGTGAACCCGCGCGCGGGCCGCTGGGACGTGTAGCTGCGTGGCGGGCACAGCATGGTTGGCGCGTGACCGCCCCCGCTATGCTGGTGGCGGTCGGGTTGCTGGTCTCGTCCTTCTTCGCCCTACGAGCTAACGTGGTGTCGCCGCTTGGGGGCTGGCTGTGGGCGGGTGGCATTGTGGCGCTAATTGTGGCGGTGCTGGGTGTGCCTGCCTGGCCCAGGGGCAAGAGCCCGCTGCAAGGTCCGAAGGGCGACTTCTTCGGTCGCGGCGTGCCCGACTTACCTAGTGGCTGGTCGGCTGCGCTCATCTTCATCATTCTGCTCGTGGCTGTGGCCCTGCGCCTGTACAACCTGGAGTACCACCCAGGCATCTTTGGCGACGAGGGCGAGCGCGGTATGGACGCCCGCCGCATCTTAGAGGGGAACGGCATCCTTATTTTCGGCTCCGGCTGGTGGGGCGTGCCCAACCTCTACTTCTATCTCACGGCCTTCTTCCTGGGGCTGCTGGGCGATCACAACATGGTGGCCGACCGCATGTTGTCGGTGGTCAGCGGCGTGATTGCCGTCTGGTACGTGTATCGCACGGGTAAGGTGCTGTGGGGGCCGCGTGCCGGGCTAATAGCCGGGGCGCTCATGGCCGTATCCCCCCTGGCCCTGCAATTCAGCCGCCTGGCGGGCGAGAGCACCCCGACCGGCACGCTCTGGGCGGTCGGTTTCTTCTACATGGTGCTGGCGTTGCGCGACCGTAAGTGGACCGATTGGCTGCTCGCGGGTCTCGCCTGGGGTTTCAGCCTCTACTTCTACGCGGCGGGCAAGCTGATTATACCGATGGCGGCGGCGCTCGGCTTCTATTGCCTGGTGCGGTGGCGTCTCGACTTCTTCAAACGGTACGCGCTCGGCTTTGCGTTGCTGGCGGCGGCCATGCTTATTACCGCCATGCCTTACCTCGTCTACGCCGCCGAGAGCAACTTCCAGGTCATCATGGGGCGGGCGCAGGAGACCTCTATTTTCTCGCCATCCAACCAGGGTGCAACCTTCGGGCGGTACAACCTGCCCTACGACCCGGCCCTCGCGGAAGGCTCGACGGTGCAGACTGTGACTTCGCACCCCGTGGAGTGGGCCCGGCTGATTTACGAGCAGGCACGCGAGACGCTGGACGTGCTCTACCGCAGGGCCGACCAGGTGATATTCTACCGGCACGAAGAGCATGGCGGCACGATGTTCCCGCCCTTCTGGGCCGCTATCGTGATGCTCTCGCTGGCCTATGCTACCTGGAAGCTCTGGGATGGCCGCTTCGCGCTGGTCCTGATATGGTTCTGGTTCGGCATGCTAGGCTCGATACTGACTATTGACACGCCGAACCTGCAACGCGTGACGGGTGCCTGGCCCGCGCTCATGCTATTTCCGGCCGCCCTGCTGGACCGCATCTTTGCCGCCGGTTGGCCCTTCAGCCTGTCTCTCGCCCGCAGATGGGCCACGGTGCCCCTGGCGGCGGCCGTACTCTTCTTCACCTACACTTCCATCCAGGAATATTTCGGGCATTACGTGCAGACGTGCCCCTACTGTGACGCCACGGCCCAGGCTCGGTACGCTCTCGATTTGGGCACGGACTACAAGGCCTACCAACTGGGCGTGGGGGGTTACGCGGTATATTTCGGGTATGGGAGCACGCGCTTTCTGGCTAAGAACACAGAAGGTATCGATATGCTGACTCCCGCGGACAAGCTGCCCGCGATTGACAGCAACGGTAAGGGCCTGGCCTTCCTGGTCTACTCGAACAATCTCGATTATCTACCGCTGCTCAGGCTCTACTATCCGGGTGGGACGGAGGAGCCGATACGCAGCCCCGACGGCGTGCAGCGGTTCGTTTCCTACAAGGTAACGCGCGAGCAACTTGCTACGTTCCAGGTGGCGCGGGCCACTTACAGCCCGGCGTCCGGCGATGCGATTGCGCGGGACGAGCCTGGGTTGGGCACAGAGCGCGCGCAACCTGAAGCACAGGCGCAGACAAGTCAGGTCATGCCGGCGGTAGAACCCTGGAGCCCGCCCGCCGGAGTGTCTTTCCCCGTCAAAGCGACGTGGGAGGGCGGCCTGGTCGCGCCGGAGTATGGCATCTATTCATTCGTGCTCAACGGCGACGCAACGGACGCGACGTTGGAGCTTGACGGGCGAACTATTCTGGGCGGTGTCGGGTTCAAGCCGGGTGAAGCGGTCGAACTGGTGCTCGCCAAGGGTGTGCACGAGGTGCGCCTGAGCGGTACGCTGCCTAATGCGAACAGCAAGATCAGCCTGCAATGGGCGGGGGCGGGTGGCGCGGCCCAGGCGGTGCAGCCGCGGTTCCTCTACAAGGGTCCAACGGGCGGCCTCGCCGCCGAGCTTGTCCAGGGTCAGTTGAGCGCACCTAACGGGGAATTCCTCAAGACGCCCGAGCCGTTCAAGGGCCAGCCGATCACTCAGCGGCGGGTAGACCCATTTGTAGGATTCCGCGAGACCTTCGACCTCTTCGGCAGCGGTCCTTACTTTGCGCGCTGGTACGGCAAGCTAAGGATCGATCAGGAGGGAACGTACGGTTTCTCAGTGGCAGTGCCCAGTAACCTGGTGCTCTTCGTGGATGGCGCGGTTCTGATAGACGGCCCATCGGGCCTGCCAAGCGGCAGCGTTCCACTTAGCGCGGGTCTGCACGACATAGAGCTACGCTACGCCTCGCCCGGCGGTGGGGCGCGAATAGAGCTACTTTGGAGCCCGCCCGGTGGCGAGACAGCTATAATTCCGCCCACGGCACTTGTGCCAGCGGCGCGAAGCTGGCTCCGGTCCGAGGTGCCCGACGCGCCCGGCGCCCAGGTGCAAGAGCCGCAACCCGGCCCTCAGGTTTCCGCCAACGTGCGCAAGCCGAAGGCTGTATACGGGACCGATGCGGGCCTCAAGGAACCTCGCGGACTGGCGGTGGACCGCGCCGGAAACGTGTATGTTGGCGACAACGGCAACAGGCGCGTGGTGATGTTAGCGCCCGACGGCAAGGTCGTCCGCACCTGGGGAACCCCGCTACCGGACTCGTACGCGCCGGAGCAGGGAGAAGCGCCAGATGGGCAATTTGCCGAGATCGCGGACCTGGCGGTAGGCGAAGGCGAGGACGGCAAGACCTATATTTATGTGCTGGACACGTCGACCAGGGTGCAGGTGTTCACACCGGAGGGCCAGCAGGTCGGCACCTATCCGGCGGGGCAACTTGGTCTCTACGGGCCGAACGGCCTGGCGATTGGCCCCGCCCCTGAGGGGGAGAAGGGGCACAGACTGTACGTCTCTGTTACAGGTCAGAACCGCCTGGTTGCCTTGCCCTCGATTGACCAGGTGTTGAGCCGAGAGCCCCGTGTCGTGCTGGGTGAGGTTATCAAGCAGATACGGGGGCCGGAGTCAGCGCCGCTTGAGCAGCCGGTCGACGTATTGGCCGACCCGGCCCGGGCCGACACCGTTTACGCCATTGACCTGCGCGACCGCCTGATGGAACTCAAACTTCAGAGCGCGCCGGCAGGTGTGAGCGCTTCCGACGACCCCCACCTGCTTCCATCTACGATAGGGCGGCAATGGCAACTGACGGTTGGGAGGGACGCCGGAGGTTCAAGGCTGGCTATCAGCCCCGATGGCAGGCGTATCTACATGAGCGACCCGGAGCGCAACCGAGTGGCCGTTGTAGAGGTCGAGAGCGGGCTTATTAGCTACTTTGGAGAGTCGGGTACGGGTGAGGGGCAGTTCACGGGTCCGAGCGGCATCGTGGTAGGCGCTGATGGCACGATTTACGTGCTGGAGCGGCTCAACAACCGTGTTCAGCTTTTTGATCCCGACCAATGATATCGTAAGGCTCAGTTTGTCCGGTCAAGGGTCCACCTAAGGGTAAGAAATACCAGGTGGGCCTTTTTGATTCTTTCGAGACTTGCCTGTTAGAGGCGGGCTAGCTCAACCCCGGTACGTAGGCTGAGCCTCATCCCGGCGGTCTGCGTTGGCTGGAACAGCCAGGTTATCGCTGTGAGCCGGGGCGCTCTGGACCAGCGTACTCGGCTGAATAGCCACTGGAGCTACGCCCTCGCCAGCAGGCTGACGGGCGGCACCCCGTTTGCGTTGCGACCACCAGGCGAGGACCAGGCTGAGCGCCACTATTACCCCCACTATGACCGCCGGAAGCACGCTCTTCGACCAGGCCGCAGCGGCAGCGGCGTCACCGAATTTCGGGGCCTGCAGGTAGTAGAAGTAGGGCAGTACGAACGACGGCAGCGAAGCGTTGATTCTTTGAGGGTCGATGCTACCCTGAATTTCAGCGGGCAGCCACCTCAAGAGCATTGGGAGGCCTTTAGTGATGATGTGGTTCAAACTAGCGGCGGTGGGGTGGTGGTACATCCACTGCGGCTGGTACAGGTAGCCGGCCACTGTAGCCAGGCTCACCGCCAGCAGGAGTACGTACATGGCGTAATAGCCGATATTGCGTATCCGGTCCAGCGTAATGGCGAAAGGCATAGCAAGCAGTGGCAGTATCGACGCCAGGTAGCGCGCGGGAGGGCACCATTCGCCCCAGAACTGAGCGTAGTTGGCTATCACCCCGAAGTATGGCACGAACACTAGCGCGAGCCATAGGAGGTCGCGGCGGTGCGTCTTGTGGACGGCCATTAAGATCACGCCGACTATCGCAAGTACGTAAATGGGCGCGGCGATGAAGAGGCCCCACTGCACGTCGATCAGCAGTCCGGCGGCCCCACGCAGAGTGCCTGCAACGTCGCTGCTCCCTGCGTGGTCGGAGACGTTCGGGTATACCTGCTGGTACCTGTGGTAGAAGAAGTACATCAGCAGGCCCGCCGACAAGACACACTGGCCGATCACAAGACTGTAGCTGAGCAGGCGGCGCGGGGTTCCACGTTTGACAGAGGCGTACATGAAATAGATGAACAAAGCCGCGCTGACGGGTACGAAGCGGTAATGCAGCCACGGCAGGAAGGCTATGCTGGTGCCGATGGCCGCTACCTGGAGCAGATTATTGTCCCACAGCCGGATGCGGCGGTAGGCGTAGATTACGAAGAGCGCCGCCGGTAGCTCCGGGAAGATCAGGTAGGAGTAAGGTAGCTGGGGTACGGTAAAGGCAAGAGCGACCCAGGTGAGCAAGGCGGGCCACACTCGCGTGGCGCTCTCCCGCCCCAGCAGGTAGACGTTCGCAGCGAGCAGCGCGCCCAGCGCGACAAGGAAGTAAACGACAAGCTCTCTGCCACCGGCCACAAAGGCGGGCAGTATCAGTAAGCTAAGGCCCAGACCGTGCTTAGAATAAAGCTCGTCGCCAGTGGCGTAGGCGGGAATTGGCACCGAGTCCCAGTCATAGATGTCCGCGCACATGCGGCTGCTGGGCACGAGCTTTGCGGGGTGTGGAGTCAGCGGAAAGGGGGTGGAGCCCCAGCCCTTCCAGCCTCTTGGGTAGCCTTTCCAGGGATCGTAGAAGGCCGGGTGAAAGCTGGCTTCATCGACTTGCCGGTAGTTGTTGCACTCGTTGAGATCGCCGTCCTTCCAGATGCTGATGGTCGTCATCAGGTAGAACGGCTCGTCACCCGTGACAGGGTTGAGGTACGTCATGATCCGGGGCGCGAACAGAGCCAGCACCGCGAAGGTTGCCAAAAAGATGGAGACAGGTTCCCACCAGGGCAGGCGCGCGGTGGTGACGTTGCTCTGCACCGCGCCCTCGCCCGGCCTGGCGCTACGCCTCCAGGGCAAGGATATCCTGTTGTTTCTGACCGAGCGAAGCAGCATAGAGGAAGGGCGCTAAAGGTGGCCTGGACTGCGCGTTGAAACGGCGGCGCGCATACGCGGCATAGACTTGATCGCCACAGTGAAGCGGCATATTAGAGGATTCTATCACTCAGCCGCTCACCAGTCAAATGTGCGTGCGGGCACATATTGGCGCAAGTATGTTTTAGCTCCGGGTGTCGGCCAGCACCCTGTTTGCATGTACCACTATTCGTGTGCTACAATTCCAAGTCTGAAAAGCGGGCACTTCATAAATATAGGAGAGTACCAGGAGGCATATGGTTACCAGGCCGGACGAGAATGTCCAGAGCGCGCCGGAGACCACTTCGGCAGAAGGAAGCAAAGGCCGCAAGCCGCGTGTGGTAGTGGTCATGCCCGCGTACAACGCTGCCCGAACGCTGGAGAAAACCCACGGCGACCTGCCGAAGGACATCGTAGACAAGGTCATCCTGGTGGACGACGCAAGCCAGGACAACACGGCGAGCATTGCCCGGCAGCTTGGACTTGACGTGATAGTGCACGTCCAGAACAAGGGGTACGGAGGGAACCAGAAGACCTGCTACATCGAGGCCTTGAACCAGGGCGCGGACATCGTGGTCATGCTCCACCCGGACAACCAGTACGACGCGACCCGCATCCCCAGCATGATAGCACCCATCGTGGAAGGCAAGGCGGACCTGGTGCTCGGTTCGCGCCTCCTGGACGGGCGCAGCGCTACTCTCCAGGGAGGAATGCCCCTCTGGAAGTACGTCTCGAACAGGTTCCTCACCACCGTTGAAAACTTCGCATTGGGCACAAAACTCTCGGAGGCGCACACCGGTTTCCGCGCCTATTCCCGCAGGCTGCTTACCACGATCCCGTTTCTGCTCAACTCCGACGATTTCGTGTTCGACAGCGAGGTAATAGCGCAGACGGTAGCTTTTGGCTTCAAGATTGCCGAGGTGCCGGTGCCGACGCGCTATTTCCCGGAGGCCTCAAGCGTCAACTTCCGCCGTAGCGTTATATATGGACTGGCGACGCTCAACGTGTCACGCAAGGTCTGGCTGCACAGGAAAGGCTTGCGCAAGTACCCGATTTTCCGCAAGCGACTATCGAGCGTGTTGAGCCGGGAGCACAAGGACCGAATTTTCGGGGCTGAGGGCCTTGCGGGCAACACGGAAGCGGGCAAGAGGTCGTAACGCCGTAATAAGGAAGCCCCGTATCACGTTCTACCGATAAATACCCTTACCGGAGCTAGCATTTTGTTCAGATCGCGGCGTTTCATCATCGGCCTGGTGATAAGCCTGGTCTTCCTTGCCTGGGCGCTGTCACAGGAGGACCTGGGCAAGGTGTTTGCCACAATAGGCGGGATGAACTGGGTGTCGCTCGTCCCCGCGTTGGCACTTTACTTCCTCGGTGTGGGGGTGCGGGCGGTACGCTGGCGTATCTTGTTGCGCCCCCTCCTGCCCAACCTCTCTCTGTTCAAGACATTTGAAGTAGTCGTAATTGGCTATATGGCTAATAACCTGCTGCCAGCCCGCATTGGGGAACTGGTGCGTGCATATGTGTTGAACAAGCGCGAGGGTGTTCGCAAAACCTCCACTCTGGCGACCATTGTGGTCGAACGTATATTTGACGCATTGGTGATGGTAGGTTTTGTGGCTGCGGCTCTTTTGTTCGTCATATTCTTTCACTCTGAATTACTTAGTACGGGGGAAGGTCACAAATTTGGTACGTTTATCACGGACTGGAGCCCATATATAGCACTATTCGCGGTGGGGTTCTTGGCCTTCCTGGTACTCTTTGTAGTCATAGCCAGTTCTCAGCGGCGTGTGGAGGTGTTGATCAACTTCGGCCTGCGCTTCGTGCCTGGCAAGCTACATGACCGTGTAAAACGGCTGGCGAACGCATTCGTCCTGGGCCTTGGCTCATTACGTTCAATCATCAATATGCTCCTGGTCTTTGCGCTGTCGATCGTGGCCTGGCTTCTGGAGGCAGGCATGTACTATGTGATTGGTAGCTGGGGCTTTAATCTAGTAGGCTCTGATGGTACTCTAGTGCCATTTTATGCCTATGTGCTGACAACCGGCATAGTGAACCTGAGCACCCTTATTCCACAGGCGGCAGGCTACTGGGGTGTATTCGAGGCGATCTGCAAAGTCGTACTTGTCGGAGCCATCGGGGTGGATAGCGGCCTCACCACTTCGTACGTGCTCCTGCTACACGCCGCGCTCTACTTCCCCGTAACCTTGCTGGGCGTGGTATTCCTGGCGCGCGAGAGCCTGTCCTGGCGTGAACTGACCGACCTGGAGAAGCAGCGGGCCGAGGCCTCCGATGCGGCCCACGAACTGGAGGGCCCGGTGACCGATGTTGAGCTTGCACAGGAAGGCAAGCTGCCGGACCACGGGGCCGATAGACCTCAACCGAACGCTCCTGCGGAAGGCGACGATCAGCAACAGGGCCTAGCGAATCTCGACAAGGAACGGTGACAATACTTGGACATATTTCAGGCTTTGGTCCTGGGCCTCGTGCAGGGGCTAACGGAGTTCCTGCCGGTCTCTTCTTCGGCCCACCTCGTCTTCGTGCCCTGGCTCTTCGGCTGGGATGACAAGTCGGTAACAAGCATACAGTTCGATGTCGCGCTACACATGGGCACGCTGCTGGCGGTGCTGGTCTACTTTGCCTCGGACTGGCGCAGGCTGATAGCCGCGTCACTTGCCCTTCTCAGAGAGCGGCGGATAGGCGACGATCCCGATCGGCGGTTGGTGTTGTTGATTGGCCTGAGCACGGTCCCAGCGGCTGTGTTCGGCTTTTTTGCCGAAGACAGTATAGATGCTTTTTTCCATAACCCCGCAAATCCAGGCGGCGGGTTGCTTGTAATTGCGGTCATGATGATCGTCATGGGCGCTCTGTTGTTATTTGCCGAGAGGGTGGGCAAGCGAACCATTCCGCTTGAAGATATCCGGCTGCCTACCGCCCTGATGATCGGATTGGCACAGGCGGCGGCGCTTATACCAGGTGTGTCGCGCTCAGGGGGCACCATTACAGTGGGCCTACTGGCTGGGCTGAAGCGCGAGGCGGCGGCACGATTCTCCTTCTTGCTGTCGACGCCCATAGTGATCGCGGCGGGGGTGAAGCAGGGTGTCGGCATGATACAAGATGGAGGCTTACCAGCGAGTCATATAATGGGCTTCCTAGTGGGATTCCTTGCGTCTGCCGCATCGGGTTTCCTGTGCATCTCCTTTCTGTTGTGGTACCTACAGCGTCGGTCTACGCTACCCTTTATTTTGTACCGTTTCGTGGTTGGAGCGGCGCTGCTGGTGCTGGTGCTCGTTGGCTTCCGTAGCTGACGGCAAGACCCGCGCTCATGCGGCCTTTGCTTGACACGTTGTCAGCCGTGCCATATAATAGCGAAGTTGACTCCCAAAATTGGGATAACATAAATACCTTTGAAAGTGGTATATTCGTGGACGGGACAAATTCCAACGGCGACCTGGTTTTCAACGTAGCCCAGCTACTCAAGGAACGCGTCGGCTCCACTCGCAAGCTCCATCTCGACACGCCTAACCTGGTGCTCGATGAAGACCCAAGCGAGGGCGCGGTCTTGCATGCCGAGTCGGTGCGCGGCGACGTGAAGGTCACCCGGCTGGGTGACAGCCTTCTCGTGCAGGGCGACATCGACGCCTCGGTGTTCGTGGAGTGCAGCCGCTGCCTTGAAACGTTCGCGCTGCCCGTGGACGCCCGGCTAGAAGAGCAGTTCCTGCCGACGATAGATGTGGACACGGGCGCGCCGGTGCGTCGCGAGGAGTTCGAGGAGAGCGACCAGACCTTCGACATCGACCCAAACCACTTGATGGACCTTACAGAGCCGGTCCGCCAGGCGCTGCTGGTGGCGCTCCCGATGAAGCCGTTGCACAGCGAAGACTGCAAGGGTATATGCTTGCAGTGCGGGGCCAACCTGAACGAAGTGGACTGTGGTCACGGGGACGAGCCGGAGGACAACAGGTGGTCCGGTCTGCGCGAGTTGCGCATCGAGGACTTCCCGGCAGGGGATAACGTAAACTAAGGTAATTTAGCCAAGTCAGCTAGCTAGCTGTAGAGGAGAAACAGAATTATGGGTGCGACACCCAAGCAGAGAATTTCCAGCAAGCACAGGGGCGACCGCCGCAGCCACCAGCACCTCAAGCCGGTGCAGCTCGTGGAGTGCCCGCAGTGCCACAATCCGCGCATGCCGCACCACGTTTGCCCCACCTGCGGCACCTACCGCGGCAGGCAGGTACTTCAGGTGAAGGGCACCGAGTCCGGGCAGGCATAAGGTAAAGTACACCGGGCGAGGTCTTCGACGTTGAGCACGTCGCCGGGCGGCATCGAGCTATGACTCTATATCTCCGAGGTGGAGACGATATGGAGCTACCGTATTGTGGCTAAGTATGCGGCTATAACCGGCTGGGGCAGCATGGCGCCCGAAAAAATAGTCACCAACTTCGATCTCGAAAAGTTCGTGGACACGTCGGACGAGTGGATTACCACCCGCACCGGCATCCGCCAGAGGCACGTCATGAGCGAGGGCGAAACGACCTCTACGCTCGCGATTGCAGCCTCCCGGCAGGCGCTCGAACGCGCGGGAGTCCCGCCGTGGCAGGTCGATCTCGTCATTTGCTGCACCGCCAGCCCCGACTTCCTTTTCCCGGCGACCGCATGCCTTGTGCAGCATGAGATTGGGGCCGAAAACGCGGGGGCCTTCGACCTGGAAGCTGCCTGCTCCGGCTTCGTCTACGGTCTGAGCGTCGGCAGCCAGTTCATCATGTCCGGCTCGTACAAGACGGTGCTCGTGGTAGCCGCCGAAGGGCTATCGCGCTTCATGGACTGGCAGGACCGCACCACCTGCGTACTCTTCGGTGACGGGGCGGGTGCCGTGGTGCTCGAAGCCACCGACCGCAAGCAAGGTCTGCTGTCGTTCGTGCTCAGTTCCCACGGGGTAGGAGGCGACCTGATAAGGCTGCCCGGCGGGGGTGCGGCCATTCCCGCCAGCCACGAGAGCATCGAGCGCCGCGACCACTACCTCAAGATGAACGGGCAGGAAGTCTACCGATTCGCCGTCCGCATCATGGGGGACTCGGCGGTGGAGGCCCTGGAGAAGGCGGGCCTCAGCACCGACGACATATCCCTCTTCATACCCCACCAGGCAAACACCCGCATCATCAACTCGATAGCCGACAGGCTGCACCTCGACCCTCAAAAGGTCGTTGTGAACATCGATAGGTATGGGAACACGTCGGCGGCCTCGATCCCACTTGCCCTTTGCGAAGCGGTGGACGCGGGCAAGGTCAAGGACGGTGACAACCTCCTGTTCGTGGCCTTCGGTTCGGGCCTGACCGCAGGCGCGTGCGTGGTTCGGTGGGGGCGCTAGCACCGTGAGCGACCAGGAGGCGGTTGCACCCCCCGGTGCAAGCCGGTCTTCAACGGCCTGGGTGTTCCCCGGCCAGGGTTCTCAAGCCGTGGGCATGGGCAAGGCCCTCTACGACCTCTACCCGGAGGTGGAGGCCCTGTTCCGCACGGCAGACCGGGTACTTGGTTATTCCATCTCCGAGCTTTGCTTCAACGGCCCTGCCGGCCTGCTTCAGCGCACCGACAACGCCCAACCGGCGCTCCTCCTCACCGAAATCGCTCATCTTACAGCTTTGCGCCTGCGCTACCCCGGACAGTACGACACCTCCGCCTTCGTAGCTGGGCATAGCCTGGGAGAGTACTCGGCTCTGGTGGCGGCTGGCGTGCTGGCTTTAGAGGACGCACTTATGCTGGTGGCCGAGCGTGGACGGCTGATGAACGAAGTCGGTTCTTCTCTTGACCAGCCGACGGGCATGGTGGCGGTGCTGGGGTTGCCGGACGAGGCGGCGGAATCGGTTTGCTTGGAGGCAGGCGTGGACTTGGCGAACCTGAACGCGCCGGGCCAGGTCGTGTTGAGCGGCCCGCAGGCTGCTCTTGAGCTAATAGCTGAGCTTGCCAGGGCGGCAGGGGCGAAGCGCGTGGTGCCTTTGCAGGTGAGCGCCGCCTTCCACTCGCGCTGGATGCGGCCCATGTCCGAGGAGTTCGCTCGCTATCTGGGCGGGACTGCGTTTTCCGAGCCGCTGATACGAGTGGTTGCCAATGTCACCGCTCGTCCCGCTCCCGACGCGCAGGATATACGCCGCCTGCTGGAGATGCAGACTTATTCGCCGGTACGCTGGGTGGAATCGGTACAATACATGGTGCAAGAGGGTGTCACGACCTTTGTCGAAGTTGGGCCGGGGAGGGTGCTCTCCGGGCTTATCAAGAGAATCGCCCCGGAGGCGCAGGTTGTAAGCTCTGAGGAGCTTTTGGCGTAGATAAGGGCCTAGGAGTTGTCATATGAGCCGACCGCTGGTTATTTCCGACCCGGCCATCATGATGGGAAAACCTGTCATTGCAGGCACGAGATTGACAGTTGAACTCATATTGGAGAAACTTGGGGCGGGCCAGTCCATTGACGATCTGTTGCAAGACCACCCCAGGCTAACGCGTGAAGGGGTACTAGCCGCTTTGACCTTCGCGGCAGATGTGCTAAGAAGCGATGTCGTCTACCCTACTTCTGACCTGGCGTCTTGAAGATTGTCGCTGACGAAAGTGTAGAGGGTCGAGTAGTAGCCAAACTCAGGGAAGAGGGCCACTCCGTTATCTATGCCGCTGAGTTGCACCCTGGAATCGCTGATGACGAAGTGCTACATCTTGCGGAAACTGAAGGTAATTTACTTCTCACGAGCGACAAGGACTTCGGTGACATTACTTATCTTCAGCGACAGAGCAGCATAGGCATAGTTCTAGTGCGACTCCAGGCTCTGTCCTCTGAGCAGAAGGCAAGGATCGTGGCCTCGGTATTTCGTGAGCATGCTAATCAACTATTGCGTGCCTTCACGGTCGTCACACCCAGTTCAGTACGTATCAGGCATCAACAGGGAGGACTCAAGCGCGACGATTAGCGGCGACCCAGTTGCTAGTAGCGCCGACTGTAATGTTCAAACGGATACTTATCGCCAATAGAGGTGAGATAGCCCTTCGCGTTATTAGGGCGTGCCACGAGTTAGGCGTGGAGGCGGTGGTGGCGTACTCGGAGGCCGACCGCGAAACGCTGCCGGTGCGCCTGGCCGACGAGGCCATCTGCATAGGCCCGGCAGCGCCCGCGCGCTCGTACCTGCACATCCCCGCCGTGATTAGCGCCGCCGAGATGGCAGGTTGCGACGCCATTCACCCAGGGTACGGCTTCCTGTCAGAAAACCCCTATATTGCGGAGATCTGCGAGAAGGTGGGCATCACCTTTGTTGGGCCTAGCTCCGAGGCCATACAGGCGATGGCGAACAAGGTGCAGGCCCGCAAGCTGATGCAGGAGGCCGGACTGCCCATCATACCCGGCACCGAGGACGCGCTCCTGAATGCCGAAGAGGCCCGCACGGTGGCGGAGGAAATCGGCTTCCCGCTGCTGCTCAAGGCGGCGGGGGGTGGCGGCGGCCGAGGCATGCGCGTGGCGAACACAATGGATGAGTTGGTGGAGGCCTACAATCTCGCCCGGAGCGAGGCGTCCCTGGCCTTCGGTAACCCCGACGTGTACGTAGAACGTTACCTGTATCACCCGCGACATATCGAGGTACAGGTGCTTGCCGATACGCATGGCAACTGCATTCACCTGGGCACCCGCGACTGCTCCTTGCAACGCCGCCACCAGAAGATACTTGAGGAGGCACCCGCTCCTGGGCTGACAGAGGAGCAATCGCGCTCCATTGGCGATGCCGCAGTGCGGGGCGCGAAGGCTATCGGCTACAGCACGGTGGGTACGTTCGAGTTCTTGCTGGACGAGACCGGTAAATTCTACTTCATCGAGATGAACACCCGCATCCAGGTGGAGCACGGCATCACGGAGATGGTGACGGGCGTGGACCTGGTGAAGTGGCAGATAAGGACGGCCGCCGGGGAGACCTTGACGCTCAAGCAGAACGATATTACAATCACCGGGCACGCGATAGAGTGCAGGGTGAACGCCGAGGACGTGGAGCGGGGCTTCCTTCCTGGCGGCGGGCACGTGGAGTTATACTTGCCGCCGGGCGGGCCTGGTATCCGGGTAGACTCGCACCTGTACTCCGGCTACACCGCGCCCACCAACTACGACTCGCTGCTTGGCAAGATTATGGCCTGGGGCGAGGACCGGGACGAGGCGATCAGCCGCGCACGCCGCGCGCTCATCGAGTGCATCATTATCGGCTTGCCCACGACTATACCGTTTCACCAGAAGATACTCCAGGACCCCCGCTTCATGGAGGGCCACATTCACACCGGCCTGGTGACCGAGTGGCTGGCAGAGCAACTCACCGAGAACCCCGCCGGCGCGCTGCCAAGCACAGCGGGTAGCCCCAACGGCCGGGTGGCCTCGGGTAAGGCCCAATAGCATACGAGGGAAAGCGCATGCAGGAGACCAAGCTAGGCACAGTCAGGATAGCGCCGAGCGTGCTGGCGATGATCGTGAGCCTCACGGCGAGCACCATACGGGGTGTAGCGGGGATGAGCAACGTCTCCCGGCCACCCGCGCGGGTGCTCCAACGGCAGAATATGGGCAGCGCACCCGGAGTTTCCCTGCAAGTGCGTAACAATGCCATAGCCGCCGACGTTTATATCGTGGCGGAACCCGATACCAACCTCAAGCGCCTCGCCCAGACCATCCAGGCCCGAGTGCGAGAAGCCCTCGACCAGATGGTCGGCATGCCCGCCGAAGTAGTCAATGTCTATATAGAGGATGTGAGCGACTAGGCGAAAACACGTCAAAACGTAACACGTAACACGTAACGCGTGACAAGTAATCTGCCGTTACGTACGATGAGTTACGAGTTACGAGTTACGTGTTACGTTTTACCCCATGTCAAGCAACGAACGCCGACAAGCCAGGATTACCGCGTTGCAGACGCTGTACGAGGTCGATACTACGGAGCACACCGCCGACGAGGTGATGATCCGGCTGTTCAACGAGCCTATGTCGGAGAGCCAGCCCGAAGCCGACCCCCTGGTGGAGGACGTACGGAGTTACGCGCGGGCGCTGGTAGAGGGCACTGTGGCGCACCAGGGCGACCTGGACGAGATCATTGCGCGCTCGGCCCCGAACTGGCCCGTGGACCAGATGTCGAGCATAGACAAGAATATATTGAGGCTTGCAATTTTCGAAATTCTGTTTGATAATAGGGTGCCCCTGAAGGCCGCCATAAACGAAGCAGTCGAGCTAGGCAAGCGGTTTGGTAGCGATAGCTCCAGCCGCTTTATAAATGGGGTACTTGGCACGGTAGCTGCTGAGCACCAGCAACTGCGCCGCAAGTACCAGAAGGCCGAGCGCGGCCCGACCGCAGAGCAGGAATAAGAGAGGATTACCCCACGCCGCATGACTTCGCGCCAGGAACTATTCAGGAGGCTGCGTCCGCTGCTTGCCGAAGCCCTTGGGGCCGACGAGGAGGAGATTGACCTGGACACGAACGTCTACGACGACCTCAACGCGGACGTATTGGAGTTCCACGACGAGGTCATCCCGATGATTGAGGAGAATTTCGGGGTTACGATAGACGATGACGAAGTACCCGAGCTTACCACAGTGCGTGAGCTGGTAGCATACCTGGCAGAGAATATTTAGGCCAGAATAGGTATGAAAGGAGACACATAGGAATGGCAAACGCTACGGAACACCTCAGAGAGGTCGCCGTCCAGCAGTATGGAGTAGATGAGGCGGAGGTCGCCAATGCAGACGCGAACGCCCTGGCCGAACTGCTCCTGGGCAAGATAGCTATGGACAAGTACAAGGCCGACCCCTCCGAGGTAGAGGGCCTCGACCGCCGCGGGGCAACCCAGTTGCTCCTACAGAACATGGTCAGCGACCTGCTCAAGGTGGACAAGAGCAAGGTCAGCCCCGACACTTCTTTCTCGGACCTCGGTGCCGACTCGCTCGACATGGTAGAGTTGCTCATGACCATCGAGGACGTGTTTGAGCCGTTCGGCGAGATGAAGATCCCCGAGGAAGACGCCAACATCGGCACGGTGGGCGAGGCTGTTGACCGCATCGACAGCTACATCGAAAACTACGTCTCTGCTGCCTAATTTCGAACTTCGTATTTCGAATTGCGAATCTGCTTGGACACCTACTAAAATTCGCAATTCGAAATTCAAATTTCCAAATCCGATTTGAAAAGGGGCGCGGCCGGTCCTATAATGGGCTTGCCGCGCCTTTTTGGCGTCTGCTGGTCGATTGGTATGCAGGCATCTACTATCTAGTGAGCAGCACCTTGTCGCGATTCCGCCCGCGCCTCCCGTTTGGTAAACGTCGGGGCCAGCCTCAGCGTACCGGGAGAAGGCGTCCCGACGGTACCCGTGACGTCGAGATGTCCCTCATCGAGCACCTCCGCGAGTTCAGAGATCGCCTCATAAAGGCTGCGTTGTCGGTGGTGCTCTTGACTGCCTTGAGCTTCGTCTTCGTGGAGCAGGAGATCGAATTACTTTTACGCATGGCAGGTGACCGCGAGCTTCTCGCTATAACTGTGACCGAGACGTTCGTGGCATATGTGAAGGTATCGCTCCTAACGGGAATCGCGCTGTCAATGCCGGTTCTGGTCTACCAGTTATTCCAGTTCCTGGCCCCAGGCCTGACCAAGAACGAAAAGCGGTGGATATTGCTCAGCTTGCCTGGCGTCATGTTCTTCTTTGTGCTTGGGGTCGTCTTCTGCTACGTGTTGGTGCTACCCAGTGCCCTGGAATTCCTGCTCAACTTCGGAACTCCGCAAATTGAGATTCAACCCACGATTTCGGAGTACATGAGTTTCGTCACCAACTTTATGCTTGCGATGGGTCTGGCCTTCGAGACACCCCTCATCATCTTTATCCTGTCCAAAGTCGGTGTCGCGACCCCCGCGAGGCTGAAGCGGTTCCGCCGGTGGGCCTATGTGCTGGCCTTCGTAGCCGCGGCCATAATAACCCCCACGCCGGACCCGGTAAACCAGATTTACGTAGCGGTGCCCATCATATTGCTCTACGAGCTTGGCATATTGTTCGCCTGGTTGGGACGGCCGAGGAAGAAAGCAGTCTAGAGTCCCTACCTTATGGGGGCTCTAGAAGCTCTCCCAATAACAGCAACACCGACAATAAGCAATGGAGTTGGCCCTTGTCATTTCGAACGCAGTGAGAAATCTCGTCCCCTGGCACATGGTAACACCTTTCTTCAAGTAACAGAGTCCCAGGAGGAAAAGGCAGCATTGGGGTATAGGACGAGATTTCTCACTACGTTCGAAATGACAGGGTCGATCTCATGTGCTAATCTCCGGCATCTTAATTTTCGAGGCGACTCTTACCTCTTTGTATGGCGTAGGATCCTACGCGCCCAGTTCTTGAGCGGCTCCGCCAATTCCTCGATTTCGAGCAGCAGGCTGGCCTGTGCGTTATCGGAGTGGTAGATATGAGCCGCATCTCCCACGGTGATGCCGTGGCCCGGTCTGTAAAGGACGTGGACCTCATCCCCAGCGCCTATTTCGCCCTCCGTGATGATGCGCAGGTACGCACCCGGTCGCCCGGCAGCGCCGAACTTCGGTGGAAAATCCGGGTCGCCCATCCTGGCACCGAGCTTCCAGCAAGGGATACGCGGTTGCGCGACCTCCAGCACATTGCTGCCCACCTGCCAGCGTTCGCCTATCACCGCGCCCGTGACATCTACACCTTGCAGGGTCAGGTTCTCACCGAAATTGCCGAGTTCCACCGCCCGTCCCAGTTGCTGCTCCCACCACTCCTCGTCCTCCCGGCTGTACGAGTAGACGGCCTTGTCGCGGCCACCGTGCGCCCGGCGATCCGCCTGGTCGTCTCCGGCGAGGTTCACGCCAACGACAGGTACTCGCCCGTCAACAGGATATTTCCAGATGGCGGTTGTTGACCGTTGGCCGAGCCACTCGACCTCCCGCACTTGACCGACGTTTACGGAGAGCACTCGCCCCGGCGCTGGAAATGAAGCCTGGTCTGTCACCTGGTTGTCCTCCTAGCGGACCTGTGGCTTGAGCGGCGGGACTCGCACCACGCGCTCGTTGCGGAACGTCACGAAGCCTGGGGGAGAGTTGGGCACCTTACGGACGTGCTTCCTCTCCGTGTAGATTACGTCCACCTGGGCCTCGTTCCGGGCGCGGCTGTAGGCAGCGGCATAGGAAGCCGCCTCGCGCAAGTCTGCCTCGGTGAACCCCTGCCCGGCGCGCAGGATGACGTGCGAACCGGGCACGCCGCGAGCGTGGAGCCACAGGTCCTCCGGGTCTGCCAGGCGGAAAGTAGCCACGTCGTTTTGGCCCGCCGTCCTGCCGATGAGCACGCTAGCGCCGTACCTCGTGCGCACCCGCAAAGGTTGTGGCAACTTCTCCTGTTGCTTGCGGCCCTTGCCACCTTTAGGCTTGGTGTCGGTAGGTAATGGGGCTGGAGCGCCCGGCGAGCGCACTCCACGGAGTTCGGTCTGCACCGCGCGGATTTCATCATAAGTTGACGCGAGGTCGAGGCTGGTCTGTAGCTCGTCCAGGTAGGCGACCTGCCTTTCGGACTGCTCCACCAAGGTTGGTAGCTCCTCCTGGGCCGAGCGTGCTTTGCGATACTCCCTAAATATCGCCTGCGCCTGCTCCACCGGGGTCGTGCCTGGGTCGAGATCGATAGTCAGGTCCTCGCCGGGGATGACAAGCTGCGTCTGGCCCGGCTGTATGGAGTGCATGTAGGCCAGTAGCATCTCGCCCCTGCGCCGTAGCTCCTCAAGGGCCTCGGCGCGTTGGAGTTCCTCGTGGAGGGAGCGCAGCCTACGCTCGTCCCGCTTACGAAGCTCGTCAAGCTCAGCCTGAACCTGGCTTTTGAGGGCGCTATGTCCCGTCAGGCTCGATACTGCGGAGAAGTACGCAGCCGCCGCCTCTGAGATAGCTTCCCGCCTTTCCAGCGAGCCGCCTGTGGTCTCCAGGTGCGTAAGCAGGTACGGGGCGAAGTCCAGCGGTTGGCTTTCGTTGGCGGTACCCTTCCAGGCCACGGATGGCTGCCATGCTCCGCTCTCGTCCAGCAGCAACAGGTCCTGTAGCTCCTTTAGCATGGCAGCCAGGCGCTCTGGATTGCCTGCCACTTCCATGGCGGGCAGTTTTACGTCTCCAAGCGCCCGGTAGGCAGCTTCGCGGGCGAGGGTGGGGCTTACGGCCAGGTAGCCCGCGACCAGGGCTTTCCAGGCGGGGGCTTTCGCGTCCTCCTCGGCAACGGCGTACAGCATGGCGGAGAGCGCGTTGACGCTGGTGCGCAGCGGGTCGCGCTTGTCCTGGGGAGGCGGGGCCACGTAGGCGTGACGCGGCAGGGTCACCCGGTAGCGGTTGATGCTGGCGGGGACGCGCTTGATGCTGTCGAGCACGGTGCCGTCGTCATCCACGAGCACGATGTTGCTCACCTTGCCCATTACTTCCACCACCAGTTCGACCACTTTTATGGGCGCTGAGGGGTCTTCCCGGTGCTCATCCTCAGCGTCATCCAGGGCATCCCCCTGCCTAAAGTCATCCCTGGAATGGTACTCTTGGTGCTTGTCAGCGTGAATGCGTTTAGCTATACTAAGTGCAATGACACGCTCGTAGCGGGGCTGGGAAACGTCCACCAGGGTGCCCCCTCTCACGTATTTACGCAGCAGAAGCAACAAAGGTGGGTGCTGCTCAGGGTCGCGTGTGGGAGATGTGGCCGAAAGGTGGAGCCGGGCGTGCTGAGGGTGGGCCGACATGACTAGGTGCGAGCGTCCGCTTCCGGTGCGGTAAAGCTCGAGGCTCAAAGTGAGCGGACCCGGCATCAGCAGACCCTGGACCCGCCCGCCGAGGTACTTACTTTCGATTTCCTGCCGCACGGCGGCGAGGGTGAGTGCGTCAAAGGGCATTGCAGGAAAGTATAACACGTGATTCTGAAACGTGAAACGTGAAACGTGATGTCGTACAGGCACCAGGTGGCGCGTTTCGGAACCTGGCGGCATGAGCTACCTCACGTTTCACGCTTCACGTTTCAGACCCAGGTGAGCGCTATCGCGGAGCAGGACCACAAGGCCCAGGAATACAAGGCCATCGAAGAGCGGCTTGCCGCAATGGTGGCTGCCGGCGAGCAGGTACCGGAGTTTGAGCAGTACGTCACGCGACCGGACCCCGCGTTGCTGGTGGTGCTTACCGGGCCTTCGGGCGTCGGCAAGGACGTGACGCTCCAGCGCATGCGCCAGCTTGAGGTGCCGTTCCACTATGTGGTGACGGTCACTACGCGAGATATAAGGCCCGGAGAGGTAGAAGGCGTTCACTACTTCTTCAAGACGCGGGACGAGTACATGCGGATGCTGGAAGCCGGGGAGTTGCTGGAAAACGCGAACGTGTACGGCAACTATTACGGCATACCGCGCAGCCAGGTGGTTGAGCCGCTGAAGCAGGGCATGGACGTGATAATGAAGCCCGACGTGCAGGGCGCGGCCAAAATACGGGAGTTGGAACCGGACGCGATATTTATTTTTCTCGCCCCGGAGAACATGAAAGAGCTGGCAATCCGGTTGTTCCACCGCAAGACAGAGGACCCCCAGGAGCTTGAGACCAGGCTAAAGGTAGCCCGGCAGGAAATGCAGGAGATTAGCAACTTCGACTACGTGGTGGTAAACAGGCACAAGAGGCTGGATGAAACGGTAGACGCGATCAAGGGGATAATCGAGGCTGAAAAGGCGCGGGTACACCCACGCCGCATCAGGATGCTCGAACAACCCTAACGCATCTGCTTACGTAGCGAGTTGTTGGTTTGAACTGCGTGCTGCCGTGCGGTAAGCAGAGCCTGACCTGTAAGCAATGGGGGTTTTTTCTATGGCGATGAATACGATGGATGCCGAGGTAGGACGGCTGCTGGAAGCGGGCAAGAATTCGGCGCGTAACGGCGATACGGTCGCGGCGCGTGCTTACCTGACCCAGGTGGTCGAGCGCGACCCGCATAACGAGCAAGCCTGGATGTGGCTCAGCGGGGTTGCCACCGAGCCGGAAGAGCAGCAAATCTGCCTCGAAAACGTGCTGGTGATCAACCCGAACAATGCCAAGGCCCGCCAGGGGCTGGATTTCCTCAGCGCCCGGACCGGCATCCCCACCCAGGCCCCACCCCTGCCCACGGAGTACACGTCGCCCCTGTCCGATCTGACGGCAGCTGGCGCGGCCCAGACTCCAATGGGCGGCGATGCCATGTCGCAGATCGACTTCGGCGTGACCCCCTCCGCTACTCCAGAGGATGGCTTGCCCGATTTCAGCGGCGACTTCGCGCTCCCACCCTGGATGGAAAACGGCGCAGTGCCCGATCCGCTAGCCGGTGCGGGTAGCGGCCCAATCCGTGAAGCTATGCTGCCCGCAGGTAGCTCCGAGTCCTTGGCGTTTGACATGTTCGCGTCAACGCCTACGGGCGCTCAACCTACCCAGGACGATCCATGGGCCGGTCTCAACTTGTCGAGCGACAGTCTGAACATCGACTGGTCGCGCGGTATCGATGCTGCCCCTTCGGCCAGCGAGGGCCGTACCACTTTCGACCAGCAGCAGAACTGGGGTGGCATGGACGCTTACCAGCAGGCCAGCCCCGGCAACGGTGCGGACCCCAATAGCCTCGCCGCCTGGTCTATGGACAACGTGCCGGGCTTCGAGCCTCTGGAGCCTGGTAGCCTCGGCTTCGGGCAGGCCGCTGCCACTCCATATGCGGAGAAGGGGCAGGGCGGGTACGGACAGGGCCATGCGGAAGCCGCCCCTAGTGACTGGCAGAACGGCCACTCCAACGTTGCCTACGGACCGATGGGACCGGCGGGTGACTTCCAGTTGCCGACCCCCAGCGACCTGCCCGGCTTCGACATGTCGTCGCAGAGCGAGGTAAAGCCCTGGTACGCTCAGTCCAGCCAGCTTTCGCCCGGCATGCTGCCCGACCCCGCTAGCATCCACGGGTTTGGCAGGGAGAACCCCGACGAGATGACGCAGCACCTGGCGGCCCCCAAGAAGGACCAGGTGATGGTCACCTGCCCGCACTGCGCGGAGCAGGTACCCGACACGTCGCTCTCTTGCACGCGGTGCGGCTTCAGCTTCTTCGTCAATTGCCCCCACTGCCACGAGCTTGTGGACGTGATTGACGCCAAGGCTGACGTGGCCGAGCCTTGCCCCTATTGCAACAACTCTATCGAGAAGATGAATCTGGGCATGACCAGCGCCGACCCCACCATGAACTACTCCAGCGAGCGCCCCGTGAAGCCCGAGGCTGTCGCGCCCGCCATGAAGCAGTACATGAAAGAGGCCACGCGCCGCCGGGGTGGCTTCACATGGGCCTGGGTAGTGGATGTGATGTGGCTGGTCGCTGTAGTCATGATGGTGTGGGTGCTCACTCAGCTTCCCGCCTGGTGGCACCTTTCCGGGCAATACTAGCCAGTTTGAGTAAAATCGAAGCGTGATGCGGTATAATGGGAAGACCGCATCACGCTTTTTTGTGCTTGCACGTTTGTTACTTTATTCATACTTTGCATTGAGGTCTTGGCGTGCCACACAGCCGCGACACAGACAGCGAAACTTCTCGCGCCCCCAAAGTAGGCAAAGTAATAGACTTGCAGGGCTACCTGGCAGCCGAACGCGCCCTCGACCAGTTCCTCGCCACCGCCCCATCGCACCCACAGTACCAGGCAAGGCTCAATGAAGTCGCGGGCTACGGGCCTTCGATCCTGGCGGTCATCACGCGCAGACTCGACGCTTTCCGCCCCGACGACATAGACGAGCTGGGCCGCGCGGCCACAGCCTTCCCCGACCGCGATATGGCCGTGACCCACCTGCGCAAAGCCGCCGACGACAAGCGCAACTCCGACGCGCGGCGGCTGGGCGCGATGCTGGTGTTGGAGTACTGCCTGGGCGAACCGCCTGACGAGGACTTCGTTGGCACTCTCAACGACCCGCTTGGTTCGCTGGCCTACTCTTTGCGCGGGGCCTTGCAGGGTGTCTTCAAGTCGCCAATCTTGCGGTCCTACGTTCACACATTGCTGGCGCAGTCCTCGGACCTGCTCTTCGGCATATTCAGCCGCCTCACCGCGCTGGAGCGCGACACCCCCGCCGAAGTGGCCCGGCTGTTCGCGTTACACCCCGACCTGGAACTTTCCATGGCTGTGGTCGAGGCCCTGGCGGCGCAGGGTAGCCGCAGTTCTGTGCACACGCTAGCGTTGCTCGAACCTAGCCTGGCGTCCGAAGTGTCGCACGCCGCCAACAGGTCGTTGCAGAAGCTGCGGCTATCCGGCTACAGCCCACGCGTGCTGCGTGCGCCGGTGGAGGGGTGCCGCGCCCTCGTCAGCCCCATTGACGGCAGCGGGAATCGCCTGCTCATGCTGATCGCGCCGGTCGCGGAGGGCAGCAACGTGTCAGCCGTGCTGGAACTCTTTGTCAACGAGGCTGTGGGAGTGGTGGAGGCAAGTGGCACGCCCGAAGCCAAGCCCTCCGACCTCCCCGTGGTTGCGCGACCCGGCTTCGTGCACCGGCAAAGCCTGCGTACCTGGATGGGGATGCCGTTGGGCGAAGAAGGGCAGACCGGGGCGCGCGACTCGTCCAACACCCCAATTCACGTGCCCCTGCTCGAATCCGATTTCCTCTACGGCCTCGATATCCTCAGGGAGGCGGTGCGTAACAACTGGGCCGCGTCGGCACCGCTTCCGCTCGATTATTGCCTGCTGGGGCACCTCTGCTGGTCGTATGCCGGTGGACTGGACGAGGCCGATTTCCGGTCGACCTGGGAGGCCGAGGGGGAGGACCATCTCGTAGCCAGGGAAGCCGACCTGCTCACGAACCCCGTCTTCGATAGCTGGTACCTGGCAAGCGAGTCGGCCAGGCACGTAGCGCAGGACATCAGTACGCTCAGCGGCGGCCCGCCCAGGGAGTTGAACGACGATAGCTGGCGCTTCTTGCTGCCCGCCTTGATTCGCCTGGCTCACGACGAGTACGGGCCCGAGGCGCGGCAGAGGTACTCCGAGCGGTTGCGCCGCATGTCCGAGTGGCTGCACATGGCCGGTGACGCCCACGATGCCGAGTGCGCGCGGTCCGCCGCCCAGACGATCCTGAAAGCACCGCCCGAAACCAATCTGCTGGTGCTCAGGCTCGTGCAGCGTGGCATACTGGTTGCGCTAAACAGGTTGGCTGCCGACACGCGGCACCACGACAAGCTGCATTAGGCTCGCGCTTGTTAGCGGATAATGTAGGGTATGAGTACGAAGCATATGATGAGCTACTAAATGTTAAAGGGAGTGGAAAAGAGACAACATGCCAGTTTATGAATACCAGTGCAAGAATTGCGGCCAGCGGTTCGAGAAGATACAACCCGTTACAGCCGACCCCGTGAGCGTGTGTGAGCTTTGCGGCCAGGGTCCGGTGCGGCGCGTGCTGCACCCGGTGGGGGTTATTTTCAAGGGCAGCGGCTGGTACGTAACCGACAACCGCAGCTCGGGCAAGTCGGGGGGTTCAAGCTCCTCTAAGGGCAGCGATGACAGCAAGCCCGACGCAGCGGCCTCCACCGACGACAAGCCGAAGACCGACAGCAGTCCGAGCACATCTAGCACATCCAGCACACCCGCCGCGTCCTCGGACGACTAGGGGCTTGTGAAGAGTTGGCACTAGCGGGCGACCATAAGGTCGCCTGTTGTTTTGTCGGGGAGGAAGGCACATGGCGGAATGGATCTACGGGAGGCACGCGGTTGAGGAGGTGTTGCGCGCGGGCCGCCGCAAGGTTTTCCGCATCCTGTTGAGCGAGTCGGGGAGAGGGGCTAAAGGCTCGCCGGACGATCCGCTGGTACGCATCGAAAGCGAGGCCAGGCGGCTCCGCGTGTCCGTCGAGCGCGTGCCACCTGCCAGGCTGGATACCCTTACCCGAGTGGGACAGCACCACCAGGGCGTGGCCGCCGAGGTATCGGGTTACCCCTACAGCACCATAGCCGAGGTCGTGGCGCAATGCCGTCAGGCAGGGCCGGGCGCGCTGGTTCTGCTACTCGACTCGATTCAGGACCCTCAGAACTTTGGTACGTTGCTGCGCACGGCGGAAGCGGTGGGTGTCACGGCGGTTGTAATGCTTGAGAGGCGGCAAGTCGAGGTGACGGCGGCGGTGGTGAACGCGTCGGCGGGCGCGGTGGAGCACCTGACGGTCTGCCAGACCAACAATCTTCCACGCGCTATCGAGGCGTTGCAGGAGGCGGGCCTGTGGGTGTACGCCCTGCAAGCAGAACCTGGGGCCGCGCTCTATGCCACGTCCGACCTGAAGGGACCTCTGGGCCTGGTGGTAGGCTCCGAGGGCAGCGGGGTGGGGCGGCTGGTAAGGGAGCGGTGCGATGGGGCGTTACAACTGCCGATGCGCGGCAAGATAGAGTCGCTCAATGCGGCGGTCGCAGGTTCGATTGTGCTCTACGAGGCGTTGCGGCAGCGCACAACGCACTAGCTCTGTAGGGACAGCGCGTCAGGGCTGCAACCGTATTTCCTTGACGCACACGCGGTTGGCGTCTCCTAGAGAGGGGTCGCCGCTCTCCACCGGGTCAAGCCGCATACCCTGGACCGACTGCGTGCGCTGCCACTCAGGTCCAAGTGGCACCTCATAACCGTGAGTGCCCGGCTCGACCTGGAATTGTACGGATGACGCTTCGCTGTAGGGTTCGTCGGGATTCTGTCGGAAGAAAAATTGCGCGCGGCCCGGTGCTGCCGTGTCCATGACAATGTACACACTGCCGTAGTTGTTGGCTTGCAGACGTACGGGCGGGCTATACAGGCCGGGGTCCTCCCTTGGCGAGAAGCACCAACCTTGTTCGCTAACGGTTTCACCCGCGACATTTGCGGCGCTCCAACCCTGTTCGTCGGTCGTGAAGGTCCAACTGTCTGCTTTGTCGTACACCTCGCTTGGTGAGAAACGGGTGAAAATCGCTGAACCCGCAGCCACCTGGGTCCCCTCCAACCGCTCGCCGTAGGGGGAGAGCAGCACGTCTACCTCTTCCCTGGAAAACACATAATGGTCGCTGATGCGCACACCTGAGGTGAGCACCCTGTCCTCGATCCAGACGGGCGCGCCTTTCGCCAGTGCGTGCCAGAGCCTGCGACGGATCGCGGTGACTGCCTCGTCTTGCCCAGACGCGCCGCCCTGGTACCAAAGCTCCCGCGCCGACATTACGTTGATGCGGTCGTACATGAACGGTAAGTAGTGCTCGGCGCTCCCCGACTGCAAAACGATGAGGTCTTCCCGGCCGGACATGTGAGACAACTCGGCGCTGGTCCTGCGTCCCGGGTCTGACATGGGGTCGCGCTTGGCCCATATGCTAGGGGCGTTGGTTGCCGTCAAGAGCAGTAGCACGGCAGCGGCCACTCCCCAGGCCACGCTGCGGCTTCTCGTGCCGAGCGCACCCCACTGGAAGCCCAACACAACGAGCAGCAACGCCGGAGGTAGCACAAGCACCCAGAACTTGAGGACTTCCGGCTGCCACCAGACGAAGAAGAGCGTGTAGGTGCCCGTCCAGGTCCAGAGTACCCACGCCAGAGGTCCGCCTCGCCGTGTGGCTGCCCGAGCCCCGGCCGCAAGCACAACCACGAGCGAGAGCAAGAGCAATCTGCCTACCCAGTAGTCCGCGCTGATGGCGGCTGCGCTGCCACTGATCGTGCCTGCTGGTGTAGCCGGTGTGAAGGCTCCCCAGGTACCGAGTTGCCCGAAGTTGTTGGCCCAGCGCACGAACTTATCGGGCGTATTCTGGCCCGCGATGAGCACTCCACCCACGAAGTAAGCGGGCACGAGCACCAGCCCGAGAGTTGCGCCGTAAGCCACCAGGCACCGCACCTTCTCACTTATTTTGCCGGGCAGCAGGTAGATTCCTAACGCAAAGGTAGGCACGATGAATAGAGCCGCCTGGTGGTATAGCGCCCCCAGGGCATGAGCTATCCCCATGAGCAAGAACATGTATGCGCGGGGCACCGTGCTTCGCAGCGCGTGGAGGTAGAGCGCTGCCGTGGCAAGCAGGAAGAAGAGGGGCTGTACGTAAATATCTACTTCGACACTGTAGAACCAGTAGCCGTAGCTTAGGCCCAACATTAACGTGGCAACCAGGGCTACCAACCTTGAGCCGCTACAATGTCGTGCCATGCCAAAGAACAGGCCCAGGCCGCACGCGCCAGCGATACTGCTGAACATCGAGCCTGGAAGGTCGGCGTACCCGGTATACCCAAAGGCGCGCCACAAGTTCAGCATGAGCAGCACGCTCGGTTCGTAGATCAGGTGATGTGGTAGAAAGAGTGCGGCTAGCGGCTTGCCCATGTCGCGGATGTAGGAGATGCCATCGTAAGTGTGGAAGCCGGTCGCTGTGAGCATGAAAACGACGAAGGCGGCAAAGACGATGAGCCAGGGCAAGGCTCGGTCCACACCTGACTTGCCGGTAGCTCGCGCCGGGGTGGCCGCCCTATCTAAGCCAGTCTGGTCCAGGGTAGGCGCGGGCACGGGGCTGCTCATAAGGTAATGTCAGGACTAGCGGGGTTCCAGGAGGGGAGGGTACGTGTGAATTAGCTGAACTCGTCGTCAATAGGCTGTCGGCCCGCAAACCCGGTGTCTATCTCGTGCCAGAATGCAATTTCGGACTCGCCCAACTTCCAGCACAGATAGACCTCGCGTCCCTCTCTAAGGGCGGGGAAATCGACCAGGCCGGTTTGAAGGTCCTTCAGCTCGATGCCCCAGTGCTGCAACTGCTTAATCGCAGCCTCCAGGGCTTCCTCAACCTGGCTGGTGGCCTGGGCCAGGGCTACGTCTTCGCCTGGGTTGTGGTTGCCGTTGCCCCGCGTCTTCTGCGCGACGACCTTAGACCTGCCCTGTAGAAGGTCCAACTGTCGCCGCTGGGCCTGCATAAGCTCCAGCAGTTGCGAAAGCTGAGCCAGCATCCCATTGGCTTCGCTTAGAGTGTAGTAGCGCGGCATGTGCTCTCAGTTCCGCCCTTAATGTCAGGTCCACTGCCATGCAATCCTGTCATCTCTTCTGCTCGACGCTGGCACGTACCTTTTGCAGGCGGTCCATTGCTATATCTACCACCTTGCGCACCCTATCGTACTGCACCGGGTCCAGCGCATCTATCCAGGTGGAGATATCCTGGTCGGTGATCTCGGCCCAGCGTGAGGTTTGGCTGAGGCGCGTGCCAATCAGCTTGACCGGGTCGCGCCGCCGCACGCGGGTGGGTGCTCCCCCCTCATGCGCGGGCTGCTCGGCCTCTGCCGCCGCCTGTGCGGCCGCCGCGCCGACCTCTGCAACCAACCGTTCGACGTCGGCGGTGCGAAATACGCTCTGCTGTCCCTTGCCGCTGAAGGGGCGGATGCGCCCTTCGTCCACCCAACTGAGGAGTTCGGTGCGCGTAATCCCCAGGCGCTCGGCGGCGGTGGGTAGGTCTATGAACTTGAAGCCTGTAGTGGGCATATCGGAATGGCGAGGCGCTCGGTACGGTGTGTTTGTCAGTCCTCGATAACGAGCACGAAGTTTTCTTTGGGCGCGCCACAGTCGGGGCACTGCTCGGGAAGTTGCTCGGCCCTCGTGAGCAGGTAGCCACAGTCGGTGCACCGCCAAACAAGCTGCATCGACTCCGTGCGGCCCGACACGACCTGGCCCGACTGCACTTTAGCCATATCCATAGCAAGGTGCGGCCGCGTGATGAGTCCGACCACCTTCCTGTCGCCGTCCACGACCACAATCGGCCGCCTGCCCATCAGTCCACTCGTCCCGCCCGAGGAGCCTAGAAGCGTGTCGGTCCCCGTGCCCGTACCCATGTCGCCTTTGGGTGCGTCCACGTTCGCGGGTACTTCCACGAGGGCCGTTTCAACATCCTGATCCACGCGCACCGTTTCGTAGGTGTTGCCCATGTAGTCCTTGACGTAAGCGGTCTGTGGGTTCTCGCCGGAGGCGGTGCAGCGCATGACTTCCTTGTCGGTAATAACGCCCACCACGTGCTTGTCTTCCTGGTTGTTCACGACGGGGACGAGTGAAGTATGCAGCTCGTCAATCAGGCGCGCGGCCTGGGAGATTGTGTCGTCTGGTGTGACCACCGGAGGCTTGTCAATCATTACTTCGCTAACCTTCATTTGGGCCTCCTAATGAGAAACTATTGGATGCCTTACGAGACACCACAAAGTAATGAGAAGCAATAGAGGACGAGTAGCTGCGTGCCGCGCCTGCCGGGCACTCGGGGGCGCTCACTGCGGCATTATATCACAGGGGTTAAGGCCGGACAAGCGTCAAATGCTGCAATAAAGTCCAGGTCGAACCCCTCCCTACGGACGTTGCCTTGCTCGTGCCACACGCTCGATCAAAGTGGGGCTTACCTGGGCCTCCCGTAGCGCCTCGTCAGGGTAATAGCCGAGGGCCTGTAGCGCGACATCCACCACGAAGGAGTCGCGGTCCTCGACCGCCCGCACCAGGGAGGGGATTGCCTCCACAAGCTGTAGGCGGCCCAACTCGTAGGCGGCGCTGGCCCGGGACTCGGCATCGGGGGCCTCCTGCAAGGCGTGCAAGAGGATGTTGGGTATAGCACGGTCTGTGCGTCCGGGGTCGCGGCCCGGCACGTTCTGCGACATGTCCTGCATGGCGAGGGTGAGGCGGTCGCGGCCCAGCGCCCACAGCAAACCCCTTGCCTCGCCCGATATGGCCCCTGCGGCCTCGGCTTCCAGTCCCACCGAGCGCATTTCCTCCAGCAGTCTCTCTTGCACAACCTCAAGGCGCTCCTGGACGGCGGCCTCTACTCGGGCGCGGTCGGGTTCCACTCTACCGAGTTGCTGGAGCTTTTCGAGCGTGGCAATCTCCTCCCGCAGCATTTCAAGGTCTGAGTGTAGGCGCTCGGCCCGCTCGGCAGAAAGGCCGGGGCGGGTAAGTTGCTTAGTGAAGCCGTCGTAGCTCAATCGCAACTCGTCCAACCTGCTCTTGATAGCTGCCTGTTCGACAATCATGTTCGGCTCCTCAAGACGCAAGCATCGGTAGGATCGTTTGACTGCGCGTAGCGGCTGTGCAATAATACTGTGAGCAATTATACACTCAGGGAGGCTTATCTTGTCTCAAGACCTCGGCAAGCGTTCGTCGCGGCGGCCCATCTCAATAGCCACAATCGGGGCCGGGGCGGTCTTGCTGCTGCTTGTGCCCATTTACGTGCTCTTCAACTCGATGTCGGGCAACACGAACGCCCCACTTGAGGGCACCTGGCTCATCATCTCCGTGGTTAGTGGCATGGCCCTGGTGGCTGTGGGCGCTGCCCTGGGTGACTGACGTTGCGCTGCCCTGGCCGGAAAGGTAGTCTCTGTGCCTGACAACCCGGTGACCCCCCCCGTGGTTGGCCTGGTTATTGCCATCATCATCCTGACGATCTTCGTCTGGCGGTGGGCGGTGCGGACCCCTGTGCCTGTGGCCCCCGATGTAGAAACTGAAGATGCTGGCAAGCAGGAACAGGAAGAACAACAGGTGCAGAAACCGTTTATTTATGCCGCGATAGGGGCCTCAGACGTGGTGGGCGTCGGTGCCAAAGACCCATCGTCGGAAAGCTGGGTAGTGCTGCTGGCCCGCAACTTACCAGCGAACACGCAACTCATCAGACTGGGCCGCAACGGCATTACCTTGAACGAGGCCAACAAGATAGAGGTGCCGCAGGCGGTGGCCGCGAAGCCCGACCTGATAACGATCTGGAATTGCGTGAACGACGCGACGCGCGGTATCCCGCTGGCCCTGTACATGCGTGACCTGCGTTCGGCCCTCGACCGTCTCACCCAGGACACGGACGCGCACATCGTATTGCTCAACCTTCCCGATCTCTCCTTGTTGCTACCCGGCCCCGACTCCAGTCGCCGCGAGCTGATACGTGGGGGCATCCGCCAGTGGAATGCCGCCATGTCCCAGGCCGCGGCTGAGTACGGCGACCGTGTCACCCTGGTAGACCTCTTTCCTGGGAGCGCCCAGGTGCTCGCTCAGCCCGACCTCGTATCAGCCGACAGCTTCCACCCTAGCAGCGCCGGCTACCGCTGGCTGGCGGACCACGTGTGGTCGGTCATGCAGCGTGAGAATCTGCCTGGTGCGGTCGCCTGAGTCCTCACCTCTTGTGGCGAAGAACTACAATCAGCTCCATACCTCCAACAAAGCTTAAGTCAAAAAGCTATAGATTTGCAAACGATAAGTAAATCTAGGCATTGATTAAGGTCAACTTATCGTTTATACTACCTCCAACACCCATACTGCCCTGGCGGGGCTTGTAAAAGGCCCTATTGGTGCAGGAGGGCGCTTGTTGCGCAAATCAGGCTGACGGCCTTGTCTCCTGGCTGCCGGAATCTCGCTCCTTTCCTTATGAACACTTCTGTGCCCAGCCTTTACTGTGGGTCAGCAGGGCTGTGGCTCTATGCAGGTGTTTCAGCTTAAATGCGCACACTACGCCATTCTACTCGTCTTGTCCGCCAGTTGCCCGCAGACGACATGTGGTGCAATGGACTTACGAGCATGTCCGGCCATCATAGCTGGCCCTTATGCTCGGAGCGGCGCTAGGATGCGTAGGAGGTGTCAGCAAGCGCCCGCCCCAGGTGGTACTCGTACTGCAAGAGGCGACCATTGCCTGACCCTACCCGGCGCGATGCCGACAATACAGCCGATACAACCGACGCAGGCTGGCGGATAAAGCAGCTAAGACTGCGGCGCGGGCTGCAACAGAAGGCGCTGGCCCAGCTTGCCAACGTCGATGCCGCCTTTCTAAACCGTTTGGAGCGTGGCGGGTCTCGCCGCTCCAAGCCCAAGCCTGAGACCATCTACCGGCTGTTGGAGGCGCTCCAGGCCACCCCTGCCGAACGCGAGGCTGTATTCCACATGGAAGTGCCACCCCCATCTGACGAGGAGATAGAGGCCTTCGTGGCCGAAATCGCGTCTGAACTCGAACTCTCTCCCGAACCGTCGGTACTCGTTGATAACAGGTGGTACCGCCGCTACATCAACAGGGTTGGCCGCCGGATGTACGGGCTGACGGACGACGAGTACCGGCGTAGCGTGAACGTGCACACGCTGGCGGCCTACGTGGACCCCGACCAGCCCATTTATTCCCGCTACCGGGATGAAGACCGGCTGTATCATTTTGCACGCAGGGTGCTCACTTTCCGCATCGCCTTTGCCGCTCAACAGTTCGATAGCTGGTACCTGGACGTGGAACGCTACCTCAAACGGTTTCCGATGGGCAGGTCCGTGTGGGAGAACACAGAGCTGGTCGTGCCTCCGACCTTCATGCTCAGCCAGGAAGTCACGTACCAGGACCCCCAGCAGCGCATCTACCGGCTCATGGGACGGGTGGACATACTGCTCAAGGACCCGCGCTTCATGCTGCTACAACTCTCGCCCCAGGACGACGAAACGCGGCGGTTGCTCGACGCCCTGAACGCCGAGGAAGACTAGCCGGGCTTTCCCCTTCCCCATATCAAACCTCCGATCGCAGATTTGCCTTCCCTCCTGCCGCGTTATATAATCGCGCTGTAAGCCTCCCACGGCTTGTGACTCTCATTTCCAGGAGTTCCCACGCGACATGACTATGCCTTTCGGCACGCTTGCGGCCACGTTAGAAGCGCTTGAGCCGGTAAGCGGGCGCACCCAGATGATTGCCATGCTGGCCGAGATGCTGGGCCAGGCCGGACCCCAGGACATCGCTCAGCTCGTCTATCTCAGCCAGGGCCGCCTGCTGCCCGATTTCATCCAGAAAGAGTTCGGCATGAACGAGCGGCTGGTGTTCCGCTCGGTCGCCCAGGCGTACGGCGCTCAACCGGAGTCCGTGGCCGCTCGCTTCAAGCAGCTAGGCGACGTTGGCCTGGTCGCGCAGGAATTCGCACAGGCTGGGGCAAGGCAGTTGCCGTTGGCTGGAGAAAACACTGCGGATGGCGTGCCATTGCAGGAGGTCTACAGCCACCTCACGCGCATAACCGAGACGGTTGGTTCCGGCAGCCAGGAGGCCAAGGTCACCCTGCTGGCGGAACTGCTGGCCCGGCTGGAGCCGTTGGAGGCGAAGCACGTAGGCCGCATCGTCGTGGGCAGGTTGCGCGTCGGCGTGGGCGACCCGACCCTGATGGACGCCCTTTCGGTCGCTAAGGCGGGGGACAAGTCACTCAGGCCCGGCATCGAACGCGCCTATAACCTGTCCACCGACCTGGGGCTGGTGGCCCGCACTCTCTACAGCGCGGGCGCAGAGGGGTTGGAGGAAATCCGCGTGAAGGTAGGCAACCCCGTCAGGATGGCGCTGGCGGAGCGGGCCGATAGTGCGGAGGAGATCCTGGCGCGGCTCGGCAAGTGTGCGGTTGAGCCGAAGTACGACGGCTTCAGGATGCAGGTCCACAAGGTGGGCGATCAGGTTGCCATCTTCTCACGCGGCCTTGAGGACTTGAGCGGGATGTTCCCCGACGTGGTAGCAGCCGTGCACGCCCAGATCGCGGCGAGGGACGCCATACTCGAAGGGGAGGCCTTGGCCTACGAGCCGGAGACCGGCAGGTACCAGCCCTTCCAGGTCACATCGCAACGCCGCCGGGTGCACAACATCGAGGAGATGAGCGCGAGCCTCCCGTTGAGATTATTGGCTTTTGACCTGCTGCTGCTCGATGGCCGCGACCTCACTCGTGCGCCCTACACCGAGCGTCGGGAGGCCCTCAGCGAGGCGATTCAACCCACAGACGGACTTGGCGGGCTACAGGTCTCTACAGTGCTCATCACGGACGACCCGGAGCAGATCGTGCTCTTCTACGAGGATTCACTGGAAGAGGGTTTAGAGGGCATTGTCGCCAAACGCCTGGATGGCACCTATGAGGCGGGCAAGCGGGGCTTCAACTGGATCAAGATGAAGCGGTCCTACCAGACCCAGATGCGCGACACGGTGGACTGCGCCATCGTCGGCTATTACTATGGCAAGGGCCGCAGGGCTTCCTGGGGTATCGGCTCGCTGCTCGTCTCGGTGTACGACAAGGACACGGATACGCTGCCAACCGTGACCAGGGTAGCCAGCGGCCTTTCCGACGAAGGGTGGCGCGACCTCTGCCGCAGGCTGGACGCGGACCGCATCGAGCACCACGACCCCCGCGTAATCTCGGTGATTACCCCCGATATCTGGGTGGTGCCCCGCCTGGTAGTGGAACTCCAGGCCGACGAAGTCAGCCGCTCGCAAATGCACCCCGCTGGCCGCAGCGACTCCGGCCCCGGTTACGCCCTGCGCTTCCCGCGTATAATTAAGGAGCGGCCCGAGCGCACGCCCGAAGACGCGACCTCGGTAGAAGAGGTAATCAAGCTCTACAACATGCAGGGCAAGGGCGACACGAGGGGCAAGCGCAAGGCTGCGGTGGAGGAAGCTGCCGCCATCGAGGCTGAAGTCTAACCTGGCGGCATCGCAACTACGGAGGTCTGATTATTGGGCCGGTTGAAGCGACAAACCAACATTGACGTGCCCGTGGAGAAGGTCTTCAAGTACGTCTCTGACCCACGGAACGCACCCAACTACATTAGCTCTATCACACGCGTCGTTTCCGGGCCGGAAGGCGAAGCGCAGGAGGGCAGCCTCTGGCGAGCGGAGGCCAACTTCCTCGGCAAGCGCAGCCTGGTGGCCTTGCGCCTGGCCCGTCTGCAAACCGACAGCCTGGTCTCTTTCAGCATCGAAGGCGAACCCCGTGCGTTGCTGGCTATGAAGCTGGAGTCCAACAGGAGGGGCACAGGCACCCATGTAACGCTCCTCCTCGACGTGCCAAGCGTCCCGGACCTGTTTCTAAACGGCCTAATGGGCGGCCTGCTCTCCGGCGACATGACGAGGCTCAAGAGACTCTTGGAAGGAGCATGACCAGTTCCGAGTTCCGAGTTTCGAGTAC